>CAYRTD010000098.1:0-15785 GCA_964426915.1 uncultured Bacteroidaceae bacterium | reverse complement strand
AAGGATCTTGAGGAAGTTCAGTGAAACCCATTTTCCAGAAACCGAAGGTGAACTGAAAAATGCAAGGTTGAACTGAATCCTGAGCAAAGCGTAAGGATCTTGAGGAAGTTCAGTAAAACCCATTTTCCAGAAACCGAAGGTGAACTGAAAAATGCAAGGTTGAACTGAATCCTGAGCAAAGCGTAAGGATCTTGAAAAACGAATATGTTTCCATAAATAGAAACATTTTTTAAGAGTTATGCAGCTTTAAGGCGTTTTATATTTGCCTTCTCCAGCTTTTGCCTTGCATAATCTAAATCAACATGAATTTTTTCATTACTGTTTCCCGGTGAATCAAACATTGCATCCATCATGATCACTTCACAGATGGAGCGCAATCCGCGGGCACCAAGTTTGAACTCAACTGCTTTTTCCACAATGTAATCCAGTGCATTATCATCCCAGGTCAATTCTATGTCGTCAATGGCAAAGAGTTTCATGTACTGTTTGGTTATTGAGTTTCTGGGTTCTGTAAGAATTCTCCTGAGAGTTGGTTTATCAAGTGGATTCAGATGAGTTAATATGGGTAAGCGTCCGATTATTTCGGGTATGAGACCAAAGGCTTTTAAATCCATAGGTGCAATATACTGCAGAAGATTATCCCTGTCGATCTGATCTTTATCCTTGCTTGCCCGATATCCGACCACCTGGGTATTCAATCGGTTGGCTATTTTCTTTTCAATGCCATCAAAGGCTCCTCCGCAGATAAACAAAATATTACGGGTATTAACAGGAATCATTTTCTGATCAGGATGCTTTCTTCCTCCCTGGGGAGGAACATTCACAACACTTCCCTCAAGCAACTTAAGCAAGCCCTGCTGCACGCCCTCACCGGAAACATCACGGGTGATGGAAGGGTTATCACCTTTCCGGGCAATTTTATCGATCTCATCTATAAAGACAATGCCTTTCTCAGCAGCTTCAAGGTTATAATCAGCAACCTGAAGCAAACGGGTAAGAATACTCTCTATATCCTCTCCTACATAACCTGCCTCTGTAAGTATTGTAGCATCTACAATGGTGAAGGGAACATGTAGCATCTTCGCGATAGTCCTGGCAAGAAGAGTCTTACCGGTCCCGGTTTCCCCGACCATGACGATATTGGATTTTTCAATTTCCACTTCGTCATCATCTTTTTTACCCACCTGCATCAACCTTTTATAATGATTGTAGACGGCAACAGAAATAAACTTTTTGGCTTCCTCCTGACCAATCACATAAAGGTCGAGGAATTTTTTTATCTCCCGGGGTTTAAGCAAATGGATTTCATTTACGTCGAAATCAGCCTTGCTGCCCAGTTCTTCCTGAACTATGCTATGTGCCTGATCGATGCATCGGTCACAAATATGACCACTGATACCTGCGATAAGCAAATTCGTATCCTTCTTCTCTCTTCCACAAAATGAGCACCTGTCCATAATTCAATCTTATTTATTCTTTTCCAGAATTTCATCAATCATTCCGTATTCTTTAGCCTCAGCGGCAGTCATCCAGTAATCCCTGTCAGCATCTCTTTCAACCTTCTTAAGAGTTTTTCCCGAATGCTTAGCGATGATCTGATACAATTCGTTTTTAAGCTTCATAATCTCACGTGCAGTAATCTCTATATCTGAGGCTTGACCTTGAGCGCCGCCCATAGGTTGATGTATCATCACCCTTGAGTGAGGGAGGGCCGAGCGTTTATTTTTGGTTCCTGCCGTCAGCAATACTGCTCCCATTGATGCAGCCATACCTGTACAAATGGTAGCCACGTCGGAGGATATATACTGGATGGTATCGTAAATTCCCAATCCTGCATGAACCGATCCTCCGGGAGTATTAAAATATATCTGTATATCCTTGTTAGGATCCGATGACTCAAGAAACAATAACTGTGCCTGTATTATGTTAGCTACATAATCATCAATCGGAGTTCCCAAAAAGATGATCCTGTCCATCATAAGACGTGAAAACACATCCATTGTGGCAATATTCAGTTGTCTTTCCTCGATAATGGTAGGGGAAATATAGCTGCCATATACTGAGGAATATCTGTCGAGATTCAGCGAACTGATTCCTTTATGTTTTGTCGCATATTTGCGAAATTCATCTTTATTCATAATTATTATTTATTGAGTAACAAATTACTTTTCGAATAGTTCCCTGAACTTATCTTCCGTAATTTCTTTTTCTTCTAATTTAACTGTTTCCTTAACAAATTTCACTAATTTTTCTTCACTTTTTTGATTCCTGAGTCTTCTTGCTTCCTCAGGCTTTTCCAATTGTTCTTTAGCGAAACTTTCGATCTGCTCCTCAGGAACATTATAAAGACCATATTGATAAAACTGATTTTTACTGAGAATAAACGCAAACTCGAACAGTTCTTCATCGCTAACGCTTATCTCATTGTCGCGGATAATCTTATCCTTTACAAGCTGCCAGCGAAACTCACCTTCATAGCTTTCAAATTCCTTATCGATTTTATCTTCAGTTATCCCTTCATTTGTGGCAACTATCCAGCGCTTTAAAAAATCAATGGGAAGCTCAACTTTCGCCTTATCTGTATAATAATCCTTTACATCCAGGGCAAATTTATAATTGGATTCCCGCTCATAGTTCATTTTCAGTTCCTCGGTAATTTTGGACCTGAATTCCTCTTCACTGTTTACATTGCCTTCACCATAGACTTTATCGAACAGCTCCTGGTTTACCTCATGTTTATGAAATTCTTTTATTTCCTTAATCTCTGCTTCAAACAATCCATTAAGCTCTTCAAGCTGTGACTTTTCAATTTTCAGTAAGGAGGAAAGTTCCGCATCATTCGGGTATGCAGTTTTCACATCAAATGCAACTATATCACCAGGCTTTTTTCCTTTGAACTTTTCCTTTTCCTTATCATCTTTCATCATATCGAGCGACATGCTTGCCTCTTCAGAAACCACACCTTCTTCCAGCCGGTTGCCCTCACCATCGATCTGATAAAGATCCGCTACTACGAGTTCGTCACCACCGGCTTCCTCAACAGGACTGAAATCACCGAACCTCTTTGCCACATTGTCGACCTGCTCATTAATGAGTTTATCCTCAACTTTAATTTTGTAAAAAGGGATCTTATCTTTTTCACTTACCTCAACATCTAGCTCAGGAGCCAGACCAAGATCAAATTTAAACTCAAATTCCTTATCGTTATCGAAATCCGGAACAGTGGCATCACTTCCATGTGGCATGGGCTCACCAAGTATCTGCAGTTTTTCTTCCTGTATGTAAGACATAAGTTTCTCGGCGACCATACGATTAATTTCGTCAACAAGCACGGGCTTATAATACATTTTCCTGATCATTCCCATAGGAACTTTTCCCGGTCGAAAACCTTTTATATTGGCTTTCTTCCTGTAATCTTTTAAAATATCATCAACTTTTTCCTGATAATCCGATTCTTCAAGTTTAACGGTCACAACCGCATTCAGATCATCATTTTGTTCTCTTGTAATATCCATATTGCCTATTTTAAAACTAAATGAGTTTTAAAACCGCCGAATACTTAAGCGATATCCACTTAAGCATCAGCGGTTTATTTGTTGTGCGGATGAAGGGACTCGAACCCCCACTCCTCTCGGAACTAGATCCTAAGTCTAGCGCGTCTACCAATTCCGCCACATCCGCGAAAAATTTGTGCAAAGGTAAGATTTTTTATTAAAAAACCGGAACCTACAGGGGAAAAAGCAAAAAAAGCTAAAAGCTTCTTAACTCAAAATTCTTACCCAGGTACAGCTTCCTTACTTGTTCGTCTTCAGCCAGATCCTGTGCAGTTCCGGCTTTGAGTATTTCACCTTCAAATAATAAATAGGCCCGGTCTGTAATAGAAAGGGTTTCATGTACATTATGATCGGTAATCAGAATGCCAATGTTTTTCTCTTTCAGTTTAGAAACAATGTCCTGAATATCTTCAACAGCAATTGGATCCACACCAGCGAATGGTTCGTCAAGAAGAATAAAATGAGGATTAAGGGCAAGGGCCCTGGCAATTTCCGTCCTTCTTCTTTCTCCTCCTGAAAGTTGTATTCCCAGGCTCTTTCGTATTTTTTGCAAACCGAACTCATCCAGCAGGGATTCCATTCTTTCGTTTTGTTCCTCCGTCGACATGTCTGACATTTCGAGAACGGCCTTAATATTATCCTCTATGCTTAATTTTCTAAAGACGGAGGCTTCCTGGGCAAGGTATCCGATTCCTTTCCTTGCTCTTTTATACACCGGCAGCCTGGTAATATCCTCATCATCCATGTAGATCTTGCCTTCATTTGGTGTGATCAGTCCGACAATCATATAAAATGAAGTGGTCTTTCCGGCTCCATTCGGTCCCAGGAGACCAACTATTTCGCCTCTCTCAACCTCAATGGAGACCCTATTGACAACGGTTCTGGCCCTGTATTTCTTAACTAAATTTTTGGTGTGCAGCTTCATGTACAAATGTTTATGAAGATATAAACGTCATAGGCAGATCATTTATTTTAATATTCACTGTCTCTCATTCTGTCTTCTTTTTCCTGGCGACGAATAATCCTTTTGGAAATATAAATTCCCACTTCATAAAGTATAATAAGGGGAAATGCAACCAAAACCTGACTAAAAATGTCGGGAGGAGTAATTATTGCTGAAAGAACAAGGATCACGATAAGAGAATGACGACGGTATTTTCTCATAAAGTCGGGGGTGATCAAACCCACCTTTGTCAGAAAATAAGCCAGTACCGGTAATTCAAATATTACTCCTGATGCAAGAACTACAGAAGCAAGGGTGCTAACATAGGAAATAAGGTTGATCTGGTTTGTCACCTCGGTGCTGACACTGTAGCTGCCGAGAAAATGAACCGTCAGCGGAGTTATTACAAAATAACCAAATAATACACCAAGTAGAAACAAAAATGAACTTGAAAAAACAGCACCTCTTGCATGTCTTTTTTCCTTGCTGTGAAGTGCCGGTACAGCAAAACTCCATATTTGGTAAAATACATAGGGAAAAGCAACGATAAATCCGCCCACAACTGATACCAGAATGTGCATGGTAAACTGACCCGCCATCTTTATGGATATGATCTCCAGGGGAAGAGTGTTGATGCAGAGTTTCAATACTCCTGTCATCTTACCCAGGTTACATAAAAAGACATTAGTCGGGAAGGCCGGAGATTTTGGCGCAAGTATTATTTTGTCAAAAATTATATTTTTAAAAACAAATGCAATAATTGCTGCTACAAAAATGCCCAGGATTGCTCTCACAAGATGCCATCGTAACACTTCAAGGTGCTCAAGAAATGACATTTCATCTTCATTCTTCTTTGCCATCCTATATAGTTTCTATTTCTGAGTATTATTTATAATGAATCGCAAATTAAGTAAAAATTTATGTGATTTTCAGTTTAAATTGACAGCAGAATTTTTTAATATAAATTTTATTGATAAATTTAATACATGGAATGTTTTGTTTTCAGCATATTTATAGCAAAAATTTTGTAGTAAACAATAATCATAATATTTTCCGTTTTATAATATTATATTTGTTTACGAATAACAAACAATGAACTTAACAAATTGAAAAGAACAGAGATAAAGTGAGCGGAGAAAATCAATTATATAAATATTTAAAGAAGTACTTTGGATTCGACAGTTTTAAAGGGAATCAGGAAGAGATCATCAGAAATATGCTGGACGGTAATGACAGTTTTGTTTTAATGCCTACCGGAGGAGGAAAATCACTTTGCTATCAACTTCCATCATTAATTTTGGAAGGAACTGCAATAATTATTTCCCCACTGATAGCGCTGATGAAAAATCAGGTTGATGCAATGCGAAGTATCAGCACCGATGACGGGATTGCCCATTTCCTTAATTCATCGCTTTCCAAAGCACAGATAGCAAATGTGAAGGAAGATGTACTTTCGGGAACCACAAAACTGCTTTATGTGGCACCGGAATCTCTCACCAAGGAAGATAATATACTCTTCCTGAACAATGTGAAGATTTCCTTTTATGCCGTCGATGAGGCACATTGTATTTCAGAGTGGGGACATGATTTCCGTCCTGAGTACCGGCGTATCAGACCTATAATCAGCAAAATCGGAAATGCTCCTATTATAGCATTAACCGCAACAGCTACACCAAAAGTGCAGCACGACATCCAGAAGAACCTGAATATGCTGGATGCAAAGGTTTTTAAGGATTCCTTCCGAAGAATTAACCTTTATTATGAAGTCCGCCCGAAGATCAATGCAACCAAGGAAATTATAAAATACATTCTTGGTAATAAAGCTAAGTCCGGCATTATTTACTGCCTGAGCAGAAAAAAGGTGGAAGAACTTGCCAAAACCCTCCAGGTAAACGGCATTAAAGCTCTGCCATACCATGCCGGAATGGATGCTGCTACAAGGGCTAAAAACCAGGACATGTTCCTGATGGAAGAAGCAGATGTTATTGTAGCTACCATTGCCTTTGGAATGGGAATCGACAAACCTGATGTGCGTTTCGTGATCCATTATGATGTACCCAAATCGCTGGAAGGCTATTACCAGGAAACTGGAAGGGCCGGGAGAGATGGTGGTGAGGGTCGCTGTATCTCATTTTATCGATATAAAGATATACAGAAACTGGAAAAATTCATGCAGGGAAAACCGGTCGCAGAACAGGAGATCGGAAAACAACTCCTGCTGGAAACGGTTTCCTATGCCGAGACCTCTGTTTGTCGTCCGAAAGTACTTTTAAATTACTTTGGCGAATTAATGGAAGGAACATGCGGCAACTGCGACAATTGTCTTCATCCAAAAGAAGAATTTGAAGGCATGGATTATATAGTCCAGGCATTGGAAGTAATCCGTGAGATCAAAGAAAGATTCAAAGCCGAGCATGTGGCAGCCATCCTTGCCGGGAAAGCAGACTCTGGCATAAAAGCCTACAACCATCATAAACTGGATGTTTTCGGCGTCGGAAAGGATAAAGATATAAGATTCTGGAATGGAGTGATCCGGCAGGCCCTGATCGCAAGGTTTTTATCCAAAGACATTGAAAATTACGGACTTCTGAAACTTACGGAGGCAGGAAACAATTTCATTGAAAATCCGGAATCATTTATGCTGACCCAGGATCACGATTATGAAGCTCATCATGATGATGAAGCGGGAGGATCGGGTGGAGGAGCAATGGATACGGAACTTCTTCATATCCTTAAAGATCTTAGAAAAGAGATCGCTAAGAAGCATAGTTTGCCACCTTTTGTGATCTTCCAGGATCCATCGCTTCAGGATATGGCTATACAATATCCGGTTTCTGTTGAAGAACTTCATAATATTGTAGGAGTGGGCGCGGGGAAAGCCAAAAGATACGGAAATGAATTCGTTAAGCTGATCAGGGATTATGTTGAAGAAAAAGAGATCATCCGTCCTCAGGATATGGTTGTTAAATCGGTGGTGAATAAATCCGGAAATAAAGTATTCATTATTAAGAGCATTGACCGGAAGATCCCGCTGAATGACATAGCCGACTCCAAAAATATGGAGATGAGTGAATTACTCAATGAAATAGAAGCCATTATTAACAGCGGGACTAAACTCAATCTGGATTATTATATCAATGAAGTCATTGATGAAGATAAACAGGAAGATATCTTTTTATATTTCAAGGAAGATGCAGAATCAGAATCCCTCGATGAAGCGATGAAAGAACTCGGAGAAGAGGAATACAGTGAGGAAGAAGTGAGACTTATGAGAATCAAGTTTATGTCTGAGATGGGACTTTAGGCTCTGTTTTCAGCCCATGCAAGATCTGACAAATTTTTATTTTCATGAATAAAGAAATCGTTTTCGAAACGAAAAACCTTGGTAAGTCTTATGGAAAGATAACTGCAATCAACCAGTTGAGTATAAAGGTCATTGAAGGTCAGGTATTCGGGATTCTGGGACCCAATGGTAGCGGAAAGACCACTACCCTTTCCATTGCTACCGGAATTTTGGGACAGGATAACGGAGATTATTACTGGTTTCAGAAAAAAGCAGATCACAATTCCAGAAAAAAGATAGGTTCACTTATTGAGGTCCCCCACTTCTTTCCTTACCTGAATCTCGTCCAAAATCTTTCCCTCATAGCAGACATTAAAGGTAATGGAAAGAATGATATTAATCGGGTCCTAAAGGAAGTAAAGCTTTTTGAAAGACGTAAATCCAGATTCCGGACACTCTCACTCGGAATGAAACAACGACTGGGAATTGCAGCTGCATTGCTGGGTGATCCTGATGTTCTGGTACTCGATGAGCCTACAAATGGTCTCGATCCGGAAGGGATTGCCGAAGTGAGGGAATTAATAACAGAACAGGCAGGAAAGGGTAAAACAATTATTATGGCGAGTCACATTCTCAGCGAGGTGGAAAAGGTATGCAGCCATGTGGCCATATTAAAGAATGGAAATCTTCTTGAACAAGGAGATGTGAGAACACTGATCGGAGGCGAAACCATTATTGAGATCAGGGGATCAGACCGGAATATACTGAATAAAACAGCACAGGAATGCAGTTTTATTAACTGGAGCAAAGAAAATGAAGATCATATTCTTGTATCACTCGAAGAAGGTAAAAATGCACAGGATCTTAATGAATATTTTTTTTCAAAGAATATTACTCTTTCCGGTCTGCTGAGTCACAAAAAGACTCTTGAAAGTCAATTCCTGGAACTGGTAAAAGAATGATTTCACATAAGATCTCGTATACTATATTATTCATATTAAAGTCTCCGTTCCGTGAAAAAACTTTTCCGTATCGAATTCATTAAAACCATCGGTTATGGACCGGTGAAAATTCTTATCTCACTTCACTTACTCTTTTTTTTACTCGGCATATTTGCCATTCCTAATATTAATATCAATTTCCCCTTCCTTTCTGTGCTTCCCCTCTATCAATTCCCGCATGTATGGAACTTCATCACCTGGATTGGAGGCACATACAACCTTACTCTTGTTATTCTGATCATAATGCTGACCTGTCTTGAGTTTAATAATAAAACCTACAAGCACCAGGTCATCTTCGGACTAAGCAGGCGTGAATTATTCTATCAGAAAATAATCCTGGCTTTTATGATTTCCCTGTATGTAATTGTATTGATTTTTTTTACGGTACTGGCCTCAGGATTAATTTATAGCTATAAAATTACCATGGGCATCATGTTTGAGCGATCCTGGATTTTAATTAACACCTTTCTGCAGACATTTATCTGGCTGATGACCGGAGTGCTTTTTGCACTTATTTTTAAAAACATGATACTCTCCGTGCTGGTTTTTGGTTTTTACCGGGTAGTCTTTGAACCCGTACTCCGAAATCTGGTTTCAGATGAAGCCAGCTGGTTCTTTCCCACTAAATTTGTTTCCAAACTTACTCCCGAACCTGATGTTCTGAAAATCGTAAAAGAGAAAATTCAAACGGCCGATCAGGTAAGTCCCGATGAGCTGGCAGGATTTGGCAACATAATCCCAAAAGGATTTCCTATATGGCAAAATGTATTATTGAGTCTGCTGTTTCTTGCAGTGGTGATTTTCTTTGTACATTATATCTTTCAAAAAAGAAGACTTAACTAGTGTCTGTCCATAATGTCCAATATCTGCGTTGCTGCAAAAATTTAAAATCCTCGAATACATTAGTATACTGCGGTTTAAAATTTTTGCGCGCCTTGATCTTGAACATTATGATCCAGACACCCGACTCTATTGACAGACTCTAACTAGTGTCTGTCCATAATGTCAGTGAGACTATGATTTTGGGTTTTCAAAATCATTTAGTCGAACTGATCCCGAGCTATAGGCGAGGGATCTCATAAATTTATACGGTACGGAGGGTGTCTAAAAAAGTAATAATCTTTTTAAACACCCTCAAGCTCATTATCACTCGGTTCTGCGTCGCTATTTTCCTTTTACATCAAATGCATCTCTTAAGCCGTTTCCGATCAATGTAAACGAGAGCACGAGCAACATTATGGATACACCGGGCATAAAGGCCAGGTAGACCTTATCCACAATTATGTAACCATAGTGATCCCTTATCATCGAACCCCATGAAGGTACAGGAGGTTGGACCCCAATACCCAGAAAACTCAGGCCTGCTTCAATAAGAATGGCAGAAGCAAAATTCGAGGCGGCGATGATAATAACCGGAGAGACAATATTAGGAAGGATATGCCTGAAAAGAATACGCAAATCGCTGATCCCGGTTACCATAGCTGCATCAACATATTCAAGCTTGCGTTGACTTTTCACCTCACCCCTGACTATCCTCGCAACTTCCACCCACATAGTAAGGCCTACGGCGACGAAAATTTGCCAGAAACCTCTTCCCAGCACCATAGTAAGAGCAATAACCAGCAATAAAGTGGGTATAGACCAAATTACATTGATAAACCACATTATAAGGTTATCAATCCATCCGCCATAAAAGCCCGACAAAGAGCCCAGGAGGATACCAATAAATAAAGAAATGAAAACTGCGATAAATCCGACGGAAAGTGATATCCGGGCACCAAGGATCAACCGGCTTAGTAAATCCCTTCCAAAACGGTCGGTACCCAGAAGAAAAGTCTTTTCAATCACTAACTCATCCTCAATAAGATCGATTATCACATCTCTTGCAAGCTCTACTCTCCCACCCTTTTCTTTGTCATAAAAAATATAGCTGTTCCCGCTCTTTCTTATGCCATAAGAGCTTTCAAGGGAAAAAGCGACATCGGCAAGATGAAAACTGCGGGTCAAGGAATATTCCTCTTCCCCTCCTGTATATTCATTAATCTCAATGCTGTCATTTTTAACCGTATAAGATGTAAGTGAATACATCTCGTAACTTTTATTTTTCCCAGTCAAAAAACGGTGTAAAAATGATTTTTTATCAGGCAATTCATTTAATTTTCTCTTGAGAAATTGCATCTTAAATCCGGGTTTTTTTGTAGCAAGCTCAAGATGCTGGGTATTCGCATTTTCCGAATTGTCGGGAATTATAAAATAAGCAAACAGAGAAACAAGGAACAGGAATACAATGAATATAATACTTCCCATTGATAAGGGATTGGAAAAAAAGCTTTTCCACTTATTATACATTCCTTTTTCGATATCTGATCTCATCTGTTCCGGGTTCCGGTGGTAGGTAAAAGGATTCCCAACATACCGGTCAATGGTATAAATAATAGGTTAATCAATTGTGAAGGTATAAAGAATTTCATCAATTTTTCCTGACCGCTGTACCTTAAGAAGCTATTCAGGAAAAAATAATCCAATCCTGACTTCAGGAAAAAGAAAATACAAAAATAAACAATATAAATGTGATGAAATAAGGATACCGTAAAAAGAAATATTAGCAGTAAATTCACAAATAAAACGATAATGGAGATGTAAATAAGACGAAAATCGCGGTATAAGTTAGACTTTGAAGCCCATCTTACTCGTTGTCTTAAAAAAGAACTCCAGTGAGTTTTTGCAAATGTTTCCGTAAAAGCGAACCGGTTTTTTAAAAATGAAATTTGTCCGGGATATTTTTTTTTGCTGTATAACATGAGAAACATGTCATCTCCTGTATTTACCCCGGGATATATATGATGAAAAGCTTCCAGAAAAAGATCTTTTCTGAAGGCCAGGTTTGCACCATTACACATAACAGGATCTTTTTGAATAAAGGAAGCAGCTCCCGAGGCCACAAGAGAAGAAAACTCCAGAGACTGAAATTTTTCATGAAAACTGTTTCCCCCTTGCATTATCACACCCGAAGAAACAAGTGCCAAGCCCGGATTTAATGAAAAATACTTCCCAAATAATGACACCCACTGAGGTGAAAACCGGCAATCTGCATCTGATATTAAAATAAAATTTCCACGGGCCTGACTGATTCCGGTTTTAAGTGCGTGTTTCTTCCCTTTTAATGCTACATTTCTTATTACTCTGAAATTTTCCAGCTTACCGCACATTTCCTCCGCCATAGTATAGGAATTATCTGTCGAATGATCATCCACCAGAATAACCTCAAACTTATCCACAGGATAGATCTGATCTTTAAGATTACCCACAAGCTTTTGAAGTTTTCCTGACTCATCGAACATAGGGATCACTACACTGATAAATGTACCTTCTTCTGATCCGGGAATAAATTCTGACGAACGGATCCAGTGAAACCAGAAACCGGATATTAAATACATATATAGAAAAAGAATAAAAAAGCTTATAGTCAAAATCCAGCTCATTTATTCTCTTTTGCATTTATAAAATTCTCGATAATAGGCAATAAATTCTTAAGCACGATGGGCTTGGTAACATAATCTGAACAACCTGCTTCCATACACTTCGCCCTGTCGGAATCCAGTGCATTTGCAGTTTGAGCAATCACAGGCAAGCCCGGATTTATCTTTTTAATTTCTCTTGTAGCATCATAACCATTAAGAATGGGTAATTGAATATCCATAAGAACCACATCAATTTCAGGATGCCTTTTTACCATTTCAATTGCATCGGCGCCGTTTTCGGCATGCAAAGTAGTACAACCTGTTTTACTCAATGATATTTCAAGGAGTTTATAACTCACAAGATTATCTTCAACGACAAGAATATTTAAATCATGCCATTTAAAATCAGAAATATCTTTTTTATTTTCAACTCTCATGACTTTCTTCCTTGGGACCACTTTAAGGGGTATGGTGAAATAAAACTCCGAACCTTTTCCCGGCGTTGACTCAAGCCATATTTTCCCTTTCATCAGCTCTACGAAACCTTTTGAAATAGTCAAACCCAGTCCTGATCCACTGAAAGACCTGGAAAATGACTGATCGGCCTGGGTGAACCGGTTAAAGATCAGGTTCTTCTTGTCTTCGGGAACTCCCATGCCTGTATCTATAACATAAAAAAGTATTTCTTTGTTGTCATGAAGCCTGGCGCCAAATCTCACGCTTCCCTTCTGTGTGAATTTTAGGGCATTTCCGAGCAAGTTTATCAGCACCTGTTTGATCTTTGATTGATCGGCCACGATGTAATCATCCTGGCGGCGCAGCTTTATTTCACTCAACAGCTTTATATTTTCCTTTCCTTTCGCCATACGTTCGGCAGATATAATACAATGAACCTCATTTATCAGTTCTTTTAATGAAAACTCATGTTCATTCAAATCAACCTGACGGGCTTCAATCTTCGAAATATCTATTATGTCATTTACCAGATTCATTAACAACTTTCCATTAGCGCTTATCATTTTAAGGTATTCCCGGTATTTTTTACCTTCAACCTTATTATTGGAAAGCATTTCAGCCAAACCGAGAATGCCATTCATCGGAGTACGGATCTCATGAGACATATTTGCAAGAAATGAAGTCTTTAGCCTGTCAGATTCTTCGGCAATTGTTTTCGCCTCCCTAAGTTCTGCTTCCAGTTGTTTCCGGTGCAGGGCAATTGAAGACTGGTAAATAAATGTCTCGATAAAATGCTTATCCCTCAATTTTTCAGAGTATGACATTATCAGCAGACTACCAAAAAGTTTTCCGCTACGCATAAGGGTCATTCCGAAATACCTCTTAATGCTGAGTTTTTCTTTTAACTTTTCCGATAAATCGAAAGGGATTGTTCCAAATGATGATTCATGGAAACCGCCTTCGAATTCAAACAAATGTTCTGAATTTTTATAAAAATGCTCTATGTGTTCTTCCTTTGCATCAAGGTAAAATTCTGATCTGGATTTTTGTAGAATGTCAAAAATCATCGTTTCCTTCTCTTCTGAAAAAGATAGAAATTCAGGTACCATTATCTTTTTCTGTTCATCATAACGATTGATTATAATTTCTATACCATCGACCATTTCCTTTAAACGGGAACCGATAAAATGAAAAAGATTGCTATCCTGATTCATACTAAGAAAATCGAGTGCCGTATCACTAAGATATAATAATTTAGACTGATAGATTTTTTCCTGCCTCTCAGCTTCTTTTCTACGGCTTATATCGACCATTACGCCTCTTATACCGCACCACTCATTATCCTGGTACATATTATTTGTAAACACGAGTACGGGTAGGGTTATCCCGGACTTTGTTATTACTCTGAATTCTTTTCCTTTAAGCTCACTACCATATTTAAAACTTTTAAAAATTTGTTTTACCCGGTCAAGATCCTCCTGTGCTATCAGATCGAAAATCGATTTTCCCTTTATCAGATCCGACTGGGAGTATTCCATTAATTCAAACCCCTTCAAATTTGCAAAAGTGATCATACCGTCTTCGTCCGTCTCAAATACAACCTCTGGTAGAAGAGTAACAAGATCTTTGAACTTTTCCTCACTCCTAACCAGGGCCCTTTCTGCAAGTTTCTGATCGGTAATGTCTCTTGATATACCGGCTATACCGGTAACCTTCCCTCCATCATTAAGAACAGGAGTCTTGTAGGTCTCGGAATATCTTTTGCCGGAGTTGTTTTTTTCAACCTCATAAAACTGTCTCGATTGTTTTGTACTGCTAACCAGCCTGTCCTTCCTGACATAGTCATCCGCCATTTTTTCAGGACAAAGATCATAGTCGGTTCTTCCGATTATTTCATTCGGGGAAAGTTCAAAGTACTTACAGAAAGATTTATTTACATAGAGATATTTTCCGTCCGTTCCTTTTAACCAGGCAAGGTGTGGAATGTTGTCGAGAATCGCCTGCAACTGGGCCTGGGATCTCCGGACATTTTCTTCAAGTATTTTAATTTCTGTGATATTTGCAGCGACAGAAACGATCCTGTAGGCCTCACCTCTGTCATTCCACACCGGGAAGCTTCTGTTCCAGATCCAGCTCTCAGACCCGTCTTTTTTTATTATTCGGTATTGTTCATTAAAAATGTAAGTAGATTTATAATCTTCAGACTGCAATATGGCAAAAATCCTTTCCTTATCGGCCGGATGTATCCAATCTTTGTAAAGATCCGGATTTTCCAGCAGATCTTTTCGGGAATATCCAAATACTTGTTCAAATGCAGGATTGACATATAAAATTTTTTTTCCGCTTCTGAGTACAAAAGAATCTGTCGTGTTTTCTGCGAGTTCACGGAATTTTTCTTCACTCTCCTTTAAGGCTTTTTCCTTTTGTTTACGATGTGAAATACTTCTTGAAAAAGCTGCTATTCCAGTAATTTTTTCATTTTCAATAATAGGCATCTTAACAGTTTCATGCCACGATAATCCGTCTTTAAAAGGAAATAATTCCTCGGTGATTTTCGGTACAGCCTCTCTCAAAATCTTCACATCTTCCGAATGGAACTTGTCGGCAAAAATCTTTGGAAGGAAATCAAAATCTGTCAATCCTTCAAAATATTCGGGTGACTGCCCAAATAAGGTGGCAAACCCTTCATTTACTGATATATAACGACCATCAACATCTTTTGCCCACATCAGGAAAGGTAAATTTCTAAGGTGTTCTGAACGATAATCAGGAACGGAAAAAAGCGGTGTAAAAGATTTGGATGGATTTGCTTCGGGAATATTCTCACGGACGCCTGAATACTTGGTTTTCAGAAGCTTTTTCAACAACTTGTTTTCCTGCCGCAAGCGTTCCAGTTCTACATTAATATCTTCGGTAATTTTTCTGCCCATCTTTTTGCTCAACTTTAGAAACATTTTTCAAAATCCCCGATTCCATGATCGGTAGGATAGGTTGTTAGAATCATTCTTTCTGTCATTAAATAGTGTCCGTCAATAAAGTCGGGTGTCTGGATCATAATGTTCAAGATCAAGGCGCGCAAAAATTTTA
>CAYRTD010000097.1:0-16110 GCA_964426915.1 uncultured Bacteroidaceae bacterium | reverse complement strand
AAAGGTTTTACCTGCATGCTTAAAAGCAAGGCATCCTGCCGGATATTCTTAAAGCTCAGGATCTTCTCCCTTGCTACATACATAAAATACTATCTTGAGATGTAGAAAATCCCTATTTTATTGCCATAAAAAAAGGATCACATTTGTGATCCTTATATTAAGACTATATGAGTTTGAGTTTTGTAGATCAAGATGAAAATGCTTTCATTTGCGATTTTCAACTCGCTCTCGCTCCCACTCTCACTCTGATTCCTGCAGTCCGTAGGGGAATCGAACCCCTGTTACCAGGATGAAAACCTGGCGTCCTAACCCCTAGACGAACGGACCGTGAACGAACTTTTTATCATTCGAGGGTGCAAAGATATAGTTAGTTTTTTAATTGGCAAAAGTTTTTTTGAAAAAACAAAATTTTATAGACCAGGGGAGCTGGTTAGAGATTCAGTTGTTACATTTATAGAGTAGTTGGTGAGGAAATATGGATAGCCAGGTGTCGTCATCATTATGATTAGAAATATCTCTTGCCTAATGACAACCGGATTGTTGTACGCAATGTTCAATACTATATATTTACTGAAAATTACCGTACTCATATGTATATCGTACGGATTTATTACGTATATTTGCAAAAACATTTGGAATTATGAAAACAGCTGGTAAAGAACAAACGAGATTTGATGCAAGACTTCCAAAAGAGCAAAAACTATTCTTTGAGAGAGCTGCAAATTTAGGTGGGTACAGAAGCTTAACCGATTTTGTTATTCTTGCGGCTCAGGAAAAGGCAAAAGAAATAATCAAAGAGAAGGAGCAGGTTTTTGCCTCTGAGAGAGATAGTCAAGTATTTTTCGATGCTATAACAAAACATAGGAAACCATCTAAAACATTGAAAAAGGCATTGGATGATTATAATGCTTTTGTCTCAACTTCAAAACAAAATAATGATTGAACTATTAGACAAAAAGCACAATCGAAAAGAATTTGACTGTGGGAAAGAGTTATTAAATAATTACCTGAAGAATCAAGCTGGACAGGACATAAAAATGAAATTGTCTGCGTGTTTTGTCATGGCAGAAAAAGAAACGAATAATGTTCAAGGATATTACACATTATCAAATAATAGTATTCCTCTTGATTGCTTCCCCGAAAAAATTCAAAAGAAGCTACCTAAATCTTATGTTTCCATTCCGACTATATTACTTGGGCGATTAGCGATTGATAGGAACTCTCAGGGAAAGGGATTAGGGAAAATATTATTATTAGACGCTTTTAAAAGAAGTTATGAAATATCGAAAGAAATAGGTTCATTTGCTGTCGTAGTTGACCCGATTGACAGAGAGGCTGAACTGTTTTATGAAAAATATGACCTTATAAAACTTCCAGACAGTGAAAAAATGTTTATTGCAACCAAAACACTAAAAGAACTGTTCGATTAATAAAAAATACCGCGACTGAATGAAGTCTGTCAATAAAGTCAAATGTTAAACTATACTTCGACTACGCTTCCCAGCATCAACTGCAAAACTGCAAAACTGCAAAACTGCACACCTGCACAACTGCAAAACTCCCCACCTCCCCACCTCCCCAAATTTTCCTAAATTTGCTAAAAAACCCAAATCATGAAAAAAACCATATCCCTTTTCGCTCTGTTCCTTCTGGGGTTCAATCTTTCCGCCCAGGATTACAATAAGCAAATATTCCCGACCAGCAAGGGAGATCTGACCATCGTACCCATCGGTCATGCCAGCATAATGTTTATATGGGATGACATGACCATACATGTAGACCCGGTTTTACGCGAAGCCGATTACCTTCGTTTCCCCGATGCCGACCTGATCCTTCTCACCCATCATCACGGCGATCATACCGATCAGGAGGCCGTGAAAATGCTGTATACCGACTCTACAAAAGTGATACTTACTGAAAAAAGCAAGGAAAGGCTTAAAGATATTGATCTGAAAAACACTGAAGTATTGCATTATTGGGATACCACAAGATTTAAAGCACTGGGTATGGAAGCTATACCAGCCTATAACATTGTTCACCGGCGCGACAATGGCGAACCATACCATCCAAAAGGGGAGGGAAATGGTTATGTGCTGAGCTTCGGAGATTTTAAAGTATTGATCGGCGGTGACACTGAAGACATTCCGGAATACGAAAAGCTCAGGAGTTACAACATCAATGCCGCATTTCTGCCCATGAATGTCCCTTATACAATGACTCCCCGCATGGTTGCCTCTGCCGCCAGCATGATCCGTCCCGAAATCCTCTATCCTTATCATTACGGGGATACCGATACGGATGAGTTGTTGGAGTTGATGATGGATGATCCGTGGGTGGAGATTCGAATACTTTCTTTTTAGGGTTTTCCCGAACTAAAAAGTAGTAAATCCCTCCCCCCGGTTTCGGATACCGCCTTATTAAATCTTTTTTGTATGCCCCTATATTTGTTATTTGAATAACAAAGGAGATTTTCTGAGGAATGAACGAAAAGTTGAGTGGAAGTAAAAAGTATATCCTGGTAATCGCTGATTGCTATTATGGCAGGATGCACGCGGGAAGATTTGCTGTGAAGAATCTTTTTGATAATAATTCTATAATTATACTTTTGCAGACATATCAGCCCCCGCAACAAAGGAAAGAAATGAGCAACGGGATTTCTCCTTTACTGAAAAAGATAGCAGAACGGGAGTTGAGAGAATTCAAAGCACGGTTGCTGGGTGAATTTGATCTTCCCTCTTCAAAGGTTCAGGTTATGGTGCGTGAAGGAGACCTAAAGGACATCATTGATAGGGATTTTTCCTCATTACCCGGGCTATCTATTGTTATCGGCTCAATTAATGAAGGTAATTCCAACAGGGTTCCCTGTTGGAATGTTATCTGCTCTCTTATGGAAGCCAGTGTGCGACCTGTTTTCCTCATTACCAAATGTATTGCAGTGATTGAGAAATCGAGAATCCTGGTCATTGCCGGAAAGGGGGAATCCGGAATAGAGAATTACCTTAGCTTTATGAGAGAACTGAAGAATAAATTCAACTTTTGCCTGGAGATTATAACCCCGGAGACCAGCAAGAAAATAGCAATGGATGAAAATACTGCCGGGCATTTCAATATTCATAAGGAACCGGAGTCACGTTACTTAAGCCCGAGTGAGCAGGTTTTTTATGATCGTGTGATTTCAGTAAGTCCTTTAAAAGGCTGAACTATATAGATACAGTCATTAAAGTATCATGGCCGGATCATTATGTTTGAGATCAAAGCCTGACCTGTTCTTTTACAGGGCTGCAAAATTTTAATCCGCGGTATGCTATTATATTCGAGGAATTAATATTTTTGCAGCAACGCAGAACCGAGTGATAACGAGCTCATGAATCCTGCTGATGAGATCCCTCGGCTATTGCCCGGGATCAGTTCGGCTAAATGATTTTGAAAACCAAAATATTCTCACTGATTTAACACTGAATGAGTAAATCAGACATTATGGACAGACACTATATAAATTAAAGTTATAAATACATATATAATACTATCCGATATGGAAATGCACAGTAAAATAAAGGAATTAACCGAAAAAATTCAGCGCGAAGGCCTTGAGAAAGCCAATTCTGAAGCCGAACGTATTAAACAGGAGGCCATGGCTGAAGCTGAAAAATTACTTACCAATGCTAAAAAGGAGTCCGAAAAGATCCGTGAAAATGCCAAAAAAGAATCGGAAGATTTCACTGAAAGGATGAGATCTGAGTTCAAAATGTCACAGCAACAGGCTCTTACGAATCTTAAAAAGGAGATTACAGATCTCATACAGACTAAAGTTATCGATGAACCGGTAAAATCAAGCCTTGAAAATAATGAGTTCATTAATAAATTACTGGAAACCCTTGTAAAGAACTGGAAAGATTCTCACGAGAGCATGGATCTGGAAATATTGCTTCCGGCTGATCAATTGAAAGATACTGAAAAGCATCTGAAGAAAAAGATGAGCGCCCTGATGAATAAGGGACTGGTGGTTAAGGAATATCCCGGAATTAAAGGAGGGTTTGAGATACGGCCTCAGAGTGGGACCTATAAAATAAGTATGACTGATGAAGCTTTTGAAATGTTCATAAAAGAGTATTTCAAACCTAAAACAGTTGAATTTTTATTCGGAGGAAACAAAGAATGATGCAAAATCGATATCATTATTTGATAGCCGGACTTCCCGATCTTTCTTTTCCTGAAAGGAAGGAATGGATATCCATTCCCGATTTCAAGATATTTCTGAAGGATGAGCTGGAATCCGAAGATTTTGAACAGGTAAAACTCGTTTTTCTAAAAGACGACAATTACAATCTGGTGAAATTCCTTGAAACGGGTGAGATCGATGAGGATAAAGCCGGGAATTATAGTCTTGAAGATTTCAAGGAACAAAAAGAACAATCCTCGGCCATTGTCCCCGAAGAGATCATTCTTCCCCGTTACATGATAGAGGTGATGAATCTGTATATAGCCGATGATGCGGATTTTGACCCGGTATCCTGCAGCCATATAGTTGCTGAAAAATATTATGAATATGTGCAGGAGAAAGGTAGTTCTTTCATGAAGGATTATACACATTTCGACTATAATCTGGACAACCTTTTAAGTTTTGTGGAAGCAGGAAAGTATGAGATGGACCAGGAAAAGTTCATTACCGGTAAGAATGAACTAACCACTCATTTGAAAAATTATATTTCGAGGCCCCTTGTCAAAGATCCCGAATTCGATCTTTTCACTGATGTCATTGCCATTAGCGAACTCCCTTCCATTGCGGAGAAGGAAATGAAATACGATCAATTACGCTGGCAACTGATCGATGATATGATCTTTTTTGAGGAATTCACCATTGACTGGGTACTTGGTTATTTGCATAAGATGTTCATAGTAAGACGTTGGGCAGAATTAAAGCATGAGGAAGGTGAGGAGAAGTTGAGAAATATTATCCGGGGTGCTAAAGAGCATGCCTGGGCCGCAGTTGAACCTGAAGAATAGTTAGTGTCTGTCCGCAATGTCCGATATCTGCTAAATTTAAATAAAATATATAATTGAAAAAACGAAAATACACACATATTCATGGTAACAATAGGTAAAGTAAAAGGAATCATTGCAAATCTTGTGATCGTTGAAGCTAATGATCCTGTTTCGCAGAATGAGATATGCATGATTAAACACAGTGAAGCCGACCTGATGGCTGAGGTCATAAAAATTGAAGGTAATCTGGCTTATGTTCAGGTATTTGAAAGTACCCGCGGGCTCAAAATCGGTACTGAAGTTGAATTTACTTCCAGAATGCTTGAAGTGAGCCTGGGTCCCGGGATCCTGAGCCGCAATTACGACGGTTTGCAGAATGACCTTGACAGTATGAAAGGTATTTTTCTTTCTCGTGGTGAGTATACCGCCGCGCTGGATGATTCAAAAGAATGGGAATTCAATCCTCTCGCCAAAACAGGAGAGAAGGTTGAGGCCGGAGACTGGCTTGGAGAAGTGAAAGAAAATTTGGTCTTGCATAAGATTATGGTCCCCTTTAACCTGGAAGGAAGCTGGGAACTTAGTTCTCTGGTTTCTGAAGGTAAATACCGTATTAACGATACCATTGCTGAGTTGAAAGGTCCTTCCGGTGAGACTAAGAAGGTAACCATGGTGCAGAAATGGCCTGTTAAGAAACCCTTAAAATGCTACCGTCACAAACCACGGCCCTTTAAGGTACTGGAAACAGGTATACGTGCTATCGATACACTTAATCCTATAACCGAAGGAGGAACCGGATTCATCCCCGGTCCGTTCGGATGTGGAAAAACAGTGTTGCAGCATGCTATTTCAAGACAGGCTGAAGCCGATATTGTAATTGTTGCTGCCTGTGGTGAGCGTGCCAATGAGGTAGTGGAAATCTTTAAGGAATTCCCCGAGCTTGAGGATGTGCGCACAGGTGAGAAACTTATTAAACGGACCACTATTATTGCCAATACATCGAATATGCCGGTTGCAGCACGTGAGGCTTCTGTTTACACTGCCATGACCCTTGCCGAATATTACCGGAATATGGGATTGAAGGTGCTGATGCTCGCTGATTCCACTTCACGGTGGGCCCAGGCTCTCAGGGAGATGTCAAACCGTATGGAAGAACTTCCCGGACCCGATGCTTTCCCCATGGACCTGCCTGCTATTATATCAAATTTTTATTCACGTGCAGGATATGTAGAACTGAATAATGGTTCCTATGGCTCTATCACATTTATCGGAACCGTTTCACCTGCCGGAGGAAATCTTAAGGAACCCGTTACCGAGGCTACAAAAAAAGCCGCCAGGTGTTTTTATGCTCTTTCCCAGCAACGTGCCGACAGTAAGCGTTATCCGGCTATCGATCCTATCGATAGTTATTCGAAATATCTTGAGTACGACGAGGTGAGGGAAACCATGACGGAAAATATCTCTGACACATGGCTTGATATGGTGGCATTTACCCGTGACATTCTTATCAGGGGAAGAGAAGCTCAGGAACAGATTAATATTCTTGGTGACGACGGTGTGCCTGTTGATCATCATATCCTTTTCTGGAAATCGGAAGTTATCGATTTCGTAATCCTTCAACAGGATGGTTTTGACGAAATTGATCGTATGTCGCCCATGGACAGGCAGAAGTATATGCTTGAAAAAGTTTTGAGAATAGTGCGAACCGATTTCCGCTTTGAAAAATTTGAAGAGGTTGCCCTTTATTTCCGTAAACTGATCAACATTTTTAAACAGATGAATTATTCAGAATACCGGTCCGATCAGTTTAATGAATATGAGGCCGAACTGGATAAAGCAATAAAGGAAAGAAAATCTGAAGCTGAAGCGCCGCTAGCATGATATAAAGATGGATCAGGAAAAATGTCCTGAGTCCCGGTTTGGCCCTGGAACAAATCTTCATCAGGAGATTGACAGGTTTCCCGGACTATTAAAAAAAACAAAGCTGAAAACGATCATAAAAATACGAAAATGAAAAAAAAGGCATTTCAAAAGATATACACGAAAATCGATAAAATAACCAAGGCAACCTGTGCGCTAAGGGCAGAAAATGTAGGTTATGAAGAACTTGCCATTGTAGATGGCAGACTGGCCCAGGTGGTGAAAATTCTGGGTGAAGAAATTACCCTTCAGGTTTTTGCCGGGACAGAAGGCATACCCACCAATGCAGAAGTTATTTTCATGGGGCGCGCCCCTTCACTGAAGATCGGTCCCGATATGGAAGGCAGATTCCTGAATGCCTATGGGGATCCCCTCGACGGCGGACCAGAACTTACAGGAGAGGAGATAGAGATCGGCGGACCTTCAGTGAATCCCGTCAGACGTGAACAGCCTTCTCAGCTCATCACTACCGGTATTGCAGGTATCGATCTGAATAATACACTGGTGACAGGTCAGAAGATCCCTTTCTTTGCAGATCCTGATCAGCCTTTCAATCAGATCATGGCCCTGCTGGCTCTAAGGGCGGAAGCCGATAAGATCATTCTTGGCGGGATGGGTCTTTCAAATGATGATTACCTGTTCTTTAGGAATACTTTCGAAAACGCGGGTACACTCGAAAGGATCATAGCTTTTGTGAACACCACCGAAGATCCCCCTGTGGAGAGATTGATGGTACCGGACATGGCACTTGCTGCAGCTGAGCATTACGCTTCTGAACATAATCAAAAAGTGCTGGTGCTGCTTACAGATATGACTCTCTTTGCCGATGCCCTTTCGATTGTTTCAAACCGGATGGACCAGATCCCTTCAAAGGACAGTATGCCGGGATCCCTTTACAGTGATCTTGCCAGGATTTATGAGAAAGCAGTTCAATTCCCCGATGGAGGTTCTATAACGATTGTTGCCGTAACCACTTTGTCAGGAGGTGATATAACCCATGCAATTCCTGATAATACAGGTTACATTACAGAGGGTCAGTTGTTCCTTCGCCGTGATACGGATATTGGTAAAGTGGTGGTAGACCCCTTCAGGTCCCTGTCGAGATTAAAGCAGCTTGTAATTGGGAAACAAACAAGAGAAGACCATCCACAGGTGATGAATACCGCTATCCGTTTGTATGCCGATGCCGCCAATGCCCGTACAAAACAGGAAAATGGATTTGATCTTACCGGTTATGATGAGAGAACACTGAAGTTTGCTGAGGAATATGCGGAAAAACTACTTGCTGTCGATGTTAACCTTTCTGTTAACGAGATGCTTGATACGGGATGGGACCTCTTTGCTTCGCATTTTTCACAGAATGAGGTGGGTATAAAAGATGAGATGGTGAAAAAATACTGGCCTGAAAAAGAGAAAAATGAAGGCCCTGAAAAAGAGAATGAGGAAAGCCCTGAAAATGTGGAATCCAAATAACCAGGAGGAACAATGAATCTCAAATTTCAATATAATAAAACATCATTACAGGCACTCAATAAACAGCTTCAGGTCAGGCAAAGGGCTCTTCCCACCCTGAAGAATAAGGAATCGGCCTTGCGGGTGGAGGTGAAACTGGCCAAACTGAAAACTGCTGAAATTGAAGAAGCCCTTGAAAAGCTCATCCGTCGACAGGACAAAGATCTGAAAATGTGGAATGAATTTGATTCCTCACTGGTGGAGGTAGAGAAGGTTTTGATTGATTATAAGAAGATTGCAGGCGTAAAAACACCGGAACTTCATGATGTTAAGTTCAGGATCAAAGATTATAATCTTTTTCTTAGTCCGAAATGGTTTCCGGAAGGAATTTATATAATAGAAGAGTTAATGAAACTGGTAATAGAAAAAGAGTTGTCTGTAAAAAAGATGGAAATGCTTGAATATGCCAGGAAAAAGACCACTCAGAAAGTAAATCTTTATGAGAAGGTTCAGATCCCGGCTTACCAGGATGCCATTATGAGAATAAAACGTTTCCTGGAAGATGAGGAAAACCTTGCAAAAGCAGCTCAGAAAATAGTTAAAACACGACAACAGAAAACAGCGGAGGCAGAATTATGATAGCACCAATGAGGAAATATGCCTTCCTGGTTTTCCACCAGGATTATCAGGAATTTCTTTTAAAACTTGGCAAATTGGGTGTTTTGCATGTTATTGAAGGCAAAAGCCGTGAGAAAGAATCTGCCCTTGAAGAAAAGGAAAAAGAATTGAAGGCTATAGACAAGGTTATGAATCTTTTGGAACGGGTTGGAAAAGATGTAGAAACGGATCAAAAAGTGCTGCCTGTAAAGGAAAACCCTGAGGAAATACCTTCTGAAATTGAAGAACTGAATGCCCATATCAGCGATCTTGACAGTGAAATATCAGAACTGGAGAAAGAGATCAATCGGTTGATGCCATGGGGAGACTATGATCCCAAAGATTTTGAAAATCTTTTTGAGGCAGGTTTAACTCCTTATTTATACATATGTAAAAGCAGGCAATATAACCCTGAATGGGAGAAGAAACATAATCTTTTTATTATTAATGAGCAAAAAGAAAATATTTATTTTCTTATTCTTGCCGGTGAGGGAGAACTGATTGAGATTAATGCGGAAAGGGTAATACCGGAAGACAAATCCTTGTCGGAATTACAGGCTAATCTTGCCTCGAAGCAGAAGGAACTTGATGAGGCAAGGAAAAGAATGGCCGGTCTTTCAAAATCAGTGCCCGCTTTGCTTGAAAAATACAGGAGTACCCTTGAAAGTGAAATTTCTCTGATGAATACTTATCATGAGACTGTAAAAGCAACTGGTGACAGGCTGCGTATACTGGAAGGATGGGTTCCGGCCGACAAGGAAAAGGAAGTGCAAAGACTGATTGATGAAGAGAACGTTGTTGCTGTGGAAGCTAATCCGGAGATAAATGAAGCACCACCGGTTCAGTTAAGAAATTCCTCTTTTTCGCGTCTGTTTGAGCCAATAAGTAATTTGTTTGATCTTCCTACCTACAGGGAGCTTGACCTTACTCCATATTTTGCACCATTTTTCATGCTGTTTTTTGGCTTTTGCCTGGGCGATGCTGGTTATGGAGTGTTTTTTATACTCTTTGGCGGATTAATGAAGTTAAAAGCAAGGAAAGAGTTTAAACCTATCCTAAGTCTGACCCAGTATTTAGGAGTTGCTACCATTTTGTTCGGACTGGTTTCGGGTACCTTTTTTGGAATAAACCTGATTGACTCAGGATACACACTCACCTCAGGAAGTATTCAGGAGCTGAATGAAAGTGAAGTCCCTAATGAGGTAGTCATGCAACTCTCAGATATGGAAGGGGATTATTATAAAAGCAGATCTGAATTCCTGGAGGCAGTGAGTACCCAGGTAGGTACAGAAACTGCCGAAGAATATGAAATGCAGATCATGAAAGAAGCGGAAGCAGGAATTCCTATTGTAGGAAAATTCAGACATCTCATGCAGGATTCTCTCAGCCTTTTTTATTTGTCGATGATACTGGGCGGATTGCAGATCATTTTCGGTATGTTCATCAGAATATTCAATATCACCAAAAGGCGAGGGTTCAAATATGCCCGGCCTACGGTAGGCTGGATTATACTTATTCTGACTTTCATGCTGTATTATGCGGGAATATTTGAAGGAACAGTGATGACATTCTTGTTCTACGGACTTCTTGTTGTAGCAGGAGTTTTCATTTTCCTCCTTAACAGTGCCAGCAAAAATATATTTATCAGGATAGGAAGCGGGGTATGGGATTCCTATGGAACTGTAACAGGATTATTCGGAGATCTGCTTTCTTATATACGCCTGTTCGCTCTTGGTATTTCATCCGCAATCCTGGGGTTTGTCTTTAACGATATTTCACTGCAGTTGCTGGATATTCCCTATATCGGATGGCTGTTATTCCTTGTTTTATTGCTATTCGGACATTCAATAAATCTTTTTATGGCAACATTGGGGGGCTTTATTCATCCCATGCGACTTACTTTTGTGGAATTTTATAAAAACGCCGGATTTACCGGTGGAGGTAAAAAATATAAACCATTTATCATTAATAATTAAAAACGAGAAGAAAGGAAAATAATTATGGAAACAACAATTGCTACAGGTGCAGGTAGTTTACCCATTGTACTGGCTTATATAGGTCTTGCGTTAATGCTCGGGCTTGCCGGCATCGGGAGTGCAATAGGTGTGTCAATGGGCGGAAGTGCAACAGTCGGAGCTCTGAAGAAAAATCCGGATGCTTTCGGAAGTTACATGCTTTTAAGTGCGCTACCGGGAACCCAGGGTCTTTATGGTTTTGCCGGATTCTTCGTGATCAATTCCCAGGGAATTATCCAGGAAGGAATGACCATGACCCAGGGCGCAGCCATATTTGCAGCTGGTATTGCACTGGGATTTGTAGGACTATTTTCAGCGCGTAAACAGGGAGGTGTAACTTCAAACGGAATTGCAGCTATTGGTTCAGGCCACGATGTATTTGGAAATACCATGGTATTGGCAGTATTCCCTGAGCTATATGCGATTATCGCCTTTGCTGCAACATTCCTTATCAGTACAACTTTGTAATATTAATAAGTATTTTTTTATAGTAGTAGCTTAGTTATTGTCTGTTAATGTTCGATATCAAGGCTTGCGATCGCGTGCGGAGGCACAAGCCCTAAAAAGCGCAGTTTACTGATGTAAATGAGTATTTTTGGGGCGAGCATAACGTAGATATCGGACATTATGGACAGACTCTAGTTCGTAGATAGCTTACTGGTGAATCCGGGTGATTTTTTATTACCCGGATTTTTTTTATGAGACCAGGAAATTGTGGGGTTATTCGTTTGGAATAATTATGGTTTTTTAAATTCCAGGGTAACCAAATCCCCCCCCCCTCATCCAGCCCCGGAAGATAGAGGTTGAATCAAAATCAAAAGTAGATCAACGAATGTAGCAAAGGAAGATCAAGAAGCTATACATAATGCGATTTTGACACAGGTAAATATTAACTCCTCTCCTGACTATCAGATTTACCCAAATTTTGTACCTTAGACCCTTTATTTCAGTATTTTTTATCCTTGAAACCTGGTTTTGAATCACTAATGGGCCTAAAGAAGAATATCCCTTTAAAACGGACTATAATTATCAGTCTCATCACCTTCAGTGTGCTGATCACAACCGGTATGGCGCTTATATTGCGGAGCAGCATTAAGCGTGACTCACAGCATATTCGCCTTGTTAACCTCGCGGGAGATGTTGAAAGCCAGATTCTCAAGACAAGGATAAGCATGGATCAAATCCTATCTGAGCAGGATTTAAGTTCTGTGAAAGAGATTGAAGACAAGCTGGATTCATTGCGGTTATTACTTACAGAACTGCACACGCTTATCTATACAAACTACGAACGGTATGCCATCCACAGCGACGTATTTGATTTCAGTGCACAGTTTAATATTATTATTTCGCAGCTTAATAGAATTGAAGAGATAATTCATACGAGGAAGGCAGACAGCTTATCCGATATGGGTGCTGATCTGCTGGAAGGATTCCATGTTTTTAATATAAGCTATAAAAAATATGAATCTAATTTGCCAAGGTTGTTGCTTATGTATAACTCAAGGTATAAGCTGGAAATTCTGGCTATTGTTATACTTAACCTGATATTTATTTTTCTGGCTGGCTATTTAATTAACCGCCTTATCAGGCGACTGATAACAGCAGACCGAAACATAGTTAAAAAAACCATTGATGTTGAAAAACGTGAGAGGGAGAGGATCGCAGCCGATTTGCATGACGGCCTGGGGTCGATATTATCTGGATTGATCATTCATATTCAGGTCCTTGAGAAGGAATATCGAGATAATCCTCAGCTTAAGGGGCAGTTGAATTATTTGAATTCACTTTCCAAAGATGCCATAAGAAGTATCGAGGAAGCGATCAATAATCTGAATCCTTCCCAGTTATCAAGATATGGATTGATAAAAAGTCTGCAGAAGATCATAGACAAGATCAATCAGCTTGGGAAAACGCAATTTTCAATCGATGCTGAGAATCTGGATCTGAAATTCCAGGAAAGTAATGAACTTTTGTTGTTCAGGATTTGTAATGAGTTAATAAACAATGCCCTGAAACATTCGGAGGCTGAGAATGCCGTATTCAGTTTTTACAATTTTAAAAAGGAATTCCATCTTCATTATAAGGATGACGGTATTGGCTTCTCAATAGATTCACTTTCACCGGAAGACGAACAGGGAGGGCTTTATAATATAATCAGAAGGGTGGAATCGATGGAAGGAACTTGCCAAATAGACAGTGTGCCTGGGAAAGGGGTTGAGATAGAAATAATTTTGAATATAGCTTAAAAATAACCACTATGGAAAAAGATAAGAAAATCAGTTTAATGATAGTGGATGATCATAAGATATTCAGGGACGGACTGAAACTTTTATTGTCGCATTTTACTTTTGTGGGAGATATATATGAAGCTTCCAATGGCCTTGAATTTTTGGATATGCTGAATAATATTTCTCCTGATATAGTTCTGATGGACATTAATATGCCTGTTATGGGAGGTATTGACGCCACCCGTGAGGCTCTCGAAAAATACCCTGATCTTAAGATTATAGTACTTACTACTTTTCATGATGAAGACTTTGTGGAACAAATGATGCTTTTTGGTGTTGAGGGATATATGCTGAAAAGAAGCACTCCGGATGAATTTGAAACAGCGCTGAAGAGAGTTCATTCCGGAGGGAATTATTTCTCAGATGAGATCGTGAAAACAGTAGCCCGCAATTTACAGCGCATCCGCAAAGAAAGTGAGCGTAAATCTTCCTTACCTTCGTTTACCCAAAGAGAACGAGAAATACTTGATCTTCTCTGTCAGGGATATAATAATGAACAGATAGCCGAATTGATACATGTTAGCTCAAAAACTGTGGAAAAGCATAAAAGCAACCTGTTCCAGAAAACAGAAACCAACAATACAGTAAATCTGATTATTTATGCGTTTAAGAACGGGTTGGCAGATATACCTTCCTGATCGGGTAAAATAGTTGTAAGCAAGCCTGAAGAACGAGCCTGCTCCGAAAAAGCAGACAGTGGAAACGAGCTCTTTGACGAATTGAAATGCATGACACTTAATCCGACCCAAGTTTAAATTTTCTCCCACATTTTTATTTTTTTCTGCCAACGCTCATTTGGCACATTGGCAAGCCGCTCAGGCCAACCCACAAACCCAAGCTTGCCAAAGAGCCATATTTTTCCCACCCGCAAGACCAGAAATTCAAAAAAAGATTGTAAATTTGACAAAAAATGTCCAAATTGTATTTTCAAGAAAAATATGGAAATGACTATAAAGGAATCCTTCGGAGAACACATTAGGAAGTTAAGAGAAGAAAATGGGCTTCCTTTAAGAAAAGTTGCTGCTGTACTGGACATAGACCCGTCTACACTTAGCAAGATTGAAAGAGGGGAACGATCTGCAAACAAAGAAATGATTCCCCTTTTAGCAGAACTATTCAGAGAAGATATTGAAACACTGGGGTTGATTTTACTCAGTGATAAAGTAGCATATGATTTAAGGGATGAAGAAAATCCAAATGAAATTCTCAAAGTAGCAGAGGAGAAAATCAAGTATTTAAAAACCAAAAGCCATCAGCAAGGCAAATTAGATTTTGACAAGCAATGACCATTCAAGACCTTATAAATAAATATCATTCCAACAGAGATAATTATCTCAAAGCGACTTTTAATGAGACGCAATTGAGGTCTGATTTTTTGGATCCATTGTTTGAACTTTTAGGATGGGATATCAAAAACGAATCAGGTAAGCCCACCAATGAGCGGGAAGTTCTTTTGGAAGAAGCATTGAAAGCGAACGCTTCTGAAAACTCCAAAAAACCGGATTATACTTTTCGGCTATTTTCTGAACGTAAATTCTTTCTTGAAGCTAAGAAACCAAGCGTTTCCATTGAGACCAATATAGATAATGCCAAACAAGTAAGACGATATGGGTTTACTGCCAAGCTGAAAATTTCAATTCTTTCCAATTTTGAATATCTATTGATTTATGACTGTTCAGTCAAAGTTGAGAAAGACGACAACCACAACAAAGCCCTAATAAAAAAATACCACTACACGGAGTATGCGGACAAGTTTGAAGAACTACAATCTCTGCTTGGCAAAGAATCCGTTTACACAGGAGAGTTTGATGAAGAATGGAAGAGCATTGAGGAAAAGCTTAGCCTGTTCAGTATTGACCATCTATTCCTGAACCAGATTAATGAATGGAGAAAGCAGCTTGGGGCAGAAATTTACAAACACGATCTCACGATTTCAGAACAGTTGCTCAATGACTATGTGCAGAGCTATATCAACCGGATTATTTTTCTCCGAGTGTGTGAGGACAGGGATTTAGAAACTTATCAAACCTTACTCCAATTTGCCGACCAACAGGATTTCAAAGCCCTTCTGAAAAAATTTGATCAAGCGGATAAAAAATACAATTCCGGCTTGTTTGATCAATTCTTGTCTGAAAAGATCATTGGTAATATAAGTTCTGTCTTCTGGTCAATCATCAAACAACTCTATTATCCTGAAAGCCCCTACTCCTTTGCAGTTTTTTCATCTGATGTATTGGGCAGCATTTACGAAATCTTTCTTTCTGAAAAGCTGGCAATCCAAAATGGAAAGATTGAACTCGTTCGTAAACCGGAAAATATTGACAGGGACATTATTACTACCCCGAATTTCATTATTAAATCCATTTTAAATCAGACAGTAGTTTCGTTTTGTGAAAGGAAATCAGATAAGGATATTCTGTCTTCAAAAATGGCAGATGTTGCTTGTGGTTCAGGTGCTTTTCTGTTGGAACTATTCCAGTTGTTAAGTGACACATTGGTCGATTTTTATCTCAACAATGACAGTTCAAAACTTATCCAAACCAATATCAATACCTATAAGCTACCGTTTGAATTGAAGCGGGAACTGCTTTTGAATTGCGTTTATGGAACAGATAAAGACTATAATGCCGTTGAAGCTGCGAAATTCGGGTTACTCCTAAAACTTCTTGAAGGGGAGGATAACAGTTCAATCCATTCAAAAAAGCCGATTCTTCCTGATCTAAGTAGTAATATCCATTTTGGGAACACATTAATTGCACCAAAAGATGTCAAAGGTAAAAAGGCCTCATCTGAAATAA
>CAYRTD010000096.1:0-16216 GCA_964426915.1 uncultured Bacteroidaceae bacterium | reverse complement strand
GGGTTTATAGGTTTATAGGTTTATGGGTTTATAGGTTTATAGGTTTATAGGTTTAGGGAGAAATACACTGATTACCGATTACCACTTCTGTGGGTTGTCACCCATGGCTATTCCAGTTAAACCCTGCGGTACGCAGTGTCGGGGTTGGTGTTGCCGGTCTATAGTTATCACCGATCACCGATTACCGATCACCGATCACCGATCACCGATCACCGATTACCGATCACCGATCACCGATCACCGATTACCGATTACCGATTACCTTTAATTGTTTTTCCTCAAAAACCACTTCCGGTGGATACGCAAATCCATTCCAGAACTTCTCCGCTATTTCTACTGTCATCTTTCCGTCATATACGATCATCCGGTAATTTAGCTGATAGTTTTTTCCTGACTCTATGATCCAGTCCTTTATACGTGTCGGACAGTAATTAAACATTAGTTCTCCTGTTCCTCCGGCTGCATCCTCCGGCCATACCCGTAATGCTTCGGGATGATCGTAATTAAATGGGTGACTTAAAAAAAGTATACCTGATGTACCTTCTTTAACTGCTGAAGCACCTTCAATAATACACCATCTGGCCCTCTCTCCATCAGCATCTTTGCGGGTTTTTCCCTCAGAGGTCAAAACCCTGCAGTTTTCTTTGTTCCATTTGGCTGTTGCTCTGAAGGCGAGTCCTCCACCATACCTGTAAGCATTGAATATTATGGTGTCGGAAATATGGTTATAAAGATTGGTGTGATAGTCTATAATTCTTACCGGATTTCCTGAAAAAGTGCTCCACGACCGGATGTTCCATGTCTCCAGCATTGTGACCCTGTCGGGACCCTTGTTGCCAAAATCAATATGCTCATGTAAAGAAGAAAAACCTGCAAAAAGTTCTCCTGAATAACTTTTTTGTAAAGCTGTATGTTTTACTGTTCCTTCACCTTTTGCCAGGTTCCAGTAATCAATTTCACGGTCTTTTATATGCGTTTTTGTCCATGGCGACCAGATACCGTAATGATGCAAATGATCTTTAGGCTGAATGGTGGTGAGTATCTCTCCACCTGGTGTCCAAAGCGGATGAATGTAAGCTGATCGTTTGTATAAGGGGTTACTGCCTTCCGGTGGATATTTGTCGGCGATCCTGTAGTGAAGTATTTTTTCTCCTGATTGTGTAATTTCAAGTTTCTCCTGATCAATATTGATGTTGAAATTACTTTTATCGTTTTGATCTTCTTTAAACTGAAGAATAAAATCTTTTCTGTTGTTTGCAGGAAATTCTCCTTCGATAACAAACCAGTAGAACCCCGTTTCATTGGGATCTTCCTGTATGGCGAGAGGGATTCTTTCACTCCTGGAAATTTCAAATAAAAGTGCTGTTGCATTTTCGGGATTCATTTCCGGACTTATGCGAAAGGATACAGGACAGTCGAAATAGTTCCTATTTCCGGATTCCAGGTAAAATTTTATTTCCCGGGCTTCAAGGTTTAAAGCAATCAGGAAAGCAAAAATGAGCAGGGCTGTTTTTTTCATTTTTATCTTATTGAAAAAGAAATTAGCTGTTTCAGAATATTGTAAGATAGTTTTTTTTCTGCAAATACCAATAGGGAAGGGAAAACATTAGTTAGTCTGTCCATAATGTTGAGTCTCCACCCCCGGGAATACAGGGGAAATGCGGTAACGACATTTATGTGTCACTGACTATCGGGAGCAGCAAAGAAGAATAATCCTGCCACTACCGATTATTAGCATGGCGCGCGGGCCCGCAAAAACGCCCGGCTTTGCTTCGCTGAGTCCTGCATGCGCCTACGGCAGGCCTCCGGCGGCCGATGGAAAGCGAAGCCGAGGGTTCGTTTTAGCTTGATTTTTTGCCCTGCCCTGAGTATTCCCGAAGGGAGACGTAAAGAAGGACAACCTTTGCACCACTGTCTTTGTTTATTGAATAAAAACCGGATTATGAAAATACATTATTGCTTCCTTTTTGTGATCATGACTTTTGCCGTCCCGCGTGTTGATGCACAGCTCATGGTAGGAGACACTGAAATTGATACCACTACGATTCTTTCCGGACTTGATACTCCCTGGGAGATCCGGTGGGGCCCGGATGACAATATATGGTTTACCGAGCGTTACGGAAGAGTGAGCAGGTTTAACCCCACAAGCCGGGAATTGACGGTTCTTCTTAACATTCCTGAAGTCCACGAACAATCCGAATCCGGTCTTTTAGGAATGACTTTTCATCCGGATTTCCCAACAACTCCATATGTTTACCTGGTTTATAATTATTTTGAAGACAGCCGGATTAAGGAACGACTTGTACGTTACAGATATAACGGAAGTGAGCTGGTTTCCGAAGAGATCCTGTTGAACGACATTGGCGGATCAGGAAACCACAATGGTTCACGACTGGAGTTTGGCCCGGACGGCAAATTATATATGACTACGGGAGATGCGGTAAATACTTCGCTTTCCCAGGATACTGGATCCCTGAACGGCAAGATACTGAGAATAAATGCGGATGGGACAAAACCCTCAGACAATCCCTTTAACAACAGTTATGTATACAGCCTTGGGCACAGGAATCCGCAGGGGCTTGTTTTCGCTCCATCGGGAATACTGTATAGTTCAGAGCACGGACCTGCTACAGACGATGAGCTGAATATAATCGAAGGAGGACGGAATTATGGATGGCCGGAGGTTAGAGGATTTTGTGAGGAGACATCAGAAATTGAGTTCTGCAATAATAAAAATGTAAAAGACCCCCTCATTGCATGGACACCAACCCTTGCTGTTGCCGGCATTGATTATTATGATCATCCGGCGATTCCCGGGTGGCAGAATTCCATTCTCATGACAACTTTAAAGGAGAGCGAACTTGTGGTTATGAATCTTTCAGAAGATGGGAGTTCGGTTTTGAATAATAGCTATTCGTCTGTTGCAGACAATTGGTGGGGCCGTTTGAGGGATGTGTGTGTATCCCCTGATGGAAGGGTATTTATTTCCACTTCCAATCGCGATGGGAGGGGAAATGTAAAACCGGGAGACGACAGAATTGTAGAATTAAAAGCAATTTCGGATCCCACCGGAATAAATAATAATGAAAAAACTTTCCGAATTTACCCCAATCCGGTTTCCGGCGACAGGATCTTTATCGAGGGCGGAAGATTATCCCCGGATGCAGAGATCAGGATTTATAGCATTTCCGGAAGATTATTATCGACTTATTATCATGAAAAATCAGTACAGGCTTTGCAGTTAGACTTTCCGGGTAAGCCCGGAGTTTACATTCTGGAAATACGGGATGGAGAAATACAACAACATCAAAAGGTCATACGGAAATGAAAAACCGGCTTCAGGTGATTTCATTTTTTTGAAAAATACACTTACAAAATTTATTTAATATACATTATTTGTAAATAATGGATATAAATGTAAACCTTTTTAAAAAGGTTTTACATAGTAGTACTTCGATAAATTCAACACAGTCGCCAGCGCCATTGTCTTGAAAATAAAATCAGTAAATCCCGAAATGAACCAATCCTGAAAATTGATTTCAACTTTCTGAAATAATTATTACATTTGCATTCCGTTAAAAAGAGAGAACCCGGAGCTAAGTTTAGATGAGTCATGCAAACAGGATGCTTTTATCTGGCTCATAATAGAATAGGGTCGTTTGTCTGCCAGAGGCGGATAGTAGTTGTCAATTTTTTCAAACAGGGTCGGTTGGCCGAGTGGCTAGGCGTTGGTCTGCAAAACCAGTTACGGCGGTTCGAATCCGCCACCGACCTCAACCCATAACCTTCTGAATCATCAGGAGGTTTTTTATTAAAGATCAAATTCCTCCAAAAAATGCAGGAAAACGCTGGAGGTCCATGTGTAGGATGGATCGCGTAATCCCTCGCCCGATAAGGCGTCAAAATTTTCCGCAAAACCATTTTCTAGGCACATGCGGCAAAAGCGCACTGCGATATCTCTGGCCAGGGTCTCTTCACCGCAGTTTTTTACTCCTTTAACGATAAGGAAAGTTGATGGAGCCCAGATGGGGCCACGCCAGTAGCCGTCTCTTTCGTACAACGGACTCTCAGGTGACTCCGTGGCAACTCCGTAGGGGGTGATCAGGCCGCTTTCTTTGAAGTTGCGGAACAGTGTGTCTATTACCCATTCGGGCATGCGGTCACCCAGGAGCATAGGGATATAGCTCAGGAGACTATGGCCCTCCTGGTTATAATTGCCTTCCGGGTAGCTCAGGTAAACGAACTTCCCGTTTTTATAAAACACATCCAGGATCTTTTCAGCAAGGGCATCGGACCTTTCTTTCCAATTAAGGGACTCTTCTTCTTTTCCCAGATCACGGGCCAGCCGCGAGAGGGCATCCATCTGAAGTACCAGGAAAGTCGACAGATCCGGTCCCTCCACAGGGTAACCCACATCGAATACCGTTCCGTTATCCCATCCTGAATCGTTCCCGTGATGATACTGAGGAAAACCGTCTTTGTCATCGTCCCGGTAGCGGAACCAGAATTCGGTAAGCTTCACCAGGGGCTCATATACCTCTTCTTTGCGTTCGAGTGTAAGAATACCGGCAGATCGTAGATTATCAATGGCAATCCCGTAAACGGGAGGTTTGGTAAATCCAAAATGGATGAATACATCCCGGAAACGGTCTGGCAGGATCCCAAGCTCGTCCTGGTTGTCAAATACAACCATGATCTGGTCCCATGCAATGTAGGGATGGGATTGGGCCATGGCTATAGCATTGAAGCAATTGTCCCAGCTCCAGAGATAATTCATATGGTTTTTGGACATCAGCATGCCATCGCGGTTCATAACACCGCGCCGGCGAACAATGGATGACCAGTTGATATACATGGCAAGGTCCCGGGCTTCCAGGAATTCTTCCCCAACACCCGGTGATTTCCCGAGAAACTGAATAAATTCTGCACGGCTTTTATCAAGGCACTGCTCAAAACTCAGGTTATATTCCCTGGGTTTCCATTCACTTACATATTCTTCCAGTACCAGCTCTGCAGGCCCCGAGTCGTCTGAAAATATTCTGATATAATCTGTACCCATCTCCCGTGTTTGATGATGTGCATCAAATTTTTCATCATCAATAGATTCATTCTCTTTTACCTCCATACTCCCCCTCAGAAGTGTGACCATTAACCGGTCGTAGCGATTGTATCCCGGTAGCCGAAATTGTTCCGTTGTCCTGTACATAGGTATACGGAAAGCATCGGTTTTCATCAGCAAGCCGGCACCTTCCACCCGGATACGCAGGGTTTTGTCATTCTCAAAGCAGATCTCTATCCTGCCGGATGCCGTAGTCATTGTAAGTGAAGAAGGTGTGGCTTTTAACCGATAATCTGTTTTACTTCCCCCCGGCTCAAGGGGATGAAAGGAGAAAAGGGTACGTGTACCCAGACCTATAAAATGATGGAGGAAAAGGCTGTCTGTTTTTACACGCTCGCGGATCTGGCTGAGGGCAAAATAAGAACCACGAGTGCTGAAAGGGACTTCTTTAAGGTCAAAACTAAGTTCGCCGGAGCTAAATGCGGGGGAGGAGAACAAAAGGAGAATCAGGACAGTGATGGTTTTCATGGGATTTGATGTTGTTTTTGTTAATACGTATGCAATATATCCATTTTTTAATTAGTGCCTGTCCATAATGTCCAAAATACTCATTCAGTGTTAAATCAGTGAGACTATGATTTTGGTTTTCAAAATCATTTAGTCGAGGGATCTCATTGATTTTCTTACACCCTTAGGGTGTATCCCAAAACCAAAGCCCTTATTATCCACAAAATCAATAAATTAAAAAAACAACCTTTGATTTGTTTCTTCCCGACTGCGGTTTAAAATTTTGTGCCTCCGCACGCGATTGCGCTCCCTGTTCTCGAACATTAGCTTCGCTGAGCTCACTGCCATTTTGCAGATTCGGTTATGATCCAGACACCCTCAACTTACAAGATAATGCTCAAACATTATCGACTAACTCCTATGCGCGCCTTGATCCCGATTTATCTCCGGTTATTCCTCCAGAAAATCAAACCCAGGTCTCATAAAGTCCTGCGCATTCGGGAAGGATCTTTCCACCATCTTTTCTAGTTTTTTGAGTTTAACGCACTGCTGAATGATTACTTCTTCACCATCTTTTTTGTAATTCAGAAGGTTGGTCCATGAATCAAGGGATTTTGAGATGGCCAAAAGGGCAACCTTTGCCGATCCATTACTGTCATTCTGGATGGGATCGGCTATAGGGTAGGATACCCTGCCAAAAAATGCCCGGGCCAGTTTTGTTGATATAAGTATATGGTAATACATAATTACATTTACAGGCTCCAGCAATTCATGGTTTTCAGTTATTTTCTCCTCAGGTAAAGCATTAAACCATTCAGATGTACTGAAGACATATTCTTTCGCAAAGTTCAGTACATTCTGCTCACAGGCAGGAAGTTTCGGAAAGAAGTCGTCATTGGTGGTAACCGGTAAGTCGATATTCATCCTGTATTCATTTAAGGCTTCCCCAAGAATATCACTGGTTAAGCTAAAGACATGCTTTACGCTTTCAAATGAGCTTCTGTCGGAATCATCATTTGCTGCAAGCTTTAAAAGTTCCTTCTCAAAGTAGAAATTGGAGCAACTTGATCTTAATGTACACTTGTCACACCATCGATCACAATAATTATGCATGTAAGGAATAAAATTCTTTTCAGGAATAGAATTCAGGATGTCTTTGATTTTTTCTTTCTTTGGTTTTATTATTTTTCCGGTTTTTCTATCTGATCCATCATCAGAAAAAGATTCCGGATGAAGCTCATCCAACTCATCCGACATTTCAAAATCTCTGGGATTTTCTTGCCACTCTTTATATGTTTCGCAATAATCCTTAACCGGGCAGTCATAACAATCTCCCGTACAAAAATCCTGATGAAAATGCCATCCTGATGTGGGAATTCCAAATTCCTCCCAGTGATCATAGATCAATCGATATTTCTCTTTCACCGGGGTGCTCTGCGGGTATTCCAGGTGGTAGTTCCAGTTTTCCAGGAGGCCGGATATTTTTTTTACAAGCATCCCGGTCTGTTTGAGATTGAGCTTTTCGGGTGGAGGAAGGCTTTCTTTTAAAAGTTTACTGAACCTGGTCACAGGAATACTATGATATTCCATAGTTTCGTCTATTTCCTCTGTTTCAGGAAAAAAACTTTTATTTTCAGGATCCCTGATACCTTCAGGATAAGGAATTTTCATTTTTTCATCGATTTCTTCGATAAGCTGTTCTACATACCTTTGAATACTCATGATTTTAAGAATTTTTGGAGTTAGAAAATTAAGATTCTTATCTATTAATGTAAAAATGAGTAAAATCTCAGCGTTTTTTGTTGTAAGTTATTCCACCAGTTTCATCAAAGCCCCTTATATCGCGAGAGATAAATATCAATTATTTTACAATGGCAGTATGAATCGGGTGTTTTTCTTTTCTTTTCTTTTATTATCTCAATGCTTTGTTCCACAATAAGCCGGGCGCTGCGAATCTTCAATGAAATCGGAAAGCAGCTCAGATGTTTCTGGCATTTATATCAAAAAACCATTACTTCCGTTATCTGTTGAATATATAATGGGCATTTAGTATTAACCACTGAATCTTTCTTGTTATGACTAATAATAAAAAAAGCACAGCATTTTTCGTTCAGTCACTCTCACCTTCAGAACCTGCGTGGATCCCTGTTCCCTTCCGATTATAAGACCGAGTGTCCTTATAAGGGAATCGCTTCCTATTATTCGATAAAAACAAATGGATTTGAAATGGAGTATGCTGTCTGGACAAACTCTTTTCCGAATTCAGAAGTGTTAAAGATAAAAGATCATTTGGCTTTTTTTACGGAAAAACTTGAGGATGTCTTTATTGATGGCGAAAGACTGCCTGAATCGGAAACAAAGTGGAAGTAAGGTAATTTATGGTATAGTGGGTTAAATGTTTTTAAATGCTCAGATTATTCTGAAAAGTCAAATTGGGTTTCCAGTTCAGGGGATCAAATCAAAAGTAATCGCAAATCTTATTATCTCGGCCAGACTTTTAAAACCGGTTTTTGATCTTATATTTTTCCTGTGCTGCTCAACAGTATAACGGGAAATAAAAAGATGTTCTGCGATGGCAGGATTATCATATCCCTGGGCAAGCAGAGTAATGATTTCTTTTTCTCTCCTGGTGAGAACCGAGAATTTTTTGAAATTCTTCTTCATATATATGTTCTCATCAAGTATACGATTGACTTTTTGAGACATGTTGCCCATCAATTTTACAGGACAGGCGACCAGTAACCTCGAATCAGGTTCTTCTTCAGGTTCAGAGCGATAAAGCTTTGAAGTAATATACATCCATTCATAGTCTATGCACCCTTTGGGCCTTAAACGCTGGAAGAACGAGAGCACCTCAGATTCATCACTCCTCCGGAAAAAAGCATCTATAGCAGACCTTATCCTGACAAATTCTTCGTCACTGTAAACAATAGCATTTGGATATTTATCTCCCATATCCTCAATCTCATCCAAACTGTAATGAAGTGTTTCCTCTGACAGGTGATTCATATATAAATTTTTCCCGTTCCTATGGTTTATAAGCAATCCAACGGGTAAAAAATCCCCTATATCCTGAATGTCAAATTTGCTTTCCCTGTGTTTTTTATGTAGATTAAAAAGCTTGTAATCAAGATCTTCTTTTATCTCCTTCAGTGTGTGATTTTGATGATTCATCGCTAATGATTAGATTCGCAGGTCTTACTTTTTTATATGAGAATACAGATTAAAAGTTTCGTTTTAAAGTAAAGATTTTATGAACAAAAGAACCATAGGCCTAAAAAATTTAGAACTATTCTATTTTGATAATGAAAAAGAAGGACCAGCACTTTTATTTATCCACGGGAATTCCCTGAATAGCAATCTCTTTTACAGGCAGTTTGATGATGACAGTTTATCCAGACACTGGATAATCGCCCCTGACCTTCCCGGGCATGGCCGTTCCGGAAGAAGTGGAGCTCCCGAAGAGGATTATGCTGTCTCAAATTATATTAATATTCTCAGAGATCTTATTCTGGAACTTGGCATTAAGGAAGTGGTAATTTTCGGGCACAGCCTGGGAGGCCATATTGCCATTCATTTGATCGATGAACTTCATAATGTGGAGATCAAAGGGCTGGCTATAATGGGAACACCTCCCCTAACCCTTCCTCCAAAAATGGAAGAAGCATTTTTACCTGAACCGGCCATGGAATTTGCCTTTAAACCTGACCTTTCCGATAAGGAAGCCGGTCGACTGGCAAAGGCATTTATCAAGGAAGGCCATAAAGACTATCCTCTTCTTAAAAACAGCATATTAACATGTGACCCTCTTGTGAGACCTTATATTGGCAGATCAATTGCTACGGATGTTAATAACGATGAGTCTGAAATACTAAGAAATGCAGAATTTCCTGTTGCGATTTTTCATGGTGAGAATGACCCTCTAGTAAACAGGGATTATATTAAAAAGCTGACTCTACCCTTATGGCAAAATCAAATTCAAACAATTGAAGATGCAGGGCATTCAGCCTTTCTGGAGAATCCGGATCGTTTTAATTTGTTATTGAGTGAATTTATGGAGGACTGTAGCAATGATTAAGCGCGAAACTATAGCTAATCAACAACCTCACAGGAAGCTAACGAGCTATACCCCGAGAAATTATTAATTAATTCGTATCATGATCAAATCAAAATTCAGTTCATTTCGAAGGATCGGGATTTCTGAAATTACAGTCTCACTGATCTAAAAAATATCAAATAATAATCCCAGGGAAACATAACTCTCCTCCAGAATTTCATAACTTAACTGATAATCTTCAAGGAGCGATTCAAAAGAGTGATCAAAAGAAACTATCTTCAGATAACTACGGCAGTTACGAAATCTGCCTATTTCAAATGCGAAAGTCTTCATTTTGACCAAATCTTCACCATCAGGGTACCTCATAGGCATTTCCTCATACCAGATACATAGGGTAAATGGTCGTTTATAAATTTCATTTCTGTAATTATATGCATATTTTATACCCCATGAAAAATCAGTGTATTTGTATTCAAATTCAGGATAAGAATACCTTTTATAATCGAAACCTGTCGGTTTTCTTATTCCTCCTCCAAAATCATTTTCATCTTCTCTTAATAAATACCTACCTTTATTATATTTCCCGTAAATCATGATTGCATTTCCTATCCATAAACCTGTAGTTAAGTAATAATTATTGATCACACTTGTAGCAAAAAGATGATTGGTGCCTATATTCACTTCAAGATCCAGCCTGGGCAATATAAAATATTTAAGCAGATAAATATTAAAACCCGCTTTTACTTCACCATCCCATCTAAAGGTAGTGGTAGAACTCATCTCTTCATAAATAGAGTGAGATTCACCATAATATCGATCATAATCTGAAAAAGTTGAAATATTTGTCATTGGGAAAGAACCCTGCAGATCCAGGTATGTCCGCACTATACCCCCATCGGTAGACCTAGGTTCGATCTGGGAATATGCATGGATTATGTTCAGAACTATAGGAATGAGAATAATGAAAAATTTTCTGTACATGGTATTCCTTATTTAAAGTTTGTTAATATTATAAACCTTCACGTATGTATCTTCAAAACCATTATCATTAAAACATGCAAAAATTCCTTCACCCAGAAAACGTATTTCTTTAAGGGCACTAAATCTAACCGGGAAACCATGGATTTCCATTCCGGTCTTTATATCTATTAGTGAGATTCTCTTATTTTCAAAAAGGACAATCTTATCTGATCCCGGAGATATACTAATTTGCTTATCAGGATTATGGAGTCTGTAATTCCTGTTCCAAAGCTTGCTGCCCGTTCCGGCATCATAAACATGTAGGATATCATCCTTAAACGAAACTATCTTTTTCTTATCCGGGGAAACATCAAAGTAGGCTGCTTCAACAGGATGGCTACATTCTGTAATCATTTCAGTCAGATCAACACCTGAGATCTCACCCATGGGACTGATATAATACATTATTTTATCATCCTTGCTGAATTTGCAGGATGTATATAATTTTACATCGGTTTCAAAAACAGTGTTTTCTGTACTTTTGTCCAGATCGAAAACCCTGACTTTATTTTTCCCCCAATTTCTTATTGTAACTGCAAGGTAACGCCCACTTTCACTGCTGCTAAGTCTCAGCACATTACCATTTCCGCCTTTTTTCGGATAGACACAATATGATTTGTCCTTTATGAAGTTAAAGAGACAGATCTGATTCTCATAATATTTTGCAAAAACCAGAGGATTACCGGTGGGCAAAGTAGTTGAATGATATTTATAAAAATACTCTTCTTTTTCAATATTTCCATTGTTCATGTTATAGTTATAAAATAGAAGTTCCTGCTGATCTTCTTTGATCTTTCCATAATAGGCTTTTGAATCTGTTCCTCCCAGAAAGAAAGTACTTCCAACCACATCTATTTGTTTGTTATTACCAATTTGAATCTTATTGGTAAGATCTTTTTCATAAATGAAAGAGCTGCTTGTATTATCTTTTATGGCATGATAGCTGTAAACTATCATAGTTCCATTCATAAATTCAATATCTTTAACATGGTTCAACATTCTAACGAGAATCTTCTTTTCATCAAAACTTATATTTCTCTCCCTTTCTTCCCGGTTTTGATCCCGGTTCTGGTAAGCACGGTAAATATTATTCTGCTTTTCCTGCCTGCGCTCATTCATCCTGTTTAATTGTTGGGCCCGGTTTGCCTCTATATCATTATAAATATTTGTTACCATATTGGCAACTTCTGTGGCAACTTCAGCTTTCGACTCCTCTATCTCACGAGCATTTTGCTGATATTGCTGGTAGAATTCATAACCCGGATTCCCGTTATTGGTTGAAGAATTTCCTGTTTCTTCATAATCTGAAAAATCAATTTCATCATTCTTTTCTTGGTTGTATTTACTGTTTTCTTCAGGCTCTTTTTCGGAGGAATATGATTCCTCCTGAGCCAGACTTTTTCTTTCCTGATCCAGTTTTTTCTCACAATCTTCTTTCTTTTGAACCAGGGCCTGAGGATCAGGCAGATTTGGATCACTGTGCTCATATCCTGTATTCAGAGCCTTCTTATAATAAGAAGCAGCTTTTTCATAATTTCCCCGGGCATAAGCCTCTTCTCCCTGCTGAACAAAACTAAGATATTGCTCTTTCTTCTCTGCCTGTTCTTTAAGTTCGGCGATTTGATTTTCAATTTTTGCATTATAAGTTGTAGCACCAATCACCTCCATATTTTGCAGTGAAAAAGAAGCTAATTGATCCTTAAATTTCGTATCATTTAATGATAATTGGTTATTCAATTTATAAACACTTGTCCCTAAACAACCCATAGAAATAGATAAAATATAGTCCATTTCAACATACCCGAGATGAACATTTCCATGATATACATCAGCACCCACTGCGACTCCCATACATTCAGGTTTGGAAAAGGCTGCACTTCCCAGATCAGCGGTTGTATATCTGCTACCCTCATATACATAGGAACCCGAAGTAACACCTTTTTCATCGTGGATCATATCTACATATATCTCGCCCATGCAATTCGTAAATTTCCAGATTACCGGTATATCAAGTTCAAAACCTCTTTCGGGTGTATAATGTAACACCTTATTTTTAGTCTCCTGTCCGTATATAAGGCTAATATTAATAATCAGTAATAAGCTTGGAATTATTTGTTTGATGGATTTCATTTCTTTGAAGGTTTTGCGTTCAACAATGATAAAAATAGGATTCTTACAAAATGCTGACTCTTTTCTTAAGAATCTCAACCTCAGGTATCTCTCCCCGGATCATAAATCTGATGGTATCCTTCCTTACATAAAAGCTTAATGGAACACTTGTTGTTATCTCCCTCAGCACTTCCGGCGAAGTCCCGATAATTTCGAGCCTGGTGCCGGTTTGCTCTATAAAAGAAGCTTGAGCAGCACTATCTCTCCTTGTCAGTCCGATCACACGATGGGATAATGTATGGTATTCTTCGATTTTATTAACAGAAGAACGGCAATGCGGACAATTATAGGAGAAAACAAACACGAAATATGAGGAATCGGGACTTACCGAAAGGCCTTTACTTAGAGATGACTGCTTAAAGGGAATTGAAACTTTTTCTATTGTAGATCCGCTCTGTCCATTTCTTTGGAGAACATCCATATCAAAAGTCAGAGCCGGAGTAAATACAGATAAGGCAAATAATCCAATTATGGGGTTTATCTTCCATCCAGATGGGGAATTATCCCCTGATTTAAAAAAGATAAGTATAAGTCCGGCTATTAAGAGGCCATTTCTCAAATAGAGAAGCAGGGGTGTTATCTTCAAAGCATTCATAGTTCCAAAGCATCCACAATCAGTCACACCATGTTCCAGACGGGCATAAGAATATACAGATGAGAAAGCGAATAACAGAATAATACCAAAGAAAGCTGTAGTTCGCTGCCATAGGAAAAACAGGAGGTTGATTCCCAGAACCAGTTCAGCTATTACAATAACCGGTGCAAGCATCATCATACTTCCGAAGCCGTAATCATTGATAAGTAAGGCAAACTCGTTGGTATCCAGAGTCTTTGCCAAACCAGGGGATATAAAGACAACACCCGCAAGTACAGATATTGCCTTATATGCTAATCCGTTAATCATATTATCAATCAGAAAATTGGATTTTTAATGGAGTGATCAATTTATTAACTAAATAACCTTATAACAATTTCTAGCAAGTACAGATCACATCGTAAAATTCCCACTCCAGATCCTCGCACCATTCCACAAATTCATCATCACAGCTATCTCCTGTCTCATCCAGGATATTATCAGGATCAATAATCCTGCAGGTATAACAATCATCTTCACAGGAAGCAAGTAAAGAAACAATTCCGGTCATGGCAATCGCAGTAATAATAACACTTAATTTATTTTTCATTATGGTTTTATGATTTAATGATTCTCGGTTTAAAACTATAGACTTGAAATTTTTCATACAATACCCAAGCTTGGGTATTTTTCGTATTCGAACTTGCTGCAGGGAAGTTCTTTCAGGTTCGGAAGCATCAATAAACCCGAATCCATCATGTTTTTTAATTCCTCAACTGTAACAGTGAGTTCATGAGGTTTATCGACAACTTCATATAAAAACAGATGACCTCGGTTCTCCAGATTTGCATTTGTTGTACAAAGCTGATTTGCAGGGCAGGCCAGAGGCAGGAAAAAGTGTATCAAACAATTTTTTCTTTCATTGGTTAGATAATATAAAGGCAAGGATGAGAAATATCCGGATAATACTAAAAGAAAGGACAAACCGGGTTCAACAATTTCTGATTGCCGGAAAGGAAAAATATGAAACTAAATTTTAAGAAAATGGAAAGATATTTATTGCTATTTCTACTCACAGTCTCAATGGGACAACTTTTTGCCCAGCCCTATGAAACAATTAAGGATATAGATATTCTGGAGCAACAGGAAGAGGTTTTAAGGCAAAAATACGGACATGAATTTAATGATCTTGAAATTTTGGGTGGGGATCGTATTAATGAAAGATATACCCTTGTTGGCTATAAAAAGAATGAAATTTACCATGAAGCAGTTATGGATTCCGAAAGAAAGGAAATGATGCTTGTTTCGATTGCAGCAGAGGTTCCTGTCGATGACATGCCTGTAGTTGTCATGAATGCATTTGAAGATGGCCAGTATGGTGATCTGGAGGTAGTCAAGACCTTTAACGTGTCAACACCATATGGAGAAAACTTTTTTGCAATTGATGTCAAAAAGGATGAGACTATTGAAAGAATATATTATAATGAGCTGGGAGTTAGGCAGAAGGCCCTTTATTAAAGGATTTCGAACCGGTAACATTACTAATAACAAGTTTAATTATCTACTTGATAATTAACACCTTGTAATTTTTCGCTTTATGCCCCTGTATTCCGGGGGTGGAGGCTCGAAAGGACATATTATTTAACAACAAATTGCTAAAACAATGAAACGTAGCTTAAAAAATTTAAAGGATTATTCACTGAAGGCAAAAGATGGAACAGAAGGAAAAGTCAAAGATTTCCTTTTTGATGATGAAGCTTGGATAGTGAGGTATCTGCACGGTGATTTTGGGAATTGGCTTAAAAGTAAAAAGGTATTGATTCCCAGAGTTTTTCTCGATAAACCTGACTGGAAAGATGAAAATTTTTCTGTGGAATTAACGAAAGACATGATAGGAAAAGGTCCTCAGATTGATGATCATATGCCGGTTTCCAGAGAATATGAGGCCGAGCTTATGAAACACTACAATCTAGATCCCTACTGGCCGTATACCTATTCGGCACCCTCAGGGGGAGCCTTGTTCTTTCCCCCCCGTCCTTTAGGTGTTCCTCCGAAGAGTGTGGATGAAGATGAATTGGAAACCAGGTTGAGGAGTTTTAAAGAGGTTAAGGGTTATCATATAAGGGCTGAAGAAGAAAAAATGGGTCATGTGGATGACTTTATTGTTGATGATGAAGACTGGCAGATAGTATATGTGGTTGTTGATTTCTCCGGCATACTCTCCTCAAGTAAAAAGGTACTTATTTCAATTGAATGGCTGGAAGAGATCAGTTATGTTGACCAGGAAATGAAGATCAATATGCCTCCCGAAAAACTCAAAAAGGCCCCTCAATATGATCCTGAAATGGAGTTTGGTCAGGAGGAAGAGAAAAAGGTTTATGACTTCTATAGTTGGGCTATGGCTAAATAGAGCCTGTCTATAATGTCTGATATACTCATTCAGTGTTAAATTTCAGCGACAGCGTGCGGAGGCACAAAATTTTAAATCCTCGAATACATTAGTATACTGCGGTTTAAAATTTTTGCGCGCCTTGATCTTGAACATTAGCTTCGCTGAGCTCACCGCCATTTGGCGGATTCGGTTATGATCCAGACACCCGACTTTATTGACGGACTCTAAATAGTGTTTGTCCATAAAGTCCGCCATCTGACGGTGAGCTGCTAATTTTCGAGATCAAAGAGGCTTTCTAAAAAGTCCATATTGAAAGGAGGCTGTCTTAAAAGTATTTTTTAATTTTAGGTTACTTACAAATTGAAAGCATTCCTCTGTTTGCTCCACCCAAACCCTCCCCCGGTGAGGGAGGGCTTCCCTGCGAATGTGCAAGTTCTA
>CAYRTD010000095.1:9866-16218 GCA_964426915.1 uncultured Bacteroidaceae bacterium | reverse complement strand
TGATAGAGAATGTACGGCCAAGTTGACCATTGGGATTGATACAAAAACTACCGTTGTCCTCAAACTCACTATATTTTTGTGCAAGCAAGTCGCCTGTTTGACTATTAAAGACTTTTCTATTTACAGACCCTGCTGGAACTGGATTAGGAAAAACTGTTGAAAAAAGTCGGAAACCGTATGTTTCAATATTTCCATCTTGTCTATCGTGAATGGACAAGTCTAATTCATATTTATCATTATTATCTAACCCAGTATGGTAGTCCCATATCTTCTCTCCAGTCCTAGCATCTCGCTTGATAATATAACTTCCCTCACGAAGTCCTAGGGTGTAAATGTCATAGATGTCATTATTAATAAGTTTTGTACTCCGACGAAATAGGGCATAAGGTGTTTCTATGTAGGCATAATTTCCATCTACAAATAAATCATCCCGATCTATACGCCCCCAATTCAGAGCATCAGAATTAAACTCAAAGCCTGGTGGGCTCAGTTTACCTCCATTCATATACGAAGTAAAACCATTGGGAATAAAAAAAGTACTTCCAGTGGCTTCAGACAAAACAGTCTTACTACCATTACTTTGAGGTAATAAGGCTGTCACGCCAATAGCATCGGAATATACCTGTGCTATTGACATTAATGGAAAAACCATTACTATCAGTAAAATCGAAGTCGTATGTTTTATTATATTCTTTAACATGATATATCGTTTTAATCGTTTTCACATAATTCAAAACAAGGACTTTGAAATAATGACCCTTCGGGGCATTCTGGTCTTTCAACTAAAAAACACTCACCTGGATTCACTTGTTCTACTGATTCTACGACTACTTCTTCTCCCGTCTCTGGATCAATGCAATATTCTCTTTTCAGTATGCAACAAGTTGTACCACAAGAAACTTGATCAATCTTTATACCTCCTCTCTCATTTACAGAAACACATGAAGATACGCATGAACCTCGATAGAATCCCGCAGTAAAGGTTTGTAGCCCTGTACCACAATAAAACAAGGCTAAAGGACCCTCATCTATTGCCTCCGCAAAAAGCAAATCAGCTAGAGCTTCCTCCGTGCCCGACCAAAAATTAGTGAGTACTCTCTCCAATTTAAGTTGGTCTCCGCTAAAGAATGCATCCAGTAAATCAGAAACCAATGGACCACATTCATCAGAGCCAAAGGGAATTTCTAATATACTCAAATTAGCAATTTGAAATTCTCCTTGACAAATCCTAAGGTCATACTCTACTGTCAATGGACAACCCGGATAGTGAGGATGTTCAACAGTGTCTACTATGTCCTCTGCAATGTCAGTGCATAACCCAGCTTCATCTTCAGGTAAACAATCAGTTTGTGCATACACAGATAGAGAGGTTAATAGAAAACCTAAAATCAATAAAAACTTAAAATCTTTCATGATTGAAATATTTGCTTGAACAGTTCGGCTGTTCGACCGTCGTGAGAAAACCTCTCTTGTTATTCGTGAAATGAAAAATCGAGTTATTTGTTTAGGTTGGCTTCATTTTTTTTTCTTTCTTTAGTAATAATTGATGCTAACGGATCGGCTATGCGTAGTGCGGGATTTCAAGGCGCTTCACTTTCCGTTTAGCAGTTAGTTTATATAATGTAATTACTTTCATATCAGCACTTTCGCCCGCATTACGTATAGCCATTGTTGTGCGGTCGGCTTTTTATAAATTCTTTTCAATCATTTCTCTATAACCTGGAAAGTCATTAGGGTTTAAAAAAATCTTGTCTTTATCATCTGTCATATTGATGATTTTAAAATCTGGTGCAGGGTCAGTTTGCACGACATATTCATTCAGAATTTTTGCACCTAATGCGTTATTTCCACGAAAGCTGAATGTGTATGTATAGGAAGCTACTTCATTCTTTCTGTCTCCTAGTAAGGTCGCCAATGAGTCTATTTTCGATAGAATTCTCTCGTTTTTCTCAATTTTGGCTTTTAGTTCTTCCACGTCCTTTTCATCATACATTGATGGTAATTCAGTCTTATATCCTTCTTGTCTTTCAAGTGAGCTTCGGTCATATTCCATATTTCTGCTGAAATAGTCCTTTCGATATTCAATGTTGTCGCTAAATGTTACTGAGTCCATTAGTTCTAGTTTGACAAATTCATAGCTACTTGGGTCATTCATTTTTTGTTTGACATAGGTTTCTGCATTGTTCTTTACAATGTCGTCTTGTGTTGGTTGTTTTTCAGAGCAGGATGTTAGTCCGATTGCGATTAATGCAAAAAATCCGAGTGCCATTCTTTTAGTTTTGTTTTTCATTTCGTTCATTATTTGATTGTTAAAATTTACTTTGTTTTTTCAGCTGCCGCACAACTTGTTTATATGTTAAGAAAAACCTTATAATGACATACAAATTTAGCCGTGTATGTAAAGTTTTATTGAATTATATATTTACTAAGATAATCTTTTTTTTTATATGTCCATATCGTCAAATGGTGATTTTAAATTCTGAATAAGTCGTGTGCTGACATGGGTGTAAATTTCTGTCGTTTTTGAACTCTTGTGTCCTAGTAATTCCTGTATTATGCGAATATCCGTACCAAGTTCCATCAAATGAGTGGCAAAACTGTGCCGAAGCCAGTGGGGTGTTACGGGTTTGTTGATTTTGGCCTTCTTTACTGATTGCTTCAAAACTGAACTCAAACTTGTCGGAGTGTATTTCTCACCAGACTTTTGGCCCTCAAAAAGGTAGCGTTCCGGCTTGTAGGCTTTGTAGTATTTTCTCAATTCTTCAAGTAACTTTTGAGGCAGGTTTACAATACGATCCTTGTTTCCTTTTCCCTGTCGTACTATTAATACACCTCGTTTACTGTCAATATCTCCCGGAACCAAATTTAATATTTCTCCCCTGCGTAAACCGCAAGCATAGAGCATGCTTAACATGACACGGTGTTTCGGATTTTTTGTTGAAGTCAGAATCTTCTCTATTTCCTCCGTACTAAGCACATTTGGCAGCTTCTGCTCTTTGCGGGGTCTTTCAATTTTTTCTATGTTGAATTGGGTTGGATAAACTTTTCTAAAAAATAACTTCACGGAATTTATGGTGTGATTCTGAAAGGTATAGCTGTATCCGTTCGGAATAATGTAATTGTGAACATAATCAATAATATCCTCTTCATTAGCATCCAAAATTTCTTTGGGTTTTAAAAATTGCATAAACCGTGTGATGGAGTGTAAATATGAAGAAACTGTTGATTCACTGTACCTTTTGTGTTCCATGTACTTCCTGAACCGGTCGAGCTTCTTGTAATCATCAGGGCTAAGCTCGCCAGATAACACTCTTTTTGATGATAAATATGCTTCCTCTGTTTCAGAGAAATCAAGAATGGCAATGTCTTTAAGTAATTCTTTTAATTTTTCGACCCTCTCCTGAGTGTATGGGAAATGCCAGTATTTCTTCTCCCAGTCCCACCTCGCATTTTCAATTTTTTTAATTGCTTCAATAATTTTAGTGTCATAAGGGCTGTATAAACAAAGGTAAAAACTGCCCTTCTTTTTTTCGGTTTTGAGTCTGATAGTATTCATTTTTTATATTGTTTTACTCTTTAATGGAAAAAACAGCAAAATCTCAGCGTCTCGGATTGAACTTTTTTTGGTAAAACAGGAGAAATTTAACGTGTTATTGAACAGAACTATCTGCCCCAGCAATCTCATCTTTAGTTCTATGATCTCAGAAGTTATCTTTGCCGATAAATAAATTCCCTGATAAACCCCTGTGGAAAAATTCCCCTGAATGAATGAAGGATTCCTCACACATCTTTTTTTTAATGCCTTACACATTAATTATTAAGGCTTGTGTTTAAACGCTTTTGAAATGAGAGTTGGATATACATAATGTATGGCATGATTTTATTAATAGCAGTCTGTAAATAAAGCAAGGAAGATATCAGACATTATGAACAAACACCTGGTATTTTCTGTGTTTATATCCTGAATAATGAAGAACATAGGTAGAACGGCTTTGTCTGAGTGGCTTTTTTTTGGCTTAAACCGGGAAAAAATTCGTAAAGAAAAAATCCTGATGATATGTCAAAATCCAAAGATCTCTGTTTTTAATAATCAAAATGAAAGGAGTCTCCAATGATGCATGAATACGGAACACACGGCTGGGGAATCGGCTGGTGGTGGATAGTAATTTTTATAGTATTAATCCTTATCGTTCTGTTTGCCGTAAGAGCAACAAAAAGAAGAGAGAATGTAAATCAGCCTGCGGGAAAAACCGCTCTCGATATCTTAAAAGAACGATATGCCCGGGGGCAAATTGATAAGGAAGAATTCGAAAAACGGAAAAAAGACCTGGTGTGAGCGATTGTGGTGCATTTTCCATACAATTTTCTTACTTTTGCGGCCAAATAAAAAATCATGAACATAAATTTCGTTGAAATATTCGCCGCTTTTATGGTACTGTTCGCTATTATCGATATTCTGGGCGGAGTACCAATTATTCTTGACCTGAAAGCCAAAACAGGGAGTATCAATGCCGAAAAGGTTACCCTCGTAGCGCTTGGCATTATGCTGGGATTTCTGTTTATCGGGACCCCCCTCTTAAGTATTTTCGGAGTGGATATATCTTCCTTCGCTATCGCGGGTTCTATCGTGGTTTTTTTGCTGGGTATAGAAATGGTGCTTGGTATTGAGCTTTTTAAACATGAAGCACCCGGGAAGGGTGCAGGTGCAATAGTGCCACTTGCCTTTCCGCTTATTGCCGGAGCCGGATCCATAACCACACTGCTTTCACTGAAAGCGGAATATCAGACAATTAATATTCTTATCGCCCTTCTGCTTAATATGATTTTCGTTTACCTGGTACTCAGGATGACGAAATGGTTCGAACGGGTGCTGGGTCCTGGTGGACTCCATATCCTGAGAAAGTTTTTCGGGATCATTCTTCTGGCAATCGCTATCCGGCTCTTTCTATCCAATACAGGCCTTGAACTTAAGAATTAAGATGTTTTTCCGCTTCCTTAACCTGATCCGGCCTTTTTTCCTGTGATATTATTCACCTGGTCTCTCCCCAAAGTATAAATAAATTACCCTCGGTTGTCTACTATCATAATGCCGGAGATCTATCCTGTTTTTGTATCCCATAGGTCCTAACTGCTCTGCCTTTTTGAATTTGGTGCCAATGGGACTTATAAGCTCCATGAAGGAAATGTCCCCTTCTTCAGGGAATACAGGGTCTGTGTATTCATTATATGCCCCCTCAGGATCTTCCGGAGTGAATAACCTTAGAAATAAATCTTCGGTTTCCGTACAGGCATAGAATGGGATGTCATCTGTTACAAATTCAGCAAAGTAGAAATTGGAGTAATAGCCCTTGAATTCAGGGTATTCCCAGCTTTCACCGGTAACAGTATTGTTGTAGTCCTTTTCCCAGTAACCAAACTGAGGCCCTTTCATTCGGTTTTTATACACACGGTAAGGTCCGTCTGCCATCATGTTTACTTTTACGATCTTTTCTTCAGGAAAATCAAAATTCACTCCCAGGTATTCAAATTCGCCCTTAAGATTGTGGTTATATTCAATCCTTAACCATCCTTCCGGTGATAGTTGATATTCAATATAACTGATCCCATCACCTTCTCCGAACTTTGCTCTTATTTTCGTATGTCCCCCCTGGAGAGATTGTTCAAGTCCTGAGAATTTAGTATTTCCATGAGTGAGTACAGGACCGTTCTTTAATCCGGTAATTTTTTCTTTTACTGTTACAGAATCGATAATACCCGTTTTTTTGGAAATGTAAACCCTGGTATTTTTGGCGGCTAATATCATGTGGTTTTCCTGATCTGATACGTCGGTTGCTGACAGAGATTTTCCTTTCAGTAATTCTTTGCAGAATCTCTCCGGGGTTTTGGTCGGCCATGTCCAGGTCATGATCTCTTTTCCATGGGGATCAAAAGCCTGAAGTCTCAGTAAATCCGATCCTTTCCTGAAATCAGAGGGGAGTGAAATATTAATTTCCCCGGTATTGCCGGGTGCAAGGTCCGGGGCTTTTACCTCAAGGCTGGCAGAGGAAGGACTCAGTTTGCCATCTTCGAAGTTATGTAAGCCGGCTGTGAAATCACACTCATTTAAATTTGTGTAAAAGAAACGGTTTTCCACAGGAATCTTCCCCTTGAATGTCAGGGGAAGAACTTCCATGTTAATATGTACCGGCGACCATATTTCCCTGATGGTATAATAGCTGCCTTCTTTTTCTCTGTAAGGGCCTGTTATACCGTCGGGAGCATTGCTCTTTTGGGTGTCTATCCAACCGTCCATGTCTGTCCGGACAACCCCCTCATCAGAAAAGACCCACAGGAACATCCCTGCAGACAAAGG
>CAYRTD010000095.1:0-9766 GCA_964426915.1 uncultured Bacteroidaceae bacterium | reverse complement strand
TCCATCTGCCTTCGGATTAAGGGCAATTCTTTCAATATTTTCTTTTGGTGAAGCTTTTAGGTATACGGGCCGGAAAATTCCGCCGAATATCCAGTAATCTGCCTTGCGCTCTGCCTGGTTCACGCTTTCATTGGATGACATCTTGCTGACTTTTACCTCGAGAAGGTTTTCTCTGCCGTACTTCAGTTTATCTGATATATCGTATTTGAACTGGTAGAATGCCCCCTGGTGAATGGGTCCTGCAAGCTTACCATTAATTTTAACTTCAGTGTCGGTCATGGAACCGACAAAGATTATATCCACATCCTTCTTTTTCCAGGAAGAAGGAATGGTGAAGCGGTATTTGTAGAGCCCTTCTTCTTCAGCCTTGTTTTTATCATGACCGTAATTGTATTCTCCAAAACCATGCAGTTCCCAGTTGGAAGGCACGGGAATAGTGGTCCATTCACCACTTTTACGGCCATCGGTGCAGTAAAATTCCCACTCAACAGCATCGTCAAATCCTTTACCTGATAGGTAGAGAATTTCAGATTGCTGGGCTGAAAGGTTGAATAGGAATGTTGAAATAATGAGGGTGAGTAAGAAGTTTTTCATCATGCTTTTTTTTTGCTACAACGACACTAAAATACGAAGGAAATACAAAAGAAATTAGTTGTATTTATTTAAGTATTTTCAGTTAAGTGGTTGAATGATTCGTAAATACGAGTTCTGTTTTTTTTGAATGGCTCAAAAATACTAATAATTTTTGTTATGTCATAAATAATAAATTAGCAGAAGTAAAAAGTTAAGCTAAAAAGAGTGAAACTATAACAATTACAAAAACCATTACACCCCAAACCGATCACCAATTACCTATAAGGGTTTAATCGTTGAATCGTTTACACCGATCACCAATTACCGATCACCGATCACCGATTACCCTTCCCCCTTCCCCAAATCCCAACCCCAATCACACCAATTACCGATCACCGATCACCGATCACCGATCACCGATTACCGATTACCGCCCATGGGTTTAATCGTTGAATCGTTGAATCGTTTATGGTCAATCACACCAATTACCGATTACCGATCACCGATTACCAATCACCAATCACCGATCACCAACTACCATTCACCGATTTCTCCTTTCCTCATCCCCCTTCATCCCCTACTTTTATACCACAAATTCAAATCAATTCTAAAATCAAAAAAATCAAAATCATGGAGGTAATAGACATGGACAAAAAAAATGAAAACAGGAAACCGAAAAGTGCAACTGCAATATTTGGGTTAATACTTGTTTTTATCGGGCTTGCTCTTATTGGTAATCAATTTAACCTGATCCCATGGGAAATACGCAATGTGATTTTTACATGGCAGGCTTTTCTTATCCTGCTCGGGGTGATCTTCATAACTACCCGGGAAAATAAAGTAACTGGTTACATACTCCTGGGTATCGGCGGATTCTTTATTATTCCTGATGTATTTGATGTTCCGTGGGAATTCCGCCGTCTCTTCTGGCCTGCGGTATTCATAATCGGAGGGATACTGATTCTCTTTAAGGGTTCAAGCCTGTTCCATAATAGGAGTTATTCTGGATCCAGTTTAGACAGGCTGGATGATGTCAATATCTTTGGTGGAAGCGACAAAATTGTCACCTCTAAAAATTTCCAGGGGGGAGAGGTAATTTCCATATTTGGTGGGGGAAAATACGATCTGCGTAATGCAAACCCTGGAAAAGGCTGTGAACTCGAGGTTGTTAATATCTTTGGAGGAAGCGATTTCCTTATTCCTCCCGACTGGAATGTAAAAACTGATGTAGTGGGAATCCTTGGAGGTTTTTCTGATAAGAGAAGCACGGTTGAAACAAATGGTGACAAAACAATCCATATTAAAGGAGTTGCTATCTTTGGGGGTGGGGATATTAAAAACATGTAATCAATGCTAAATCCGATAACAGGAAAACGGGTCTATTTCATTGCATACCTGGTCATCTGGATGGTAATAGCTGCCATCCAGATGAGCATTTTCATATTTATATTTGATATTGAAGTTATTCCGGCAGTTATAGATAGCCTTATCAGTTATATTCTTCACGCTTTGATCGGAATTATAATCTGGTTTCCCGTACGTTTTAATCCCCTCAGTGCCAAAAATCTCTTTAATCCCTTAATGGCCATACTGATTTCGGGTGTTTTTACAGTTTTTGCCTGGACAGGTATTTCATATTTTTTACTGGATAATATTTTCAGAGCAAATGAGGTTTATCTTGAATTTCTTCAAGGTTCTGTCCCTGCGAGGATTGTTACAGATTTTTTTCTATACACAATACTGGTCCTTGTTTATTCTCTTATTGTTTATAGTATGAATCTTAAAGAAAAAATATCGGATGAAGCAAACCTGAAAACCCTGGTACGTGAAGCAGAGATCAATATGCTCAAAGCCCAGATAAATCCGCATTTTCTTTTTAACGCACTCAATTCCCTCAGCCTCTTAACAAAGAAGGAACCGGGAAAAGCAAGGGAAATGATCATCAAATTGTCTGATTACATGAGATATTCATTGCGGTTTGGTCATGAGTCGACTATTTCTTTTAAAGAAGAAATGGAGAATATGGAACGTTACCTTGAAATTGAGAAAATACGCTTTGGAGATAAACTTGTTTATCAGAAGGAAATCCCTCCTGAAAGTGAAAATTTCCCTATACCTAACATGATCCTTCAGCCTTTACTTGAAAACGCTATTAAACATGGTGTTTACGAAAGTACCGAACCTATTCTTATTGAAATTAAAGCTGAGCTGAAAAGGAATAAGCTCCATATTACTATCGAAAATAATTACGATCCTGAAAGCGTACCCAGGAAAGGGGCGGGGATAGGATTGAAGAATATAGATTCCCGGCTTCGCCTGACGTATAGCAGGACTGATCTGTTAAATTACAGAAATGAAAACGGACGGTTTAAAGTGGAAATGAGTCTGCCTGGAGAATCAATCGCATAAATCAAATGAATTATGATAAAAGTAATAATAATTGACGATGAAGAAATGGCCAGGGAGATCATAGCCGATTACCTGAAGGAATTTGAAGAAATTGAGGTAGTGGCTCAATGTGAAGACGGCTTTTCCGGATTAAAAGCTATACAGGATAAAAACCCTGATCTGGTTTTCCTGGATGTACAGATGCCCAAACTTACAGGCTTCGAAATGCTGGAGATCCTGGATGAAAAACCGGCAATCATTTTCACTACAGCATATGATCAGTATGCCATCCAGGCTTTTGAGCAGAATGCGGTGGATTACCTTCTGAAACCTTTTGCTCATGAACGGTTCAATACTGCTGTTGGAAAAGCGATATCCCGTATTCGTGAAGGTTTGGAAAGACCTGAAAAGGAAAAACTCAGGGAGCATCTGAGTGAAAGTGAAGATTATATCCACAGGGTAGTGGTGAAACTGAGGAAGGAGATAAGGATAATACCTGTAAATCAAATTAGTTATATAGAAGCACAGGATGACTATGTTATGCTCTATACGGAAAAGGAAAAATTCCTCAAACAAAAAACCATGAAATACTTTGAGAATCATCTCGATCCACATGAATTTATCAGGATCCATCGATCATATATAGTCCGTACAGACCGTATTGGTAAGATCGAACCCTATGAGAAGAGCAGTTTCGTAGTCGTTTTGAAGGATGAAACCAGCCTCCCGGTGAGTAAGTCAGGCTTTACAAAGTTAAAATCCGTCCTTGATCTTTGAGAAATTTGGTGTAATTTTAAAGAAAAATGAAGATGTTCAAACTCTTTAAAAAGAACGGATCAAAAAAGCCGGAACTCAACTTTGCAGATATTGATGGAATGCCTTTGAAAGAGGGCGATACGGTAGAGTGTTTCCGTTATGATTTGGGGAAATGCAGGATCATAAATACAGATGAAGGACTAGCATACGAATCTCTCAAAACAGGCAAGATCATCCATTGGGCAAGAATGGTGGATGCCACTACTAAAAACCAGAAGGTTAGGAAGATGGAAAATTATTAACCTGAAAGCTTCAGAAGGCTGTCATCATGTATAAAATGAATTGTTTATCAGACAAATTCAACACTAATATAGAGTCTGTCAATAAAGTCGGGTGTCTGGATCATAACCGAACCTCCAGGTGGCGGTGAGCTCAGCGAATCTATTGTTCGGGATCAAGCCCGCTTCGTTCTTTTATGGATGCGGGATAATTTTTAAACCGCAGTATATTAATTGTCCCGTCAGAACCAGAATCCGATATTCAAAAATCCAGTGAGCCTGTTTTTTCTTACTGATTTAAGCGCACTCACTTCTATTGGCCCTATCCAGCTGTCATATCCAAGAGTAATTCCGTACCCTCCGTATAACTTATCCGTACTTATGAGTTCTTCAAAGTCATTTCTTAAATTTCCGATATTGGCCTTTAGAATAATATATATATCGGGAAAGATCTCATATTGCAAATCCCCCCCAATAATCAGGGCATTTTTGCTCATCATTTCCATATAATTCAAACCTATAAAGGGTAGTAGTCCGTTCCTGGGAATGGGGTTTACACCTCCTGTATAAAAATTATACTGGTAGGGAATGGTATCCCCGTCTACTGCGCCACCGTATATGTGATTGATAAAAGTAAATTTATTGCTAAGCCTATAGGCCTGTGAATAACGGGCAACAAAAAAAACTGAAGGATTGAAATCTTCATGGGTGATGAGTTTTCCCAGAAGATTCATCTTCATCCCCGAATTTGGGTAGTAGGCACTGTTGTAAGAGTCGAAATCCACGTATCCGTAATAGTTGAAATAGTTGGTCTGTGCTTTTTCAAATCCCAGAATGGGATCTATCCTGGGGGTTATCCTGATGCCTTCGTATTCAATTCCCCCTCCAACTGCATAGGAATTGGAAAATACCGATTGAATATAAAGCCTGGTACTGGTTTCAGCATAAGCCAGAGAAGAAATTCTCCTTCCATTTTGATAAACAAATGCATCCAGGCGGCTGGTGTTGAAATCCAGGCCAAAGCCGGGTTTCCATCCATTATTTTTAAAGAAAGAAGCCTGGAAATAGGGATTTTCGCCGAGTGAAAGGCTGGCAGAGAGTTTGGATCCATCAAGAAGAATATTTCTGAAGGTTGTGTTAATCAATATTGCCGACCGGTAATTGGTGTCGTAGTGCAGCCCAACCCTGAAATCTCCTCCCTCCGCTTCATCGACATTAATATTCAACCGGATGCCGAAATCCATTTCTTCTATGCTGTAGCCTATTTTATCAAAATACAGACTGGAATATAATCTTTCCACTGCCCGGCCAATATCATCAGGAGTTACTTTTTGTAAAGGCTCAAGTTGTAATTTACCGGTAAGTAGCTTTCCGGAGACCTCATCAAGACCTTTAACCCGTATTTCCGTTAATATCAGGGAATCAAGGTGAGGAGGTGTACGGCTTTCAATGACAGGAGGAATTTTATAAACTGAATCTGCCAGTGCTTTTAACATAGGTAAAAATTTGCGCGTAGTCGTTTCTCCTAATGACATTATTGTATCTGCAGCTCCAAAACTGGATGCATTATAATCAAAAAGATCAGGTTCAATCAGGATATCACACAAACTTTTGTTATATCCATTCAAGGCTTCACCATAGAAGAAAACAGATTGTTCTAGGATCTTAAAAATGGAAGTTAGTTCCTGTTTTTTATAATACCTGAATCCTACATCCACACCGATCAGAATATCTGCTCCCATATCCCTTACCCGGGCCACTGGAAAATTATTGACAAGCCCCCCGTCAACAAGTAGCTTATCATCAATCTCTATGGGATTGAAAATACTGGGAATGGACATGCTGGCTCTAAGCACCTCAGGAAGATATCCTTCCCTGAATATCACTTCTTCCCCGGTCTCAATATCAGTGGCGATGCATAAAAAGGGAATGTCAAAATTATTGAAATCCCTGACATTATAAACGGGTGCACAAAGCTTGTTAAGATAATTTTCAATGTTCTGACCATCAACAAGTCCTGATGGGATCTTAATTCTATTTTCCTTTATGGGAAAAGAAACAAAGAAGCGGTCTTCATCTTCTTTTTCCTCAATGGTCAGATCAGTTCTCGAAACCTGATCGCTGATAATTCTCAACCAATCTGTCGACCTTGCAATTTTTTCTAGTGAATCGGCACTATAGCCAATAGCATACAGCCCTCCGACAATACTGCCCATGCTGGTGCCTCCTATAAAATCGGGTCTTATGCCAGCTTCCTCAAGGACTTTCAATGCTCCTATATGCGCAAGACCCTTTGCACCGCCTCCACTGAGGATTAGTCCGATTTTGGGACGGTCATTTTCAGATACTCGCTTTTTGCTTTGGGAATGCAGTGTAAATGTGATGCCAAGCAGAAAAAATACAGAAATATAAATACGAATGATAGTGTTCATTGGAAAGACCGGATACTTAATAAAACAGATGAAAGTATAAATGTACAACAGAAAGTTTACATAAAGATATTATAATGGTTAAGATTATGTAAAAAAATAACGATTATCCTTTCTCCCCGTTAAAGAAATGAGTTCTATGTAAGATTCTGTTATTCAGTGTGAAATATTTCTTCAAAACTTTTTTTCATTAGCGATGAGGCTTCTCTGAACTCAACTTTTCGTCCAAGCTCATTTTTTACGGATGTAACTTTTTTATCGGTAAATCCACAGGGATTGATAAAGTTGAAGTATTTCAAATCGGTATTTATGTTCAGGGCAAATCCATGCATTGTGACGTGCCGGCTGGCTCTGACCCCAATGGCGCAGATCTTTCTTGCCCTTCCGGGATTATCCGTGTCGAGCCACACACCAGTAGCACCCTGTAATCTTTCACCCTTCAGCCCGTAAAATGAAATGGCACGGATAACCGATTCTTCGAGTTTATAGATGTATTCTTTAAGACCAAGACCGGCATCCTCCAGATTAATTATTGGATATCCTACAAGCTGTCCGGGTCCGTGATAGGTAATATCACCCCCTCTGTTTGTTTTATAGAATGTTGCCTCCCTGGCCTGAAGTTGTATTTGATCGATCAGTAGGTTATTTTCCGATCCGCTCTTACCCAGAGTGAAAACATGCGGATGTTCCACAAATATCAACCTGTTGGAAGGGCAGGGGGATGAATTTTCAGAAATTCCGGGATTGCATTTATAATTAATGATCTCCTTAAAAACCGATTCCTGGTAATCCCATGTCTCTTTGTAATCTTTATACCCAAGGTCTTCAAATATTATTTTTAGGCTCACGGCATTATTTTTTTAATGAAATATGTTTGTCAGCTTTATAGGAAGTCCTGACAAGGGGTCCACTCTCAACAAATTCAAAACCCTTTTTTAAACCGGTTTCCTGGTATTCTTTGAACCTGTCCGGATGAATGAACTCTTGAACCTCTAAATTGTCTGATCCGGGCCGGAGATACTGACCAAGGGTCATTATTCTGCATCCTGCATCACGAAGGTCATCCATGGTGCTAAGGATCTCTGAATGAGATTCACCAAGTCCAAGCATAATGCCTGATTTAGTAAGAATTCCTTTAGATGACAGGTATTTCAATACCTTTAAACTCCTTTCATATTTTGCTCCCGAACGAATCAGGGGAGTAAGCCGTCTTACCGTTTCGAGATTATGGGAAATGATCCCGGGATCTGCATCAATGATCATATCAAGGTATTCCGGACATCCGTCAAAGTCAGGAATCAGGGATTCTATGGTAAGATCTTTATTCAACTCTTCTACTTTTCTGATAGTTTCTGCCCAGAATGAAGCTCCTGAATCAGGTAAATCATCACGGTCAACGGATGTAATGATACAATGCTTCAGATTTAGTATTTTAATGGATTCGGCAAGCCTTAATGGCTCTTCAGGATCAGGAGGCATAGGGCGTCCTGTAAGAGTACCACAAAATTTGCACGAGCGGGTACATATATCTCCAAGAATCATAAATGTCGCATGGCCCGCATTCCAGCACTCACTGCGATTCGGACATTTCCCGCTTATGCATATGGTATTGAGTTTATTTTGCTCTGTAAGCCGCTTTATCTTAAGATAAGATTCCCCCCCGGAGTGCCGGATCTTCATCCAGTGAGGGAGGCGGGATTTTCTCTGTTTATTTCCGGACTCCATTTCTTTTTTTTGTAAAGTTAGGGATTTATCCTGAACTAAGAAGCCAGGCACCAATGATCATTATGATCACTCCAACAATTCGGTCACGAACTTTTTCCCCGAAAATGAAATGGGCGAGTATTACTGTGACGATCATGCTTAACATGGAAGCTGGCTCAGCAACACTAACATCAATTTTTGTAAAGGCAATGACCAGCAGCAAATAGGAATAGGCATTTATAAAGGCCGCTACTGATGACGCCACGGGCTTAGTCTTTAGTAGCTCCAGGGTAAAGCTCCATCGTTTTTTTAAGAGTATATAAAAAAGCAGGAAAACGGAAATCGTGAAATACAATGCAAATGAATAAAAGACAGGCGAGACCCGTTGAACAGCATAGCCGTCAATTGTCCTTCCGAATGCCATCAGGAATGAGCAAAGGATCATAAGCTGACAGGCTTTATCAGTAAAAAGGGCTTTTAGAGATTTAACCGGATTTTTCTGCTTATTCAGATATGAGGTACCATAAAAGAGCAGGATAATCCCTGTGATTTTCAGCCAGTTTATATTTTCATCCAGGAAAATCGCAGTGAGTATAAGAAGAAAAAAGATATTGAAGTTATATAATGGTCCTACCAGAGAGGCTTCCCCAAGGCTAAGAGACCGGACATATAATACAAAGGTATTGCTGTAAATTACGGCCGCAAGAAATACCCACCACATAAAATGCCAGTCGGAGGGCAGCTCAATAAAAAACAACACAGGTACAAGAAATACTGTTGCTATACTGAAAAACAAAAATGCTGCCCCAACACTGTCTGAATTAGTTCCCAATTGTTTTACTACAATTCGTTCATAGCCTAGCATTAAAATTCTGCCACTTAGTGCGAGATATGCCCAAATCATGATATTTTTTCAGTATTTTCGTGTAGTTTTGCGCAAATTTAACACAAAAACTAACAAAAGCAGGAATGGCAATATTTTTGAGCATGTTGGTGTAAACAGATAAGTTATGATGCTGAATATTGATGAAAAGGATATTAAAAAATTTATTGTTGTTGGAGACAGGGTGATGATAAAGCCAAAGAGTGATCAGCAAAAAACAAAATCAGGCCTATATCTTCCCCCGGGGGTTACTGAAAACGAAAAGATCCATAGCGGGTACGTTGTGAAAGTGGGTCCGGGTTATCCAATACCCGCTACAAGTGAAACAGAGGAACCATGGAAATCCAAAGATGAAGTAATGTATGTCCCCTTGCAGCCAAAGGAAGGAGATATGGCTGTATATCTGCAGAAAAGTGGCTGGGAGATCGAATTCAATAAGGAAAAATTTATTATTGTTCCACAATCTTCAATACTGCTTTTGATCAGAGATGAGGGTTTATTTGAATAAATAATTGGGGAGGAGTTAGTCGATAATGTTTTTGCATTATCTGGTAAGTCATACCGATTAATCGGTATTGGTGAGAGTGTAAGTAGAGTCTGTCCATAAAGTCGGGTGTTTTGATCATAACCGAATCCGCCAATTGGCGGTGAGCTCAGCGAAGCTAATGTTCGAGATCAAGCCTGCCCGCCTAAGGATGGCCAGTGGGAAGGCAGGCGGGCCTGCCCCGTTCTTTTACGGGGGCGCGCAACCGCGT
>CAYRTD010000094.1:0-16241 GCA_964426915.1 uncultured Bacteroidaceae bacterium | reverse complement strand
TCGACGGAGGGGATTTTGCCCCGGCAAAATCCCCGATGGAGAAACCTCTCTCTCCGTCAATTCCGAAAATGCTTATCCGAAAAATCGTATCAATAACACTCAAAATCTAATCAGTATAAAAAAGCAACCAGCCAGATACTGCACCTAAGATAAATATAAACGACTGACTTTCTTACATCAACCAAATATTATATCCTTAAGTTGACGCGTATGCCCAACAGGGCTTGGAATTGCATCACCGAATTGCCAACTTTAAGGTTTCGAACACTCAAAGGTTGCCAGCCCTGGCTATTCCTTTTGAATCCTTATCAGGGTTGTTATATAACCTGATTACCGGAGAATACTTAAGAATTAGCAGGAAATTATTTGTATTATGAGAATATTCTCATTATATTTACACAAATATATATGTGATGCCCCGTAAGAAACATTTAAGAAAGGTAGTAGCTCCGCCAAAATTCAAATCTTATGTACCCGTGGGCTCCAGATCGGAGAAAAAAGAGAAAATTCAGCTTTTTTACGAAGAATTTGAAGCGGTAAAACTGGCGGATTATGATGGGATGCATCATCATGAAGCCTGCAGTTTAATGGGGGTTTCGAGAGCTACTTTTGCACGAATATACGAAAGTGCAAGAAACAAAATAGCAAAGGCACTTGTGGAAGTGAGAGAAATAGAAGCTGTGTTTGGTAATGCTGAGTTCAATGAGAAATGGTTTCTCTGCAATGATTGCCAGGCCCGGTTTACTTTAAAGCGGGTAAGTGCATCCGAAGAATGTCCCATATGTACGTCAGTTCATTTTGATCCAATTATTAATAAAGAATTATGAAAACAATAATTACATCCTCCGGCAGTAAGTTGACTTCTGAATTTGATCTTCGTTTCGGCAGATGTCCCTGGTTTTGTGTATTCAACGATGATTCCGGCAGTGTTGATTTTATTCAGAATACTCATGCCGAAGCGCCGGGGGGTGCAGGCACCAAAGCTTCACAGGAAATGGTGGAACTGGGCGCAAACCGGGTAATTTCGGGTGACTTTGGTCCAAAAGCCAAAGAAATGCTGGACCGGTTTGATATTCAAATGATAATTCTGCCTGAAAGTCAGAAAACCATTTCAGAAATTATAGATTCACTGAAAAGAAATAAATTCTAAATTTTCACTAAACTATTATAATTATGCCAGGATTTGATCGTACAGGTCCGATGGGACAAGGTCCCAGGACCGGAAGAAAAGAAGGAAAGTGTGCCTCTGATGAAAAAAATGGTAAAAACGAGGATTCCAGGCCCTTTGGAATGGGGTGGGGAAGAAGAAACAGAGGCCGTAATCGCAGATCAGGCTGGGGATTTGGTTTTGGACGCGGAAGAGAGGAATAAAAGCTTTTTTATCTCTGTGAAAAATGTCATATAAGATTGCAATTGCCAGTGGGAAAGGAGGAACAGGAAAGACCAGTTTTTCACTTCATCTTTACGTGGCAATACAAAAGTACTGGACTTCTGCAGTTCAACTGGTGGATTGTGATGTGGAGGAGCCCAATGATCTGATTTTCTTCCCGGATGCCCGGAAGATTTCAGGGAAGAAGATATACCAGATAATTCCCTCCATTGACAGTGAAGCCTGCATCTATTGCGGAAAATGCCAGGAATATTGTGAGTTTAACGCTATAGTTGTTATTCCTGCAGTAAAATTTGCCACGGTAAGCCCTGAATTATGTCACTCATGCGGAGCTTGTTTCATTGCATGTGGATCCGGAGCAATAAAAGAGATTCCCAATGAGATTGGAGAAATTTCTGAATACTCTGTAAATAAAAACAGTTTTCCTGATATTATTGAAGGAAGATTAAAGATTGGATCGGCGATGCAGACCCTCCTGATTCGCAAGCTTAAAAAAGAGATCAGTGCTGAAGCTGAAGTTATTTTATACGATGCGGCTCCTGGAACAAGTTGTCCGGTAGTTACCACTATATCTGATGCCGATTTTGTCGTCCTTGTCACAGAACCCACACCCTTCGGCCTCCATGATCTTAAGCTTTCAATTGAAGTTGTAAAAGATATGAAAAAGGAATTCGCTATCTTCATTAACAAAGACGGTCTTGGAAACGCAGATACCGATAACTATTTGAAGTCTGAAAATATTACTATTCTTGGAAGACAGGTTTTCGACAGGACATTTGCATCAAATTATGCCCATGGAATCTTAATGGAGAATATTTCAGAGAAAACCAACAGGATTTTCAAAAATATGGTGAATAAGATACAGTCAAAAGTATGCTGAAATGCAGGAAATAACTATTTTGAGTGGAAAAGGCGGAACCGGAAAAACCAGCATTACAGCCGGACTTATTTCAATATCGAAGAATGCGGTATTTTGTGATTGTGATGTAGATGCTGCTGACCTCCACCTGCTGTTAAATCCGGATATTAAAGAGCGACACAGATTTCCCGGCGGAAGAAAAGCATTCATTGATTACAATACTTGCAATACCTGTGGTATTTGTGCACATAATTGTCGTTTTGGAGCTATTTCGGCTGATGAGAGGGGGCGATACAGGGTTGATGCCTTTCTGTGTGAGGGATGTCGCCTGTGCGAGCGGATATGCCCGGAAAAAGCAATTTCTTCGGAGCAGAATAAAAAAAACCGCTGGTTTATTTCAGAATCACGTTTTGGAACGTTTATTCATGCTCAGATGGGGCCCGGCGAGGAGAATTCAGGTAAGCTTGTTGCCCAGCTCAGGAAAAAGGCGAGGGAAATTGCTTCTGAAAGAAATCTGGATTTTATAATTAATGATGGACCCCCGGGATTGGGCTGCCCGGTAATATCCTCTGTAACAGGAACCGATAAGGTTCTGGTGATTATCGAACCTTCAAAATCAGGATTTCATGATGCAAAGAGATTGTTTGGACTTCTAAAAACCTTTCAAATAAAGGTATATGCACTAATCAATAAGCTGGATTTAAATAGTTCAGTAGTTCTGGAAATTGAAGAATTTTTAAAGCAAAATTCCATTTTGTTATTACCCGGAATTCCTTTTGATAATAGCTTCACAGAGGCCATGACAGAAGGTAAAACCATTACGGAATATGCTCCCGGATCAGATATCAGCAATAGTATAGCCGCTACATGGGAAAGAATCTCAAATGCCTTATGAATGTATAAGATTTTTTCTTCACGTTTATCCCTGATGTTTTCCGGTATTTTGCCGTAATTTGTATATTATTTCGGAATTCCTGCTTTAAAAATACCATTTATGAAAATCATTAGCTTAACAGAAAATCATGCCGGAGGTCATTATGGCGCCGAACATGGTTTATCATATTTTATAGAATCGAAAGAATTCAAATTTTTAATGGACACGGGGCATTCCGATCTTTTTTTACGAAATGCAAAAAAAGGAGGTGTTGATCTTAAGAATGAAATTGACACCATAGTGTTAAGTCATGGTCACTGGGACCACGGGAACGGCCTGACGCATATCCCGGGAAAAAGACTCATTTGCCATCCCGGGGCATTTATAAAAAGATACCGTAAGGGCGGGATTGAGAATATCGGGCTGGCAGAAACAAGATCATATTATTCAGGAAATTTTAAACTAAAGGAAAGCAAAGATCCTGTGGAGTTTTTTCCGGGAGTTTACTTTCTAGGGGAAATACCCAGGGAGAATGATTATGAATCCCGGACAACGGGCTTTACCGATGAAAACGGAAATCCGGATTTTGTTCATGATGATTCCGGAGTAGCCATAGTTTCAGATAATAAACTTGTTGTAATATCGGGCTGCGCTCATTCAGGTATTGTGAACATGGTTGAATATGCAAGGAAAATAAGCGGTATTAAGGAATTAAAAATGGTTATTGGTGGATTTCATTTAAAAACACAGAATGAACAAACGAAAAAGACGGTAGAATTTTTTCAGAAAAACCAACCGGAGATCCTTATCCCTTCTCACTGTACAGAGCTTGCAGCCCTTGCAATGTTTTATGAAGAATTTAACATCCCGCAGTTAAAGACTGGAGATATAATTAATTTTTGACACAAATTAATTGTTTTTTTTGCTTTCAATTTCTTCAATTTCTCTTGAAAGCCTGTCAGCTTCCGCATATAAGGAATCGGATCTTTTACGGTCGGTATGAGATAGTGTATATGCCTGTTTCATGAGTCTGCCATGCTTTTTCCTTAATCTTTCAGCTTCGCTTTTTCGCTTAAATATGTTAAACATTTTTTAAAATTTTAAGATTTGTTTCAGAAAGGTAGATAATAGTACAGTAATAACGTACTTATTATCATATTGTTCACCGGGTAAATAGAAGGGGGGGGTAGTCTTTTTTTCCGTAAGATTAAACAGAGACTGTCAAAGATTAGAATCGCCGGATTCTAACCGAACTACCAATTGTTGGTTGGTTGAGTGAAGCTAATGATCCGGATCTGTTCTGCTAAATGATCTTGAGAACCCGGATTATGGTCTCCATGATTTAATACTGAAAGGGTTTATTGGTTATTATGGAAAGATACACTTAGGGTAGCTTAGCATTTCAGGATTTCAGTTTCCGGAAAGATCTTTCTGTATCAATAGCTTTTATAATAATTTCAGAGGAACATTCCGGACAGATATAAATTTCACAGCCAGTGCAGGCAAAACAATTCCCGCATGATTTCACGAATGATCTTTTTTTTGCAGTAAAATCACAGGACAGACAAGTGATAATTTCTTTTAATTTACCCACCAACACATTAGACGTTTAGTATCCCAAACATACAAAAAAATAAATATTCGGATATTCTTACTTATAATTTGTCAGAATACTTTTTCATAATATCCAGATACTTTTCTGCTTCTTCAAGGTCCTTCCTGTTATACTCTTTCTTTTTTTCTGTATTGATCAGGCTGATCTTTGCTCTCACATTTGCCCGGTAAGATTTGAAATATGTATATAATTTTTCCTGATTGCTTTCATTTTTCAGTCCGTAGAATTCACAATATTTCTCATAAAATCGTTCACTCAGGTCCTGTTTACCATAAAACTCAAGATCAACACTAAGAAAAGCTATTTCATTCATGAGATCGATTTGCCGGTATTCTTTATCAAATTCTATGCAATCAAAGATCACCGGTTCTTCATAGAGGAAAATGTTACTGGCATTTAAATCGCCATGAATATCCTTTCGGAATCCGGAGATCACCCTTTCATTAAACACCGACCGGTTTTTATTAAGGAAGGTAAATGATTTTTTTATACACTCCTGGATCATTTCTTTTTTTTCTTTCCCGAAATTTTCAACAATAAAAGGGAATTCAGATTCTATATCCGCATATTTCTCCTGAAAACCGGAAGTGTTAAACGCATTTTTGATAACCCGGGCCTGTTTGTGGAATCCGGCTATTTTTTTTGCTAATTTATCAATATGCTGATCATTAACCTGATCCTTTTCAAGCTTGGCAATCATTTCCTTCTGTTCGTCCATGCGTTTCATCTTTACTGCATAGTCGATTATCTCATCCTCGTCCGTACTTATATCCGGATCCAGCATTTTTTGTGTTAGGGGTATTACATCAAGATATATATCAGGTTCCAGTCGCCTGTTTAATTCAAGTTCTTCATAACAATAATACTTCCGTTCTTCCAGGGTGGAAAAATCCAAAAACGAGAAAGTGACCGGACGTTTGATCTTGAAAGCATAATTATCCGTTAAAATGACCCATGATATATGGGTATCCTTAAGTTTAATATTTTCACAACTGTCAGGTAATCCACAGTTCTCTATTAATGTTTTTATTTGCTTAGTATTCATAATCTCCCCTTTTATTAATGTAGTTTTTTACTTCGCTAATCAGCTCGTCGATTTCTGCGGAATCGTTCCACAAAACCAAATGTTTCGCTTCAAATGACTCAAATTCACTCTTAAGTTGTTTATAGACTTTATAATCCGCCTCACTGTATCCATCCCTTGACCGAAGGCGTTTTTTTACTGTTTCTTCCCTTGCCCGGAGTTCAATAAAAAAAATTTCATTATTCATTTTCTTTGCAATTTCACTGAACTCCTCTCTTCTTTCGGCTTTATGAAATGTTCCGTCTATTATGACATTTCCTTCAGTTTTCAAGGTCTTTTCTGCTTGCTTCTTCAACTCATCATATACCTGCTGTTTTGTTTCAGGATCATATTTTCCTTTTTCCCCCATTTGTTCCCGGATAATATCAGTATTCAGATATGGAATGTTTGTTTCTTCCGATAATTTTTGTGATAACCAGGATTTTCCTGTAGCGGGTAATCCGAATACTAATATGATCATAAGCGGTCAAGTTTTCTGCATACACTTAATAAATGCTTGGAATTATCAATCATATGAATGTCTTCACATGTTTTAAAAATGAAATCCATCCATTTCTTTTTCAGAAAATCATCAAGTCCGTGATACAGCTCCATATTTTCACCGAATATCCCCTCAACCCCTACCAGATGTAAAGGTTCCAGTCCTGCTTTCCAGACAAAAGCATCAATTTCTTCCGGAAATGCAAAATATGCATTGGTAAACCATTCCGTACCTTCAACAAAATTATTATCGGTACCGGTTTCCCAGAGTGTAAGTGCGCCATCCGGCTTATCAATTCCTTCGGGATTATTTTTAAGACCATATAAAAGCGCAGCTACACGCGACATAAATGCAAGATAGATATGTCCTCCAGGTTTCACGGCATCCTCCGCATAATGAAGAACTTTCAGTCTTTTATTTTGGTCTGTAAGATGATACAGGGGGCCAAGTATTAAAATAGCATCCCATTCTTCTTTTTTCCATATATCCGATTCCAGGGCATCGGATGTTTCTGTATGGAGTAAGCCCGGATGTTTACCAATCCGTTGCAGGGCCAACTCCATATTATTTTCAGAAAGGTCGTTTAATCCAAGCTTATAGCCTTTATCGAGAAGTAATTCAGCATACCGTCCTGTTCCGCAGGATATGTCAAGGATCTTACTTCCGGGTTTAACGTATTTTTCTATATATTTTAATGTAATAGGTATTTCAAAGACATTTTCATCCAGCCTTTTATCCTCATATTTCACATGCCGGTTGTAATAATCCTTTACCTTGTTCATATTTAATTTTTTATCTATTTCACTATTAGTTTTCCTTTCATTCCTGCCTGAAAGTGCCCCGGGAAAGTGCAAACATAAAGATATTCACCTTTTTCTTCGGGGGCCCTGAAGTTTAGCGTTTCTTTCTCACCTCCCGCAAGCATGGTTGTTCCTAGAATAGCAAATTTTTCATAGTCCGGATCAATGTAATCGTTGGCTTTATCGTCAAGACCTTCATTTATGAATTTGGAGGCATTTGCATTTTTCTTCAAAAGCACCCAGTTGTGAGCCATCTGATTAGCTGGCAAATTACTGATCGTTTTCAGAGTTATCTGTATTTGCTCTCCGGGAGAAGCTTCAATTTTTTCAACGGAATATCTTAGTTGATCAAGGCCTTCGATATAAACGGTTTTCATGGTTTTTGTGAATCCCGGCAATAGAAAAAATAAAATTGAAATACTTATTACTGTGGAGAGTTTTAATAATTTTTTCATAATAGTTTGTGTCAGTATTCTAGAAATTCACTAAAGCAGATCTGATTATTGAATAGTCAGATTATCTACTACATCCAGTACACCGGCAGTATAAAGTGCCATGTTATAGGCTTCCCTTTTCACGGCAATATTAGCTACCGACCCCGATAATTCAACAATACTGTTCTTAACATTCACTGTAATATTATCTTCATCTATAAGAATACTCCTCTGGAAAGCCTTTTTTATGTCCTCTTCAATATCCATGTCCAGAACTGATTTTCCAAGTTTCACCGAAATTTGATTGTCAACCTCAACTACACCATGGTTCGAGTTGGCAAGAGACTCAATCATGTGCTTTTCCCATTTTGAAGCAACGGTTCCTTTCAATGTAACGGTTCCACGGTTTACATCTACCTCAACATTTACGGCATCAATCATGTTGTTCCAGACAAGCATTTTCGTAATATTTTCTTTAATATCATTGTCTGTGGGTACAGTAACAGAAGGAGGAAACTTAACCTTCAGATAATTCTCAACTTTTACTACTCCGCTAACCTGGTAAGTATCTCTTTCTGCTGCCATTTTGGATGTGTAATTGGGAACGCTGCCCTTTAATTGCACTGTGTTCCCTTCTATTTCAATTTTGATATCGATATTATTAACACTGTCATCCCAGTTCAACTGATCTATAATATCCTGTTTTTTAATTTTTTTTAATGCTACCACGACTTGAATAGTTTTATGATTAATTTATAATGCGTGAATTTCTCACAAAAATTCAACTGTGCTTATAACTACCAGATTCATTCCAAAATTTATGTGAAAATCATATTCGATCTACACTGTGATATATGTCTTTACAAATCAGAAGAATATACTTAACAGGAGAATAAAAATAATAAACAGGAATAAAAAATTATGTTGAAGAACTGACTCAAAAAGTGAAAAAAATCTACACTATTTCCGCATGGCTAAAGACGCTGTTTTACAAATGTTTTTTTGCAATACGAATAAAAATATGTTTTTTACTATTTAGGTTCTGTCAACAGAGTAGAGTGTTTGGATCAGAACCGAACCGCCAATTGGCGGTGAACTCAGCGAAGCTAATGTTCGAGATCAAAGCCGGCCCCGCTTTAAAAAAAAGCTTGCTGGATCTGATAATAACATATTCCCTGTTCATTGCTGACTGCATCTGATTTTTTATTATGATTGTTTGGTATATCCTTTGAAAGAACAACTTACTATGGATATACTTCAGGAACTCGGTTTACTGTTAAATGTAGTTATTGCTGCTGTATTATGCGGATTTATTGGATATGAAAGGGAAAAAGGAAATAAACCCGCCGGTATTCGCACCAACATGATCGTTGGCGGAGCTGTAGCGCTTGTGGTTATGTTAAGTGAGTCTATAGTTTTCAGATATCAGTCAGTGGGACTGGGAGAGTATATAAATACTGACCCTACAAGGGTTATACACGCAGTGATCATCGGGATCAGTTTCATTGGGGCCGGCACGGTATTACAGATAAGCGATGAATACAAAATAAAATATCTTACTACAGCTGCTACCATTTTGTTTTCGACCGGAATTGGAATTGCTGTGGCTTTGCATAAATATATACTTGCTGTGGGCGTAACACTTTTGATAATTTTCATAAATTCCATAGTTGTGAATATAGATGATACAATTAAAAGGAGGAGGAAGAGGAAAAAGGAAGAAAAGTAATTTATTTACCTGCCTGGAATATTTAGCCTGCATAGGGCCGGCGGATAACAATCACATTAGAAGGTACATAATTCCGTCATGAATGAAAGCCTGATAAAAATAAAAAAAACTGTAAATTTTTAGCTGTTTCTCCGGTCAGTTTTCGGAACAAAGCAGTCAATTTTCCGTAAAGTAAGGTAAAAATAACAGACCTATAATGCCAGATTCTTTTTTTACAGACACTTCCGGTGGATCGGAAATCAGAGAACCGGTTGCAGCTTCCCGGGTTACATCAATTATTGAATTAATGGAATTCGCAGATCTCGTTAAGGAGGATAATATCCATTATTTAAATAAGTTTTACCATGAACTGTCCGGGGAAATGTATTTAGCCCGAAGGCAGAATTATTGCCTGGGTTTAAGGGCCCTGGAGCCTGAGATTCAGATATTTTCAGAAAGGATCATATTATCCTCTCCATTATTTCTCGAAAAAAATCTTCCTGAACTTAGTTCTGTAACTTTTAAACTTTTTGTGGATTTTTGTAATCTGATTCTCTCTGTTGCCATAAAAAATGAAATTGCCTTAAAAGGATTCGCAAATATAGGTACGAATTTCCGGGGAGTGGCATATTCCGGAAATATGACCAGGGCACAGGCAAGGGAGTCCATGGTGTTGTCCGATATTCTTGAGGTTTTCAGTTTTGAAGAGGTGTTTCCTGAGGGCTTTGGCCCAAAAGTCATGCCTCCGGTAAACATACCCTATTTTTATGGTGAAGATATCAGCAATTCCATCATAGAGCTTTCATCAATCTCTGATATAGGAATATTTATGCCTACTGATATTCTTGACATACCCTGCACAGAAATTTCTGTTTATTCAGATATGCTGTTGGAAAAGAAAATCGGCAAAAGAAAAATGTTTGCCTGTAACTGGAAAAGCTGGGTGGAAAAGAATCCGGAAAACTACTCACTTGATGAAATTACTGCCGATCTGAATAGTTTGGCTGAGAGCAAGAACGCAAGCGGTGATTTGTGGAAACGATTCATAGAAATGAAATAATTTTTTTTCGCCGTTGAATGCAGGCAGATGGGGAAAAAATAAACCGTCAAAAGAGGTTGTCTAACTTTTAACTCTTTCATTTAAAGATACCAATTCTCCAGTTATTTTTTGTTTATCGCAAACTGGTTGCTGTGGACTAAAAAGCAATAATCTTTTTATAAGAACTTACAATCTGAAAACATTCCTCTTTTCTGTTCCCCCATGTGGGCTGGTTTTGGTGGGTGTAAACGAAGGAATGCTTTCAATTTGTAAGTAACCCAAAATTAAAAAATACTTTTAAGACAGCTTCTTTCTAAGGAAAGATCTTGTGCCGGTGAAAATTTATTAATCGAGATCTATAACTGCAAGATTATACTCCCCGTCAACTTCGGTATTGACCGAAAGTCCCGGAGTAGCCCAAGCCATATCCATATTCACAATGATAAGTTCATCTCCCCGTAAAATCACTTCCGCAGGCTGATCAAGGCGGCCATTTGCTCCGGTGGCATCTCCGTTTTTCTGCAAGGGGGTAACATCTCCTTCCTTATCAATGGCATGTACGGCATTGTTTAAAAAGTCGGCCACATAAAAAGTCTCTCTTGCATCATCGTAAATAAGTCCGTCCGGTCCTTTCATGTCATGATGAGTTGCCCAGAGTTTGGTTTCTGTTGCCTTATGATTTTCATCCACCGAAGATTTGTAGATTTTTCCTTCCTCAATAAGGGTGGTATAAAGATAGCCTTCATCATCAAAGCATATACCGTCGGCACCAAAGCCCATATGGTTATCAGAGACCAGGGCCAGGACCAGATGTTCATCTGCTTTTTCTTTTTCATAGGGTTCGAGTATAACCGGACTGTTAGCCAGTAATTCCTGTTGCGTAAAAGCATAAACTCCGCTGATTAGGGTATCCTCTTCGGCAAGAAGAACGGATTCGGTAACATACAATGTACTGTCTTGCCAGAAAACCCCGTTTGAAGCATTAAAACCCACAACGACCACATCCATGCTTTTTGCTTCCCCATCTTCCACATTAATACGTATGAGTCTGGATTTGTGATCATCATTAAAAAATATCTGCATATCGGCAACATAGAGATTTCCGTCAGGACCATAAGCCCCGTCCATCGGTCCCATTTTCCCTGTTTCCCGATGATAATCCTCTTCCTTGAATTCGTACCATCGTTCAATGTTATTATCCTTATCTATTCTTGCCATAAAGGGGGGTGAGGGTTCATTTATCATGCCCTTTTCCAATAAATGGTCGTTATTGAAATTCGGGACCGAGAGTATCAGACTTCCATCAGGCGCCATGGCAAGTCCGTCGGGTGTATTATAAGAGTCCGGTAAATTTATAAAGAGCTCCGACCGATTTTGAATGTCGGGAGTTGTTTCAATTTCGTCCGATCTCTCAGATTGTCTGTTCTTGCAGGAAAACGAAAAGGCTAAAACAAGTAAAATAAGTATTAAACTTTTTTTCATGATATGATTTTTTTGCATGTTAAATTATTAAATTATTGAATTATTAAATTATTAAATTATTGAAACTTAATGGGTATGAGAGTGTATTAAAAGATCCTTTCCAGGTATTTGAATACAGCCATAACATCCTTCTCTCCAAATTCCACTTTCGCTTCTCCAAAAGTATTATATACCACGCCTCCCAGAGGAGAATCAAGATTGTTATCGACAGCAAGCCGCAGGTCTTTAGCCATATGTTTAAGCATAAAAGCTGCAGGATAATCATTTTCAACTATTAATTTGGTTTTAACTTTTGTATACGGACTACCCAGTCCACCGGCATTTATCACCTCAAGAAAATCGGCAGGTTTAATGCCCATTTTTCTCGCAAAGAGTACGCCTTCAGACATCCCATGGCTAATTATTGCAAGAAATACATTTACGGCAAGTTTAGTCGCATTTCCTTTACCTGTAATGCCCATATGAAAAATTGTTTTGCCAAGGTTTTCAAGCAAGGGTTTCATTTCTTCATACAGGGTTTTTTCGGCTCCGGTTATTATCACGAGTGCACCCTCTTCAGCAGGCTTTACGCTCCCCGAAACCGGAGCATCCATGTACCTGTGTCCCTTTGGCTTGCAAAGGCCCTCCATTTCAATACTGAGGCCCGGAGAGACGGTACTCATATTAATAATGATCCTGCCGGAGACATCGGCAGATAACAATCCCTGTTCACCGGTAAAAACATCTCTGACTGCTTCGTCATCAGAAAGCATCAGGAAAATGATATCAGATTTCTTTGCCAGTTCCCCCGGGGAAGAAGCGGATACTGCTCCTGCTTCAGTAAGTTTCTTCTCTTTGGACCGGGTCCGGTTATAAACATTCATATCGAAGCCTGCCTTCAGAAGATTTGCAGCCATCGGCATCCCCATAGCGCCCAGGCCTATCCATCCGATTTTCTTTGATTTAACATCTTTCATAGTGAAGTTATTTTTAGATAATAAATGATTACAGTTTCACACCTATAAATAATGCGCTTATGCTATAATTTTCTCCCCCCGAATAGGGCTTTATCTCCTTCGCTGAATGTGCCTTTCGCAAAGTTTGCCTGATGCCAGTAAGGATATAAAAGCGGAATCTGGCTTACTTCATTCAGTTTATTAATTTCATCATCCGATAATTCAAGGCTCGCAGCTCCGATATTATCTTTTATCTGATCGATTTTTCTGCCACCCATAACAATAGAACTCACCCCGGGTCGGGTAAGGGTCCACGCCAGTGACACCTGTGCTCCGGAAACATTATGATTTGCTGCGATTTCATTAATTACATCTACTATATTCCATAACCTTTCCTCGTCTCTTATCGGAGGTTCTTTCCATCCCTCCGACATCCGGGTTACTCCTTCAGGCTTTTTTTCCCTTGTATATTTACCGGTAAGCAGTCCGCCAGCCAGCGGACTCCACACATGAACACCCACACCCTGATCAACAGCAATGGGCAATAACTCGTATTCAGCCTCCCTGGCCTCCAGGGTGTAATATATTTGTTGGGTTATGAAACGCGATAAATTTCTTTCCTTGCTGATATTCAGGGCTTTCATAATATGCCAGCCTGAAAAATTAGAGCAGCCTATATACCTTACTTTTCCCTGCTGAACAAGAAAGGACAGAGCCTCCAGCATTTCTTCCATAGGAGTGGTGCCATCCCATTCATGGATATAATAAACATCGATAACATCGGTTTGAAGGCGTTCCAGGCTTCTTTCACATTCCCTGACAAGATGATAGCGTGAAAATCCACTGTCATTCGGACCATCGCCCACAGGCATCCTGGCCTTGGTGGAAATCAGAACATCACCGGGTCTTTTTCCTTTAAGTACTTCTCCAACTATTTTTTCTGCTTCACCATAAGAATAAATATTGGCGGTATCAATAAGGTTTATGCCATTATCAATACACAGATCTATGATCTTTGAGGCCTCCTTAACCTGGTTATTTCCCACTTTGGAAAAGCGATCCTTGCCGCCAAAAGTCATAGTTCCGAGTGAGAGAGTGGAAACCTTGAGTCCTGATTTTCCTAAATATCTGTATTCCATTTTGAATTAGTTTAGTTTTTGGAATTAACAATTGGTTTCTATTGAATAGAAAACATGAAGGCGGGAAATGTTCATTTTGGCGAGGGTGGGGGGGATTAGGGATGAATGAGGGGAAGTTAATGAGGCAGGAAAAACAGTGGGAGAGTGAGAGTGAGAGCGAGAGGGAAAGAAAAACTTGCTTCGATGGGGTATGAGAAGGATGAGGAAACAATTCTTTTTCCGTATATCAGGAAAATGGAGAAGTATAAAAATGAAAATTACATCCTGTGAATGAGTTTGGAGAGATCTTTAAAACGATAAATGTTATGATAGAGCAGCACCATGCTGAGGGAGAAAGACTGGAACCCTATAACTTTCAGCATTTCAAGTCTGCACTAAGCTTCCAGCTTCTCCCTTCTTCGTAATTTCACCTTCTTTACCCAACCCTTAAAAGGTGATCGGTAATCGGTGTGACCTACAACCATTAAACCCATCAACCTATAAACCTATAAACCCTCCCTCCCCATTGTCATGTCCCAAATTATCACTACTTTTGCGCTTTCAAATGAGAACAGAAATCTCAGAATATCACAGCATTACTCCGCCATAATAAAGCTTTCAGAGCAGGTCATGGCAGTCTTGCCTGTTATTTCCGCACAGCTGCTGATCTCATATCAATTAAGACCTTATAATAAATTATCGGTATATTTTAACAGATACCTTAAAGAACCAATTTGTGGATAGAAAAACTGAAATAAAAAGAAGAAGGACTTTTGGCATTATCTCCCACCCGGATGCAGGAAAAACCACCCTTACCGAAAAACTACTTTTATTCGGCGGTGCAATTCATGAGGCCGGTACAGTGAAAAACAACAAGATACGAAGAACCGCCACTTCCGATTTCCTGGAAATAGAAAAACAGAGAGGGATTTCCGTGGCCACTTCGGTAATGACACTCGATTATAACGGAACCCATATCAATATTCTGGATACTCCTGGGCACAAAGACTTTGCGGAGGACACCTATCGCACCCTTACGGCTGTGGATAGTGTCATCCTGGTGGTGGACAGCGCCAAGGGGGTGGAGGCACAAACCCGCAAGCTAATGGAGGTTTGCCGTATGCGTGCCACTCCGGTTATGATCTTTATTAATAAAATGGACAGGGTAGGGAAGGATCCCTTTTCTTTACTTGAGGAACTCGAGAGCGAATTGAATATTTCCACCAGCCCTTTTACCTGGCCTATTGGTAGTGGTCCTCTATTCAGAGGGGTTTATAATTTACTCACAAGGAATATTCAGCTCTATGATCCGCAAAAAAGCAAAAAGTCTGAAGTTTTATTAAATACAGATGACATTGAAGATCCAAGGTTAAAGGAGTTTATTGGTGAGGATAACCTTGTTCGTTTATGGGATGAAATTGACCTTGCAAAAGACCTTTTCGAAACCTTTAATAAAGATCTTTACCGGGAAGGATACCTGGCCCCGGTTTTTTTCGGAAGTGCCCTGAACAACTTCGGAGTGCCTGAATTATTTGAGACTTTCATCGATATTGCACCCTCCCCTGTAAAGGCCAAAACCAGGGAAAGAGAGATTTTTCCCGAAGAATCCGGATTCTCAGGTTTCATTTTTAAGATCCATGCCAATCTCGATCCTAATCACCGGAATAGGCTGGCTTTTCTGAGGATTTGTTCAGGGAAATTCGAAAGGAACAAGTTTTATTATCACACCCGCTTAAAAAAGAAAATGCGTTTTGCAAGCCCGTCATCCTTTATGGCTAATAACAAAAGCACAGTAGAGGAGGCCTTTCCCGGTGATGTAATTGGTTTATACGATAATGGAAGTCTGAAAATAGGCGATACCCTGACGGATGGTGAAGATCTGCATTTTACCGGGATTCCCACTTTCTCTCCGGAGATCCTTAAAGAGGTGATAAACCGGGATCCTATGAAAACCAAACAACTTGAGAAAGGAGTCAGACAGCTCACCGATGAAGGTCTGGCACAGTTATTCATTCGTCAGCCCGGGAATATAAAGATTATCGGAACTGTTGGAGAACTACAGTTTGACGTAATCAAACACAGGCTGGAAAATGAATATGGGGCCAAATGCGATTTTCGCGTCCTTCCATATGTTAAAGCCTGCTGGCTGCGGTCTGATAATAAAGCAGAACTGGAGCAATTAATACACCGGAAATCGGATGTTATCGCCTACGATAAGGCAAATTCTCCTGTCTTTCTTGCCGAGAATGAATGGATGATAAAGATCTCAAAGGAGAAATCACCTTCTGTAGAATTTCATAATAGCTCTGAGTTTCAGGTGGGGGGGGAGTAGGGTGATCGGTGATTGGTGAATGCTTCTCATCCGGGAGGAGTTAGTCGATAATGTTTGAGCATTATCTTGTAAGTCATACCGATTAATCGG
>CAYRTD010000093.1:0-16242 GCA_964426915.1 uncultured Bacteroidaceae bacterium | reverse complement strand
TCATGAAAAAAGAAAAAAGTATTGAATTATTGAATAAAGCTGTAGCTGACGAACTTTCGGCTGTACATCAGTATATGTATTTTCATTTTCACTGCGACGATCAGGGCTTTGACCTGCTCGCGGGACTTTTTAAAAAAACGGCAATTGAAGAAATGATTCATGTCGAAAAACTGGCAGAAAGAATTCTTTTCCTTAATGGCGATGTAGAAATGGTGGTTTCAGATGAGGTGAAAAAGATCCACGATGTGAAAGAAATGCTTCAGCTTGCAACTGAAATGGAAAACAGCAGCCAGGAAGATTATAATAAATGGGCTCTGGAATGCTCAAACAATGCAGATTCAGCGTCCAAAAGGCTTTTTGAGCAGCTTGTTGAGGATGAAGAAAGACATTTTGACCAGTTTGATGATGAAATAGAGAACATGAGAAAATTTGGCGACAATTACCTTGCACTTCAGTCTATTGAGAGAAGCAAAAATATCGCCGGAGGTCATCCTTCTGAATAAGAGTATCTTAGAACTATTATAGCCTCTTCTTTCTCTCCCCCATTTTCCGGGTAGCATTTCGGGGGAAACCGGCATAAAATTCAGTCAGTTCATGTATATAGTTTAGTCCATTAACCAAACAGGCTAAAAACCTCAATAAAATGAAAAAGTTATCTCTTGCGATGCTTTTATTGTTTACAGGACTGAGCAGCCTTTTTTGTCAGTATTTTAATGATACTATTAAGACAGAAAAAGTATTTGGCGGTTATCAGTATTACCAATACGAGAATCGCCTGTCGATGAATGAGCTGGTAGATTTGCTGGAAGAAGATTATGAAGCACATACACAATTGAAAGCTGCAAGATTAAATTATCAGCTTTCAAATATGTTAGGATTTGTTGGTGCAATTATGGTGGGATATCCTTTAGGAACTGCCATTGCAGGAGGAAATGCACAATGGGTACTGGCAGGGATTGGAGCCGGGCTTGTTATTGTCTCCATACCAGTCTCCGGTCTTGCCTCACGACAGGCTAAAACGGCAATTGAAACCTTTAACCGTTATCTTAAGGAATCTCACGGCCAAAATCCCCCGGAATTATTTATAGAACTTAAGCCCGGTAGTTTTGGAATAGTTTTTCATTTTTAATCAACAAATATCTGTTTGTTTTTGTTAAAATCTATATCTTCATTGATATCCATTAAATTCTAAAATATTAGAAGCACTATTATAAAGATTATCTCAGGCGGGCAAACCGGCGTAGACCGGGCAGCATTGCAGGCAGCCATCATGAATAATATTACTCACGGAGGCTGGTGTTCCCCCGGACGGGAAGCAGAAGACGGTATTATACCGGAATGCTTTAATCTGACTGAAACCACGAAGGACAGAAGCGAACATGCGCCAAATATTCCCCGCTCCATGAGAACCGAAAAAAATGTACGGAACTCTGACGGAACTCTTATTCTCACTACAAATGATCCACCCTACGATCCTGGCACCGAATGGACAATCAGAACCGCAATACTTCACAGAAAACCTGTTCTGATCTTAAATCCTGAAAATGAAAATGATTCACTTAGGGGAATAGCCTGGATTAGAATAAACATGATAAGCACACTCAATGTTGCAGGCCCGTCTGAAAGCAGTGTGCCGGGTATTTATAAGGTGGCATACACTTTTCTTGACAGCATGCTGAAAGATATTGAAACAGTACGTCTGAGGGGATTCTAAGAAGAAAATTATTAAACAACTGTTTATTATAGCGAAAGTAAAAGTTTACCCTGGTAATATCGAAGTTCGTTAAACAAAAACAAAGTGAGCAAGCAAAAAAACTCCTTTTAATAAAAAATGACCGGAAAAAATTCCGGTCATTTTTTATTAAAGACAAACCATAAGCCAGGTTCTGTTATCGCCAAAGGCGAATTCCTGTCATTTATCTATGCGACCTACCCTCCGGCTTCGGGCGGGCAACCCTTAAAACGCCGGTTTACTTGGTCTTACAACCTCCGAGGCAGGCGGCCAGGCATGTCACCATGCCTGCCGGTGAGCTCTTACCTCACCTTCTCACCCTTTCCCTGGCATGAGCCGGGGTGGTTATTTTCTTTCCTGCTTCTATGCCCTCGCGAACATCTTTTTTTCAAAAGCGGAGTGCCCTGTGTTGCCCGGACTTTCCTGATCACGCTAAAGCGGACCCGACAGGCTGGTTCATCTTTCTGCAAAATTAGTAAATTTAAGGTCTTCCCGCAACTTCCTGAAGTCTGCCGGAAGTATAACAATCATATCACTCATCCCGATAAAACTTTATCCCGGAATCATAACCATAGTAGCACCATAGCCATATTCCTTAAAAGAGGCGTCCTGATATTTAAGATCAGGATATTTTCTATCAAGTGTTTTTCGTAATTCATGTTTAAGTTTTCCATTACCTATTCCATGAATAAATACGATTCTGCGGGTTTTATGGATAATTGCTGTTTCAAGTCTTGTTTTAAATCTTGAGAGCTGTATATCCAGAATCTCTCCATTGCTCAAATCTTTATAATCATCCACAATAGATTCAATATGAAGGTCAACTTCCTCCTTTTCAGGATTTCGTTGTGCTTTTTTTACCTGCTTTTTTTCTTCCCGCTGTTCTTTTTCCAGAAGAGCAGTTTTCAGATCATTTTCCACTTTTTTGTTCTCAAATTTTTCTGAAGCTTTATCCCTGAATGAATGTACAGTGAAAATAGCAGCTTTTTGTTCGAAATAATCGTTTTCCGTCAATGATAACCCACTGTAGAGCCCATTGAAATCAATGCTTATGCTCCTGCCTGCAGGTTTTACAGCCTTGTAAAAACTATTATTCCAAAACAGGAGATTCACCTTTACCCCCCATTCTTCATTCATATTCGAAGGTACTAATTTACCCAGACGAACTTTGGTATCCGCTTCAAGGATTCCCCTTGATATTAAATTCTCCTCACCGGAAATTGTTCTGGATACTGTATAATATAAATGATAGCTTGAGCTGTTTACCAGATAAGACATTATATCGGTTCCACTTTTACTTAAGTTCAGGGCAAAAACAACTTCCTCGTCCTCAACAGGTTCTCCGGAATCTTCCGGCTCTTCTGCTTTCTCTTGAAATTCACTCTCCTTATATTCCTCTGTTTCCTGTTCCTCCTCTTCTCTTCCGGACATCATAAAGTTCTCGTCACTTCCGTATGTAACAAGGTCCTTTCCGAGAAAGGGCATATCAAATCCGTCTTCAGTACGGACCATAACGGTATTTTTATCAACAATTGAACTCACCACACCATGACCGGTGTCATGAAGAAACTTTACCTTATCTCCTACTCTGTATCTCATATTCTGTATTTTTGACAAAATTAGCTATTTTTGTCGACCTTTCATCAATGAAGAAACCGGAAAACATAGCCATAGGCAAGTTTAAATATAATCTGCCGGAATCACAGATTGCCCCTTATCCTTTAGCTGAAAGAGATAAGTCTAAATTACTTGTATACAGGAATGGAAATATCAGCTCCGGATTTTTTCATGAAATAGATACTTTCCTGAATCCCGATACCCATCTGGTATTCAATAACTCCAGGGTTATTCATGCCCGATTGAAATTCAGAAAAAAAACAGGTGCACAGATAGAGATATTTTGTCTTGAACCCCTTCAACCTTATGAATATCAGTTAAACTTTTCTACCATCGGTTCGGTTGAATGGAAATGTGTTGTTGGCAATTCAAAAAAATGGAAAAATGAAAGGCTGCAATTATTCAATGCCGAAAGCAAATTCACACTTTATGCTAAGCGGATAAAAAAAGAAGGAGCTGAAGAAAGGATCCGATTCTCATGGAACCCTGCTTCAATAAGTTTTAGTGAAATTATTGAAGTCTTCGGAAACACTCCCATCCCCCCGTACCTTGGACGGGAAGCGGAAAAACCTGATGCATTGACCTATCAGACAATATATTCCAAACATGAGGGTTCAGTGGCAGCTCCGACTGCAGGATTGCATTTTACGGAGGGACTTCTGGATCGTCTGGAAAAGAAAAGCTTTTCAATGTCTGAAGTAACCCTTCATGTTGGCGCAGGAACTTTCATCCCGGTCAGAACGGAAAACGGTCTCGACCACAAAATGCATGTGGAACGGTTTCATGTACAGAAAAACAGCCTTGAACATCTCATCAGGAATCATGAACATATTACACCTGTAGGAACAACTTCCTGCAGAACCTTGGAAAGCCTTTACTGGATGGGGGTTAAAATGTTAATGAAATATCCTGATGAAGATTGTGCGAAGCTGGATCAGTTTGAGGCTTATGATCTGGATCAGGATATACCCGGAAAAAAAGCCCTGGAAGCTATATTGGATTTTCTTGAAAAAGAAAACAGGGATATTTTTTTTGGATCAACAGGTATTATGATCTCTCCGGGGTATACATTTCGCATGACCGATTGCCTGCTCACCAATTTTCATCAACCATCCAGCACACTCTTAATGCTCATTGCGGCTCTTGTAGGGGATAAATGGCAGGATATTTATGAATATGCCCTTAAAAACGATTTCAGGTTCCTTAGTTACGGGGATTCCTCACTGCTTTATCCGTCATAATTTAAAAGAGAAAACGGGATTTTATAATTAGTGTCTGTCCATAAAGTCCGATATCTGCGTTATGCTCGCCGGAAAAATGCTCATTTACACGAGTAAACTCCGCTTTTTCCGGCTTGTGCCTCCGCACCCTGTCGCTGAAGCTTTCCGCGAGGGTAGAAGCTCTGCGCTCGCGGAAAGCTTCAGCGACACGCGGTTGCGCGCCTTGATCTTGAACATTAGCTTAGCTGAGCTCACCGCCATTTGGCGGTTTCGGTTATGATCCAGACACTCGACTTTATTGACAGACACTTAAGTCATCCCTGTTGCTCCATCATCTTTCTCAAGAGATTACAGAAGCCATGAATATCCTCTTCTTTGGTATCAAAGGAGGTCATCCATCTTACTTCGGAACGCTCTTCATCCCAGACATAAAAAAAATACTCTTCCTGAAGAAGAGGAATTAGTTTTGGAGGAATTATTGCAAATACACCATTTGCTTCTACTTTCTGGGTAATTTTTATCCCCGGAATTGTTGAAACCTCCTGTTCTAGAAGTTTTGCCATATGATTTGCATGCTGGGCATTTTTCTTCCAGACATCATTCGAAAGAAAAGCAGAAAATTGTGCGGAGATGAATCTCATTTTTGAAGCCAGTTGCATTCCCTGTTTCCGAATGTATTTAAAATCATAGGCGAGATCCTTATTGAAAAAAATAACAGCCTCCCCATACATCATCCCATTTTTGGTTCCTCCAAAAGAGAGAACATCTATACCAGCATCGGCTGTAAATTCTCTAAAATTCTTCCCCAGGCTTACGGCTGCATTACTTATTCTTGCTCCATCCATGTGCACCAGCAAGCCATTTTGATGAGCATAATCAGTGATCGTGCGTATCTCTTCCACTGTATAGACCGTTCCCATTTCAGAAGCCTGTGTAATGGAGATGACTCCCGGTTGTGCATGATGTTCAAATCCAAAACCCTGCATATGCTTTTTTATCCCGTCGATGCTTAACTTTCCATCAACGGTTTCAACCGACAACAACTTGCAGCCGGTGAATTTTTCAGGGGCCCCGCATTCGTCAACATGTATGTGAGCGGTCTCCGAACAAATAACCGAATTATATGATTTGGTAAGGGCTGTAAGTCCCAGCACATTCGCAGCAGTACCGATAAACACAAAAAATACTTCAGAGTTTTCTCCGAATATTTCTTTTATTTGCATTTTGGCTCTTTCGGTATAAATATCATCCCCATAGGCAATGGTGTGTCCATTGTTTACATTTTCAATGGCCCTGAGTATTTCAGGATGAACTCCTGAATTGTTGTCGCTTGCAAATCCGCGTTTGTTCATAGGATCATAATTTTTGATCAGCTAACCGGGAAACGGGTACGGTAAAAGATTTGTTCTTTATTGCATCCCTTACTTCTACCAGTCCAGGCTGTTAAGCTTAAATTAAAACAGTTCGTCGTATTTCGTCCAGAGAAAATCTCCGGTTTTCCATGCCTCTTCTACTGCTTCATTCCCCCATTTCATGGTATAATCAGTAAGCATGATAATAAGTTCCTTTTTTTTGCCGGCATTATATAATTCCATGGCTTTAGCCTCAAATTCTTCCTGATTTTCAAATAGTTCTTTCTGCATAGGGTCAAAAACAGCCATAACATCATGACGCATATCTCCCCATCTCTGAGCCGCAAGCGTCCCCATACGGTTGAATGCCCACCAGGCACTTTCGCTTGTATAGCCCTTAGGGCGACCGGGTGTTTTATAGGATTCAGGAAGGTCGGTTACTGAGCAGTAAACAGGAATATAGACCGAGGAGGCCACATTATCCATAGCCAGCCATTCCACACCGCCAATCTCATCCGGCAGCCAGTCGCGGCTCTGTATGATGGTAGCATACATGGTGTACCACCTTGCGATGGTCCTTTCTCCTCTCCAGCCCCATCCTCCGTTTATATCGAAAACCTTGTTCATATCATAGGGCATAAAAGGATTGGCAAGGGGTGAAATGACCATTTTACCCTCATCATCGGCAACTGTGATATTTTTAACAAAATTGAATTCTGTACCCTCATAATAATCACGAAAAACCTCCACAAGATCGTAAAGACTGACTTTTTCATCGGGCTTTACAGAAAAGGGATAATTTTCTGCATTGGGATCCAGCTCAAGTGAAGGAGCCAGCAGATCAAACACTCTCCATTCCCTTCTTCTTGAAGCCATTGAAGTTCTGCTTTCAGGAGCATATGCATAGGCAAAACGAAAGTCTTCTGTTTCCTTGTCCCACCATCCGTTTTCACTGGCGACTTCATAAATATTATCACTTACCAGGAAATAATCTTCATTTTCCGGATCAATTTCCAGTATACGACTGGCATTGGCATTTACACTAACTTCATCATCGGGAACACGTTGGGCCACCCATACAGCACCTACTTTCCCTTTACCGGGCCCAACGATCTCCATGTGCCAGACTTCCTTTTTATCAGAAATAGTAAGACATTCCCCATCATCGTTCCAACCATATTTTTCCAGTAGCTCACCACCCAGGAGAATAGCTTCCCTGGCAGACTCTGTCCTTTCAAGCATTAATTTGCACAGGCGCTGGCAATCAATGAGACCTTCATCTGATTGCAGTTCCTCTCTTCCTCCGAATGTAGATTCACCTATTCCCACCTGATGTTCATTCATACTTGGATAGGCAGTATTAATATACTGGTTGGTCTCCCGCACCTGTGGAATGCTTCCGATGGGTATATGGCTGTATGTGGGCATAGCAAGAGAATCGGAAGGAACTCTTTTATACATAATGCTTTTTGCATTTCTTTTGTGTTTTTCTGCTGGTTGAATATCCATCCATGATCTTGTACGGTGACTGTCGTCCGTATGACTGGTAATCACAGAACCATCAGCAGTGGCAAGTTTTCCGGCAGTTACAGTGGTACAACCTTCAGGGAATCCTCCCTCCCAGTCGGGCTTATCCTGCGAATTAAGATTAAAACTAATAAGAGAAGCGACAATTGAAAAAACGATAAGCTTTTGCATAGTATTTTTTTGCTTCAAATTTAATTATTTAAAGGGGTATAAAAAATAAGGGCTGAGATTGATTATAATTATTTCTTTTAACTTTGAAAAAAAAAGAGCATGGAAACTCAAAAAAAACAACGAAGATACGACCGGGTATACAAACAACTTACCGAACTTCTTACTTCCACAAAAGATAAAACAGCAAAAATGGCTACTATTATTGCTGTGCTACACCATAAATTCGACTATTTCTTCTGGACCGGTTTTTATCTGCTCAGGGAGGGTGAATTAACAGTGGGGCCCTATCAGGGTCCACTGGCCTGCCAGGTCCTGGAGAAGAACACAGGAGTATGCTGGGCGGGAATCAATAGTAAAGAAAGTATAGTTGTAGCAGATGTCGAAAATTTTCCCGGTCATATTGCCTGTGATTCACGATCAAAGTCAGAAATTGTGATCCCACTTATGAAACAGGACGGTGAAATTTACGGTGTTCTGGATGTTGACAGTAAAGATACCAACAGCTTTGATGAGACAGACCGGATGAATCTAGAGAGGATTGTGGGATTACTGCAGAATGTGAAAATTTAATATTACTGCCAATTTCTTTGGCTTTCACGTTTTCTCTGAACTCATTATCACCTTTCCGAAACTTTCACTTCCCTTTTCTCCAGCCCATAAAGGAATAAAACCTTCTATGTCTTGCATTCTGAACAGGAAGATAATTTTCATGGCTTATATAGCGGATGTCTTCAACTGTAAAAAAAGCTTTGGGGTTTGATCTTTTGATCAGATCAATTACTTTGGGCAGATTTTTTCTTTTGACTATAGTATATATAATACTCACATCATCGTCTCTTCCATGTCCGTCCAGCAAAGTTGTCGGGTAACCTCCCTCATTCAGTGAAATGGAGAGGGATGGGAGTTCCTTTTTAGTTATTATTCTGACGAGTGATACCCCAACAGCCAGTCTTTCTTCGATCTTCATCCCAAAATAATTACCGGCTGCAAATCCACCGGCATAAGCGAAATAATTCATCCAATTATCCAGATGGGAAATAATATGGCTGATTGCCAGGACCCAGATAAAAACTTCAAAAAACCCCAGGAGTGGAGCAATAATCTTATTCCCTCTGGAAACAAAAATGATCCGTATTGTCCCTAAGGATACATCACATATTCGCAAAAAGAATATTAAAAGTGGAATTCCATAGCTCCCAAACCACTCATTAGTTGTGAGAAATTCAAACATTTCAGGTAAGATTGTTAATCAGTTCTATTATTTTGTCGAGTGAATAGGGTTTTGTAAGTAACTCATCAAAACCCACATCACTAAAATCCTCGAAAAATAAATTGGGATTGTGAGCTGTAAGGGCAACCACGGAGGTTACGGATTTTGGAGGAGTCATTTCTTTACGAATATATTCACATGTTTCAATTCCATTCATTACAGGCATTTCAATATCCATAAGGATCAGGTCTATGTGGTGAGATTCGAATAACTCGAGGGCTTCTTTACCATTTTCGGCCTGCAGGGAATCGTGTCCGAGTGTTTTAATAAGTTCTGATAAAAGTAAACGATTTGTGAATATATCGTCGACAATGAGAATATTGAGTTTTTTCATTTCAGAATCCGGATAATTTGTTCGGCAAAGATAAAAAAATCTATCCGAGATTACTTAAGGTCTTTACAATATCCATACTTTTTATGTAAATACTGGATCCGTCAATCTCAATGATTTTATCATTTTTAAATTCTGTAAGTGTTCGTATAAAACTTTCTTTTGTAGTACCGGAGAAATCAGCAAGTTCCTTCCGGGTGAGGGGAACAACAAAACTATCAGACTCAAAAATCTTTTCCGTGAAATATAGCAACACATCTGCTACCCTTCCGGGTAGCTGTTTATGCGATTGGCCCATTAATCTGTCGAAAATAAAAAGGCCATCTGAACTGAGAAGATTCATATATTCCAGTCCGTATTTTCCGTTTTCGAGCAGAACGGATCTCAAAGCCATATGATCAATATCGCATATCTCGCAGCCATTAAGAGCTGCGGCAGAATATTGATGGACCTTTTCTCCTAGAACAGACATTAATCCAATAAAATCACCAGGCTTTGCTATCTTGAGAATTATAGCCCGTTCATTCCTGCCTTCTTTAAATACCTTTACCAGACCCGATTTAATAAACATTACATGCGAAGCCCTGGTATTCTGCCGGAAAATAACCTCTTTCTTCTTATAGTTTACTGTATTAACATTTTGCCGGAGCTTTGCTTTCTGTTCTTCATTCAGGACATGGTCGAAGGGTATTTTCACTGAATTATTTGGGGTATCAATTTTTCTTTTTATTTCAGACATTACTAAAAGGTTGCTGTGGTATTGAAAATAGTTGGTTAATACAAATTAAAATAGCATCAGAATCATATTTCAGATTTGATGATATTGCTCACTTTTCTTGATTAAAACAAATTCAGTCATTATATTGGATCCCAAATTTATAATAAATATACTCTTTTTTATTTTATATAAGGAGAATGGCTAAAAAAAAATCCATATTAATAATTGATGATTCCAATACAAATGTGGTATTACTGGAAGCAATCCTCAGCACCAAAGGATTCAGGGTAGTAACCGCATTAAGTGTCAAAGAAGCCATGACCATCCTCCAGAAAACCCGACCGGATTTAATTCTTCTTGATTTACTTATGCCGGAAATAAGTGGGTTTGATTTTCTTGAGCAGACCAGTAATAAAAGTGAATTACGTGATATTCCTGTGATCGTAGTTTCCGCACTTACGGATGAAATGAATATCATTAAGACGAAAAAGCTTGGAGCCGTTGAATTTGTTGAAAAGCCTGTAAACATTAATTCGCTTGTTGAAATAGTCCAAAGCACTCTGGAAATTACAAGTTCCTGATTTCCGGACCCACAGTATTTTTTTTTCATTTTTTCCCGGAGCTGAAAATATCCTGATTACAGAACTGAAAATAAATAATTATCTTTAGGTCTGAATATTACTCTATGCACAAAACAAATCAACATAATTCATTTTTCTTTTTTGTTTTATCCGGATTTGGTATTGGTCTCTCATTTTTTCTACTTTATTACTGGTCGGTTTTCAATGTAATTCAGGGCCCCTTCCGGATAGATAAATTTATCAATATTCATTCGGCAACTCCCGTATCATGGTTTTTTGATTTACTTCCTTTTCTTGGAATCCTGATGGCGGTTTTTTGTTATCGCTATCTGAAGGATATTTCCAGAAAACATAACACAGAGTTAATATCCCATCAAAACCAAAATCAAGTAGTTATCAGTGCCGTCAGAAACATTGCCAGAGGAGATCTCTCCGGGGACCTTAGTGGCGATGACGAATTGACGAAGAGCCTGCATCAATTACAGAACAGCATCAGAGAGAATATCCTTACTGAAGAAAAGAGACAGGAAGAAAACCGAAAAAGGAGCAGGATTTCTGAAGGAATGGCGAAATTCGGAGGAATTCTCAGGGAATATAGTGATAACATGGAAAGTCTTTCCTATAAACTTATCAGTGAATTAGTTAAATACCTGGGGGCAAATCAGGGAGGCTTTTTTGTAACTGAAAAAAATGAAAGAGATGAAAAATATCTAAACATGCTGGCCTGCTATGCTTATGACCGTAAAAAATTTGCAAATAAAAAAATACCGTGGAAAGAAGGAGTTATTGGCAATACGGCCATGGAAATGAAGACTTTATATATTTCAGAATTGCCGGAGAATTATCTTGAAATTACTTCCGGACTCGGCAAATCCACTCCCCGTTATCTTTTACTTACACCACTAATACATAATGACGATGTTAAAGGAATTCTGGAAATTGCCTCATTTAGAGAAATAAAGAATTACGAGATTGAATTCGTTGAACAGGTTGCAGAGATCATTGCCATGACCCTGGAAAATATTTTAAATTCGCGCCGCACAGAACAATTACTGCAAGAAACAAGGACTCAGGCAGAAAAACTTATAGTGCAGGAAGAAAAGGTTCGTCGTAATATGAATGAGCTTAAAGAGATACAGGAACAGGCAGCCAAACAGGCGGAAAAGTTTATTTCTTTTTCTACTACTGTGAATCATACACTTATACGTGCAGAATATGATGTTAACGGCATCCTTCTTTATGCCAATACAAAATTCATCAGAAAACTCGGATACAGCGGCAACAGAGAAGTCGAGGGAAAGCATATATCCTTATTCATTGATGAGAAAGACAGAGAATGGTTCGATAACTACTGGGAAAGTCTTGCTCACGGAGGGGCACATTTTGAAGGTTACATGAAGCATGTTGCAAAAAACGGGCAGGATCTGTGGACTATGGCAACATATACATGTATGAGGAGAGAAGACAGCAGTGTGGAGAAGGTACTTTTCCTGGCAATAGACACGACAGTTCAAAAGGTACAATCTCTCAAATTTGAGAGCCAGATCGAAGCGCTGGACAAATTAAATGTGAAGGCTGAATTTAGTCCCGATGGTAAATTAATTAATTTCAACAAGTTATTTATAAATACATTTAAGTATCCCACAAATGAACTTGGCGATAAAACGGTCTACGATTTTCTGGATAGAAAGGATATAGAAAACTTCAGTGATAACTGGGAGAACATGATCCGGGGACATGCTATACAGAGTCAGATAAGGATGGTTACAAAATCTCAGGAAGAAAAATGGTTTCGTGCAAGTTTCACATCTGTCAATGATATGTATGGAGAAGTTACCAGTGTTATTTTCCTGGCTAATGAAATAACCAATGAGAAAATCATGGAGAATGAGGGCCGGTTACAAACTGAAAGCCTGAAAAAACAGGAAGAGAAATTTCGTTTGGAAAATTTAAGTCTGAACCGTGAGCTACAGGAGATGAAAGAGAAAATGATTAAAGAGAATCGCCATTATGAACTTATGCTGTCGTTGTTTACCAAATTGCTGGAATATAAAGAAGGAATGAATTTTATTTTTGATAACAGAGGTGAAATCATATATATAAACAAGCCGGCCTTAGCTTTTTTTGGTCTCGAACAAAAAACTCTTCCGGAAACAACAACCCAACTTTTATCGCTGATACCAACTCACCAGCATTCCGATTTTTTCGATAAACTTCTGGATCCGGCAAAACCAAAGAATTTTTCAGCTAAAACTCTTAGTTTAAAGGATAACAAGGGTAATGAAAAGACATATAGATTTAATTTCCGGTCGAAAGAAGCTGAGGACCGCAGGATTTATACTGCCTCACTAGTAATCAAATAATTAGAGTCTGTCCATAATGTCCATTATACTCATCCAATGTTTATTTTAAGTGGCATTTCCCGGAGTACCGTGGACAGGCGTGACCGCGGTCGCAAGCCTTGATCCTGAACATTATGTTCCGATAGCTATCGGAACAGACACCCGACTCTATTGACAGACACAACTTACCCTCTCACCAATACCTATTTATCGGTATGACTTACAAGATAATGCAAAAACATTATCGACTAACTCCTCCTTTTATTTATCTTTATTCTTTTCTATCCACCCTATACTTTCATTGTTCCAAAAGTTGACCTTAAGGAAAAAAATTTTCAATCATGACAAAAAAACGGTATAATAAATCGCTAAGACCATCACTGAAAAGATTTCCGGAGGAAATCAGGTTTTTCCTGGACGAAACTTTGACAAACACACCTCTGCCGCTGGTATTATTCGATAAGGATTTGAAAATAATTTCTTTTGATAACCTGTTTTCTCAAAAAACAGGATATGCTAATAAAGATTGTGACGGAGGCAATCTGGAATCTATAATTCCAGGCAGTCTGTCTCTTTTAAAGAAAGCATTATCAAGGCTGACCTCACAGAAAAGGACAGAAATAAAAAATATTGCGATAGCAACCAGGAAAAACAGAAAACTTTCGGGTTCTGCAGTGATTTCTGTTTACAGAAAAAATAAGATGGAAATCTTTCTCATGTATCTCAACGGTCTGGAAATAAAAAAAGATAATGATCTTATAAAAGAAACGAGCAAGTTGGATGATTTTATTTATCATCTGACCGAAACAGGTAAATGGTTGCTCGATCCTGAAACTCGAAATTTCACAGGAAGCCCGGTTTGTTTCCAACTCCTGGGACTGGAGCCTGTTAACAGGACGGTGAAGTTCATTGAAGTGCTGAGTTTAATCTCCAGCCGCGAAGACAGGGAAAGCCTTGAAAAGGATGTATTAAAACTAAAACAGCATTCACAAAAAACAGAACGGGAGTTTCGGATTAAAGCTAAAAATTCCGACGATCAGAGCAGCCGTTTTATCCGGCTGATATTCGATAAACCGGATTTTAAGGATAGGAACGATATCGCAGGTACCATTGAGGATATAACAGAATATAAAAGAATTGAAAAAGACCTGCTTAAATCCAGGAACAAAATAGAAAAAACCGACAGGTTTAAATCTGTTTTTCTCACCAACCTGAGTCATGAAATCAGGACCCCCATGAATGCCATTCTGGGGTATAGTGAATTACTGAATCAACCCGGACTGGGCCAGAAAGAAATCAATAATTATACTTCCATAATACGGGCAAAAGGCAATCATTTGCTTGCTTTGATCGATGATGTAATTGAAATTTCAAGATTTGAAACTGGAAATATTGAATTCAGATACAAGGAATTTTCACTCCATCCTCTGTTAAAAGAACTACATAAAGAGTTTGAGGAATTGAGGCTTGAAAAAGGCAAAAACAATATTGAACTCGAACTCAATGTTCCTGCAGATGCTGAACAACAATTGATTTATACCGATTACGGACGCTTGCATCAGCTCCTTTCCAATTTATTAAGCAATGCTTTGAAATTCACGGAAAAAGGTAAGATTGTATTCGGGTATTTAATGACACCAAAAAATTTTAAATTCTTTGTGACAGACACAGGGGTAGGTTTGAGTGAGGATGATCAGGACAGGATTTTTAACCGCTTTGAGATACTTGAGGATACAACTTTACGACGTTTAAGCGGAACCGGGCTGAGTCTCACTATCAGCAAATACATTGTTGAAGAATTGGGTGGTAAGATCAAAGTTAAATCGGAAATAAACAAGGGTTCTCGCTTTCAGCTAAATATTCCTGTTATCTCTCCCCCGGATAAAAAGAGAATACTATCAGACAAGAGATCCTTAATTCAAAAACATAACTGGAAAGATAAAGTGATACTGATCGCCGAAGATGAAGAGGTGAACTACCGTTTCCTGGAGACGATCTTACAAAGAACTCAGGCCCAGATTCTACATGCAAAAAATGGACTTGAGGCTGTGGAACTCTGTAAGAAAATCAATCAGATAGATATTGTACTGATGGACATAAAGATGCCTGTTGTCAACGGTTTTGATGCAACCATAGAAATAAAAAGATACCGTACAAATTTACCCATCATCGCACAGACTGCTTTTGCATCCAAAGAGGAGATTAACAAATGTCTTGAGTTAGGTTGCGATGACTATATAACAAAGCCCATTGATATTAACGGGCTTATTAATAAGATTAATAAGCAGTTTATAAAATAAGAGAGACAGCCTCCTCAACTTGTCAGAGTGGGCTCATATCTTCGCTATTGCAGATTTTTACTCCTCAATAAAAGCGATAATCTCATCACTATAGGGTTTTCGGCGGGGTTTTACAACCGCTTCAAGTTCACCCTCTTCATTAATCAGATACTTCTGAAAATTCCAGCTTACCTCGGAATCCATTTTACCATTCTTCTCTTTCATGGTTAACCACTGATATAAAGGATGCATATCATCCCCTTTAACTGAGATCTTAGACATCATAGGAAAGCTAACGCCATAATTTTTCTCACAGAATTCTGCAATTTCTTCGTTGGAACCAGGCTCCTGATTCATAAAATTGTTAGCAGGAAAACCAATAATTACAAAATTATCGCTCTTATATTCATTATATAATTTCTCAAGATCTTCATACTGAGGTGTCAATCCGCATTTGGAGGCTGTATTCACCACCATAACTTTTTTGCCTTTGAATTCAGAGAGGTCAAACTCTTCTCCGGAAATATCCTTTACAGTAAAATCATAAAAGGATTTTTGACTAAATCCGGCAAAAGTAACAGAGGTAAATAAGATTAATCCAATCATTAGTTTTCTCATTGCTGTATTATTAATTAAAGATTTATTAGTTTTGAAATAACAATTCTACGATCCGATGGTTCAAAATTTATAAAATGGAACGAATTTTATATAAAGTCACTGTTAAAGGAAGAGTCCAGGGTGTGGGTTACCGGCACAGTGCAGCTACTGTAGCCCGGTATAACGGAATTAAAGGATTTATTAAAAATAAAAAGGACGGTACCGTCTATATTGAGGCCGAAGGAAATCGGAATCAACTGGATGAATTTGTTGCCTGGTGCCGTAAGGGGCCGGGACTGGGTACTGTTGAAAATGTGGAAGTTGAAACCGGGCAGATAAAAAATTATCCGAAATTTCAGATAAAACACTGATTTAATTAGTGTCCGTCAATAAAGTCGAGTGTCTGTTCCGATAGCTATCGGAACATAATGTTCGAGATCAAGGCTTGCGACCGCTTGTCGCTGAAGCTTTAGGCGCCTACGCTAAAGCTTCAGCGACAGCGTGC
>CAYRTD010000092.1:0-16378 GCA_964426915.1 uncultured Bacteroidaceae bacterium | reverse complement strand
CTCCCGATAGCTATCGGGTGATAGCAATATCGTGCCGGTTCGTTCCGATAGCTATCGGAACCGGCTCCGGGTACGGAAAAGCGATAACCTTGATTGGTTATCGCTTTTTTCTTATTCAAAAAATAATATCTGAAAATGGCTAATGTCTACATTTTATATTCTAAGAAATTAGATTCATATTATATCGGCAGTTGTAAAAACCTTGATGAAAGAATGCTTGAACATGCCCGGAAAAAATTCAACACAAGCTTCACTATCAGAGCAGATGATTGGAAACTATTCCTGAAAATTGATAATTTGGAGTACAAGCAGGCTAGAGACATTGAAGGACACATTAAGAAAATGAAAAGCAGAAAGTATATTGAAAATATGGTAAAATATCCTGAATTAATTGATAAGTTGATTCAACGTTTTTAGCCAGTTGGCGGTCCCGATAGCTATCGGGATGGTAGACGCGCTGGTCTCAAACACCTCCCGATAGCTATCGGGTGATAGCAATATCGTGCCGGTTCGTTCCGATAGCTATTGGAACCGGCTCCGGGTACGGAATCAGAGTGAGAGTGAAGAGCGAGAGCGATGAAAGGAAGCTAAACTTGATCCTCCGATAAAAGATCGGAAAAATGACCGGTTAGGGGTACCCTTCGGCTCCGCTCAGGGACCGAATGGAGTAAAACGGAAGTAAGAGATTTTTGATCTTGTTCTTCCATTTTTTCTATTTACACTTTTTTGGTATTCTCCAATATACATTCATTGAGTTTTTGAAAAAAGGTAGTTCGATATTATTGGTTCTGAAAAAGGAAATTTTCATAAGAACTTAATCTTTCAAGCAGCCTATCGGAACCACCAGCACATCGTCAGGACGTTTGTAAGCAACCTTACCTCCAGTGAGTACCATAAGAAAAGAAGGGCTATTCATCTTTTCTTTATCAACCTTTTCACTAAGCCTTAATAAATTAGCAGCCGCTTCGTCAATTTGCCTCATTCCCAGCTTAACTTCAACCGCAGCCCACCGACCATCATGAAGCTTAATCACAAGGTCACATTCAAGTTCTGATTTATCCCGATAATGAAAAACTCCTCCATCATTAGCTTGTGCATATACTCTTAAATCTCGTGTACAGAGGGATTCAAATAAAAACCCAAATGTTTCGAAATCACGTAAAATTCCCTTTGCATTTGTGCGCATAGTCGCTGTTGCAATAGATGGATCAACAAATTGACGTTTATTTGTCGTACGTATTGCAGTTTTTGAGCGCAGTGAAGGCTGCCAGGCAGGGACATCCTCAATAACAAAAAGGCGACGAAGGGCATTAAGATAGGAGTTAAGTGTCTTATCTGTTATGGATGACTCGTTAACCTGCATATCTTCCATGATTGTTTTTGAAGTTGCCATGGTTGAAATATTACGAGCCAGCGATTGGAGTAAAACCCTGACCCTCTCAGGATCCTTTTCAATGTCATCAACACGTTGAATGTCGAAATTAATGATAGCATCAACATAGTTCATAGCAATGCGAGCAGACTGCTTTCCTGATGTAATTGCAGCCGGCCAGCCTCCTCTACAAATAGCATTAGCGATCTGTTCAATGGTCAAAGTGCTTTTCGAAGCAATATCTTCTTTCCCATCAAAAAGATCTTTAAGAGATACGCTTCCATTCGATTCTTGAGATTCATAAAGACTCATCGGGCGCATAATCATGCGAGCAATTCTACCAGTACCAGAATGAGAAGTTACATTATCTCTGGGTGTGGCTGAACCCGTAAGAATAAACTGGCCCATTAAACCTCGTTTATCCACAGCAAATCTTACAGCATCCCAAATTACCGGAGCCATTTGCCATTCATCAAGAAGTATAGGGGGGTCACCTTCCAGAAGAAGTGAAGGTTTTGTATCAGCCAGAGCCAGATAACCTGGCCCTTCATCAGGGTCTTGAAAATACACTACACTTTTGGCAATTTGTAGTGAAGATTGTGTTTTTCCACACCATTTTGCACCTTCAACCAGAACAGCTCCAGTCGATTCAAGTAATATCTTTAGCAGTTTATCATTGACACGAGATATGTAAGTCGAAGCTTTCAATTATAATATTTCGATTTTTACCAAAAATACTCATTTTAAGTTATTTTTAAAATCCATTCCGATATTTGGCGATGTTTTACTCCGAGTTTTGGCGATGTTTTACTCCGAACTTCGGCAGTAATCTACCTGCCAGATCAATTCCAAATCATCCAAAAAAGGTTCGTAAAAACGCCCGGCTCCGGGTACGGAATCAGAGTGAGAGCGAGAATGTGCTCCGAATTTACTCTCACTTTTTTTTCTCCGGGCTTTATGGACAAACACCCGACTCTATTGACGGACACTTCTAAATAAAACTTTTTGTGACCTGCAAATTCCCCTGGGTGATACTCTTGAATATCAGCAAGCCTGAAATATCGAACCCCACATTAAAAGAATGAAAAGCAGGAAGTACATCCTAAATTTGTTAAAATATCCCGACATTATCAGTCGTGTATACAGGTAAAACGCCCAAAAACCGATTGTTTATTGGGCGTTTTTGTTTTTTATTATGGAAACGCATGTTTTTTCATCTGTTTAAATTGAATTTATCATCCTTCCAATTTTGTGGATTTGTACGGATATAATTGGAAATCCGCTGATATTCGTCATCATCACGGATAATATGGTCATGAAAACGTTGTTGCCAACCGTTTTCCAATCCTAATCTGTTGGCGTATTTGGTCACAGCCGATTTATATGAACCAATAATTGATGAAACCGTGTTTTTACCGATATTTTGAAAACGTTTTTGCCCGATGGTTTGGATGGTGGTGGGGGCATTGGTGGGATCGGGGGTGGAATCGGGGGTTTGTAGAGGGTGTCTAAAAAGTATTTTTTAAGTTTAGGTTACTTACAAATGCGATATTACCATTTTTTCATCCACAATTTCCCCGAAAAAAGGTTCCCGGTTTTTGGTGCAGATGGTAATGAAATACGTCCCATTCCACCCATAATCCATAAACCCCTTAATCCCCCCACCGATTACCGATTATCCCGAAAAATAACAAATCTATGATTTTTCGAAAATCCACGAATTTCGAAAAGAAATTCGGGACCGTTCACCGCCCATGCCTTATCGCTCCAATCTCTTCATTCACTTACGTAGCTAAAGTCGCTTGCCTTGCTAATGTCGCTAAATTCTCTTACCTCCCCCTAATCCCCAACTATCCACCCCAATCCCTACCCTCCCCAATCCCCATTCCCCAAAATAAATCGTATATTTGTGGTCCGGAATTTGTATTATAAATGAAGAACAGCAAAAAACAACTGGAATTTGATAAAAGATATCTGCAGATGGCAGCTATATGGGCCCAAAACTCATATTGCAAAAGAAGAAAGGTGGGAGCCATCATTGTGAAGGAAAAAATGATTATATCCGATGGATATAACGGAACTCCGGCGGGCTTTGAAAATATCTGCGAGGATGAAAACTTTAAAACAAAAGCTTACGTTTTACATGCGGAGGCAAATGCCATAACCAAAGTTGCAAAGTCGAATAATTCCAGCGAAGGATCAACCCTATACATCACGGCCTCTCCCTGTATCGAATGTGCAAAGCTTATTATACAGGCCGGTATTATCAGGGTTGTATTTTCAGAGCTGTATACAAAGAACGAAGGACTTGATCTTCTGGAAAGAGCAGGGATAGAAATTGTGTACTTACAAAACGAAGACGAAAATGAATAAAAAAAGTTTTTTATTACCCCTTATATTTTCACTGATATTAATAGCCGGTATCCTCATCGGAAACTGGTACGGAGCAAATATCTACAAGTCAGAAAATTCAGGAAACGCCCTGTTGAATCTGAAAAATTATCAGCTAAAGGACGGAGACCTGAATTTTTCTATCCTGCCGCGAGTCAATAAATTAAATTCTGTTCTCTCATATATCGAAAATGAATACGTAGATACGGTAAACATAAATGAACTGAGTGAAGCGGCCATCCCTGAAATTGTCAGCAAGCTGGATCCGCATTCGGTATACATCCCGGCACGTGACCTGCAGAAATACAATGAACCTTTGCAGGGGAATTTCAGTGGGATCGGCATCCAGTTCAATATGATCGAAGATACGGTTGCAGTTGTGAATACAATTCCAAATGGCCCCTCTGAGATTGTTGGCATTATGGCCGGCGACAGGATCATTGAGGTGGACGACTCTGTGATTGCAGGGAAAAATATGACTACCGATCAGATCATCAGAAAGCTGAAAGGGGAACGGGGTTCCATAGTTGAAGTTGGAGTTATCCGTCGCGGAGAAGACGAAATGCTCGAGTTTGAAATTGTCAGGGATGATATTCCTCTTTATTCGGTGGATGTATCCTACATGCTGGAAGACAAAATCGGTTATATGAAGATTAGTAATTTTTCACAGACAACCTTCCGTGAATTTATTGAGGGTGTGGAAAAGCTCCATAATTCAGGGATGGAAAAATTTATTATTGATCTCAGGGGCAATGGCGGAGGCATTATGGATGCAGCTACCAATGTTGCAGACCAGTTTCTGGATGAAAATAAACTGATAGTATATACCCAGGGAAAAAACCGACCCCGGTATGATGTTTTCTCCTCCAGCAAAGGAGTTTGCAAAGACGATCAGGTGGTCATTCTTATCGATGAATTTTCAGCATCAGCAAGCGAAATCCTTGCCGGAGCCATTCAGGATAATGACAGGGGCACAATCGTGGGAAGAAGATCTTTTGGCAAAGGGCTTGTACAGGAACAGATCGAATTCAGAGACGGATCGGCCTTGCGGTTGACTATTGCGCGTTATTACACCCCCACCGGCCGAAGCATCCAGAAACCCTATCTGCCAGGCGACGAACATTATTATGAGGATATTTACAAACGATTCGAGAGTGGCGAATTTGAAAGTATGGACAGCATCCATTTTGACGATTCCCTGAAATTTGAAACCCCGGGAGGCAGAATTGTTTATGGTGGAGGTGGCATTATGCCCGATGTATTTGTTCCCCTGGACACCACCGGGATCTCACCTTATTTCTCGAAAATACGGAGCATGGGCCTTATTTATCGCTTTGCATTCGATTATACGGATCAGCTCAGGCATAAAGTGGAAAACCTTTCTTCATCTCAAGAAATTTCTGATTATCTCGAAAATAATACAGACTACTTTACCAGCTTCCTGAAATATGCAGCCGATAAAGGGGTCAAAAGAGTTCCTGAAGAAATTTCTGAATCCGAAGAGATCATCAGGGTCCAGATCAAAGCATATGTAGCCCGGAATCTGATCGACAACATCGGATATTACCCTATGATAAGGAAAATTGACAATACCCTGGAGAAAGCGGTAAGCTTAATGAAAAATGATTCCGGCGTTTATCTTACAAGACAATGATTTCTAAGATCAGTTATGCTTTTTGAAGAATTTTTTTAGTATTTCTGCCGACCTTTCTCTTTCTTCAATGAAACCCATATGACCACTGTTTTCCAGAATGGCCAGTTCGTCAATGCCTGTGGTGTCCTTTATTTTTTGTGCAACATCAAAAGCTATATAATTATCTTTTTTTCCCGATATCAGCATCCAGGGAACTTCATCCTTATTGAGAACATGGCAACGTTCCGGACGTAATTTCATACCGTTTAATACGGCAATGAGGCCCTCCTCTTCCGATCCTGAAGCGATTTCTTTCACCCTTTCCAGTTCATCATGGTATTCTTCCAGATTATCATCGGCAAAGGCCATGGGAATATTTGTATTGACAATTACATTTTTTTTACCTCCTCTGAGCAAGTCAATTTCACGGTTCCGGCTGGACCTTTTTTCTTCTGTATCCGGGTAACATGAAGAATGAAAAAGAACGGATGAATGCAGATATTCATCATAGAGATCAGCGAAGGCAAGGGCAACATAACCTCCCATTGAGTGTCCTGCCATATGAACCTTTTTTATGTCCAGGCTCAGTATAAGATCCCTGACCGAATCAGCAAGTTCTTCCATGGTATGTGTTGTGGAAAAGACTCCGGATTTACCGTGACCGGGCAGATCAGGGCAAATCAGATAGAATTCGTCTTCCAGAAGTGGCACAAAATTCTTCCATATCTCGAGTGATTCCAGATATCCATGTAAAAGTACCACCGGCGGGTTCCGGGAATCACCGTATAAAGCATAATGTACTGAAATATTCCTGTGTTTAAAATTTTTCATGATGTGGTCTGGGTTTTTATCGCTTTTGCATAATTCTTTCAATTTCTTTTCTTTCCAGCGGAATTTCTTTGGTCAGATCTTCATTTCCATTCTCGGTTATCAGAATATTATTTTCCAGCCTTATGCCGGTATTTTCATCCCTGATGTATATTCCTGGTTCACAGGTAAATACCATTCCCGGGGCAAAAACGGCAGATTTATCATAATAATCGTGGACATCAAGTCCCAAAGAATGCCCTGTTCCATGCATATAATAATCTGACCAGAGCAGTTTTTCCGATTCTACATTTTCCAGGTCCTCCTCAGTATATAAACCAACATCTATATGGAAAGTTTTCATCCATTCACATACATTATTATGAACCTCTTCCATACGAATTCCGGGTTTCATAAGCTCTCTTGCCCGGAAAAAAATATCCAGCAAACCATCGTATAATTCAGCCTGCCGCTCTGTGAATTTTCCATTTACCGGCAGAGTCCTGGAACAGTCGGCTGCGTAATAATTGAATTCGGCTCCAAAATCCATCAGGACAAGCTCACCCTCTTCCATTATTTTATTATTATCATTATAATGCAGATAGCAGGCATTAATTCCGGAAGCAATTACGGGTGAAAAAGAAAATCCTGCAGCCCCGTTCCTCAGAAACTCATAACTGAGTATCGCTTCCGTTTCTTTTTCATTCATCCCGGGTATTATTTTGGAAAGCACCCTTTGAAAACCTTTATTGGTAATCTGAATAGCTTTCCGGATATGGCGGATCTCCTGTTCTTCCTTAACAGCTCTGAAATCTCTTAAAAAAGGAGCAACCCGAAGGTAGTTATGAAATGGATATTTTTCCATTATCTTTTTCCCCAGCCGTTCATCCCTGGATTCCACCTCAGGAATAAATTTGGGTAACTCTGGCTTGTTCAGGTAAATATTCTCCATATTTGAAAGGATATCAGATAAGACGGATTCAAAAGACTCCTGGTAAATAATCCGGGAGATACCACTTATTTCCATGGATTCGGCAATGCTCAGTTTGCGACCGTTCCAGATCTCCATTTCGGGGGTGGATTTCATGATAACCAGGATTTCTCTCATGGCGGGATCTCTATGATCGGGGGTTAATATCAACGCGGAATTCTCCTGACGGATACCGGTGAGATAAAAAAAGTCGGAATTTTGTCTAAAGGGAAAAAACTGGTCTCCGTTCCTGGGCATTTCATCAGCGCCAAAAAGTATCAATGTGCTTTTGGGTTTCAGTCTGGAAGATAATTTAAACCGGTTCTTAATAAAGAGATTCACTTCATGATCATTATTTTTCATAGCAACAATTTTTTTAATATTGTAATGATTTATATAACACAATATATAGATATCATTCATCAAAGATAATTTAGTAAATTAGTCCGATCTAATAAAACAGGCACAAATCGAAATTAAAACAACTCCTATGGGTAACTTTTTCACCTCCTCAATTGGTAAAAAGATAATGATGGCTGCAGCAGGCCTTTTTTTGGTCGTATTCCTGCTGGTTCACCTTGGCATCAACTCCTTGCTTATATTTTTCGAAGAGACGGACAATTTTAATATTGCGGCTCATTTCATGGGCACCAATATTGTCATCAAGATCTTTGAAATATTCCTTTTCGCAGGTTTCCTCCTTCATATCATTTATGGTCTGATACTCCAGATACAAAACTGGATGTCAAGACCTAACAGGTACAAGGTGGAAAACTACGAAATGACTTCTTTTTTTTCAAAGTTCATGATTCACACTGCGATCATCATTCTGGTGTTTCTTGCCATCCACCTTACAGACTTTTATTTCAAGGCTAAATTTTTTGGTGAAGTACAGGATGTCATGATCAACGGGAAAGAATATCACGATCTGGGATCACTGGTCATAGCGAAATTCCAGCGGCCCGGATTTGTCATTTTTTACATCGCCAGTTTCCTTTTTCTCGGCTTTCATCTGATACACGGATTTCAGTCTGCTTTTAAAACAATCGGGCTCGAGCAAAGAAGTTATGCTTCAGCAATAAACAAAGCAGGGATTATTTATACGGTCATCGTTGTTGCAGGATTTGCCGCCATTCCCCTGATTATATATTTTATCAGATAATTAAAATCATTATCCACGATATGGTTAAACTTAATTCAAAAGTTCCGGAGGGGCCCCTGGCAGAAAAGTGGACCCGCTTCAAAGCCGGACAAAAGCTGGTTAATCCGAATAATAAAAAGAAGCTCGACGTGATAGTTGTGGGAACAGGTTTAGCAGGAGCATCTGCTGCAGCTTCCCTCGGAGAGCTCGGTTTTAACGTTAAGGCTTTTTGCTATCAGGACAGTCCGAGAAGAGCTCACAGTATTGCTGCCCAGGGAGGTATTAATGCTGCAAAGAATTATCAGAATGACGGAGACAGTGTTTACCGTTTATTTTTCGATACCATAAAAGGAGGCGATTACCGCTCCCGCGAAGGAAATGTTTACCGGCTTGCGGAAGTTAGTAATAATATTATCGACCAATGTGTAGCCCAGGGAGTGCCATTTGCAAGGGATTACGGCGGATACCTCGACAACCGTTCTTTTGGTGGAGCACAGGTTTCCAGGACTTTTTATGCAAGAGGACAAACCGGCCAGCAATTGTTGCTGGGTGCATACGGTGCCCTCATGCGTCAGGTGAAAATGAATAAGGTGAAGATCTACACCCGTACCGAAATGCATGATCTTGTTGTCATCGATGGTAAGGCAAGAGGGATCGTTACCCGCGACATGAAAACCGGAAAAATTGAAAAACATTTTGCACACGCCGTGGTAATTGCCTCCGGAGGATACGGAAATGCTTATTTTCTTTCTACCATGGCAATGGGAGCTAATGTTAGTGCAGCCTGGCAAAGTTATAAGCGCGGAGCCTTTTTTGGAAATCCCTCATTTGTACAGATCCATCCTACCTGCATCCCGGTTCACGGGGAATACCAGTCGAAACTTACCCTAATGAGTGAAAGTCTGCGTAATGACGGAAGAATATGGGTCCCAAAAAACAAAGAGGACGCTGCGAAGATCAGGGAGGGGAAATTAAACCCACGTGACATCCCCGAAGAAGAAAGAGACTACTATCTTGAAAGAAGATACCCTGCTTTCGGAAACCTGGTACCCAGAGATGTTGCCTCCCGGGCAGCAAAAGAACGTTGCGATGCCGGTTACGGAGTGGGAACGGGTCTGGCTGTATATCTCGACTTTAAGGATGCGATTGAGAAACAGGGAAAAGACAGCATTGAATCAAAATACGGGAACCTTTTCCAGATGTACGAAAAAATTGTGGATGATAATCCCTATGAAACTCCGATGATGATCTATCCCGCTATCCATTATTCCATGGGGGGAATATGGGTGGATTATAATCTCATGACTACTATTCCCGGGCTTTTTGCGATTGGTGAGGCAAACTTCTCGGATCACGGAGCTAACCGGCTTGGAGCAAGTGCGTTGATGCAGGGCCTAGCCGACGGGTATTTCGTTCTTCCCTATACCATTCAGGATTATTTATCCGAAGATATCAGCACTCCCCGGATGCCAACCGATTCTCCGGAATTTAACGAGGCAGCAGAAAAGGTAAGCGCCAAAATGAAAAAACTGATTTCCGTCAAAGGTAAGACCAGTGTAGATACTTTTCATAAAAAGCTCGGAAATATCATGTGGGAACATGTAGGAATGGCCAGAAAAGCAAAAGGACTAAAACAGGCGATAAAAGAAATCCGTGAGCTCAGGGAAGAATTCTGGAAGGATGTAAATATTCCCGGAGAAATGTACGACCTGAATCCCGAACTCGAGAAAGCAACCAGGGTAGCCGATTTTCTCGAACTGGGAGAATTGATGGCAATGGATGCTCTTCAGCGCGAGGAATCATGTGGAGGTCATTTCCGTGAGGAATACCAGACCAGCGAAGGTGAGGCCGTGCGTAATGATAAGGATTTTACATACGTTGCCGTATGGGAAAACACAGAAAATGGTGAGCCAAAAATGCATAAAGAAGAACTGAAATTTGAAGAAGTAGAGTTGAAGACCAGAAATTATAAATAGTGTTTGTCCATAATGTTCTATATCTGCGTTGTTGCAACCGCCTTGATCTCGAACATTCTGATCCGATAGCTATCGGAACAAACACTTTACTCTATTGACAGGCACTAAATAATAATAAGAAATAATCATAAAATTATGGATCTTACCCTGAAAATCTGGAGGCAGAAGAACTCAAAGGCCAAAGGTAAATTCGTTACATACGAGGTCAAAGATATTTCATCAGACAGTTCATTCCTTGAGATGCTTGATGTACTCAATGAAAGCCTTATCGCAAAAAATGAAGAGCCGGTGGTGTTTGATCATGATTGCAGGGAAGGAATATGCGGAACCTGCAGTATTTATATAAATGGCCGTCCACACGGCCCCGATCAGAAAATTACCGTGTGCCAGATGCACATGCGGAACTTCAAAGACGGGGATACCCTGATCATTGAACCCTGGAGGGCCAAACCTTTCCCGGTGATCAAAGACCTTATTGTTGACAGGACATCCTTCGATAAAATTATGATTGAGGGTGGGTACATCTCCATAAACACAGGGAATGCTCCCGAGGCAAACGCAATACCGGTTCCCAAAATAAACGCCGATCTGGCATTCGATGCTGCCGCATGCATTGGATGTGGTGCCTGCGTGGCAGCATGTAAGAATGCCTCGGCAATGCTTTTTGTAGGAGCAAAAATTTCCCAGCTGGCTCTTCTTCCCCAGGGCAAAATTGAAGCCAAAGACCGTGTTAGAAAACTTGTGGCTGTTATGGATGATATGGGCTTTGGTAATTGCACAAATACCGGAGCCTGTGAAGCAGAATGCCCCAAGGGGATAAGTTTGTCCAATATTGTGAGAATGAACCGGGAGTATGTAAAAGCCGGAGCCTCATAAAGTAATAATCATTTTAAAAGAACTTACAATCTGAAAGCATAGGTCTTTAGACAGTCTCTTCACAACGCAGAACCGAGTGATAACGAGCTTCCCAACCGTAGATATCGGACATTATGGACAGACACTAAATAGTCACTGGTTTATTCTGCCATCAAACCCTCAATTTCCTGAATAGTTTTGGGTATGGGCTTACCAAGAATTTTCCCGGATTTTTCTGTAACGAGGATATCGTCTTCTATCCTGATTCCCCCAAAATCCCTGTAAGAATTCAGTTTGTCGAAATCAATGAATTCCATATGCTTTTTCTCATTTTTCCACAGATCGATCAATGCGGGGATAAAATAGATACCGGGTTCTATGGTGAAAACAAAACCGGGCTTTAATTCCTTGCCCAGCCTGAGATTACCAAGTCCAAACTGATCACTCCTTTTGATATGCTCATCATACCCAACATTATCTTCTCCCAGTCCTTCCATATCGTGAACATCCAGTCCCATCATATGTCCTAGACCATGCGGAAAAAACAGTGCATGAGCCCCTTTTGCCACTGCCTCTTTTACATCTCCTTTCATCAGACCTAATTCTTTAAGTCCGCCGGCAATAATTTCAGCAGCCACTAAATGCAATTCCTTATTGCTGACTCCCGGCCTTGTAGCTTTAATAGTATCCTGGTTGGCTTTGAGTACAATTTCATATATCTCTTTTTGCCTGAGGCTGAATTTACCCCCAACCGGAACTGTCCTGGTGATATCACTTGCATAATGTAAGGGGGATTCAGAACCCGCGTCGGTAACCATCAACCGGCCCTCCTTAAGAAGATTGTCATGCTTGTGATTATGAAGAGTCTGCCCATCCATGCTTAATATTACCGGAAATGAAACCGGACGTCCGTTAGCAAGAGAAATTCCTTCCACCATACCCGCAATCTCTCTTTCCCAGGTACCCGGATAAGCCATTTTCATTCCGGTGGTATGCATCTTGTAAGCCACATCGACCGCATATTCAATTTGCTGTATCTCATACTCATCCTTAATCTCCCTCAGAGAAACTACTGCCCTGATAAATTCCTCCGATACATGCTTTTGCAAATTATCTACGCCGGTATTCAGCAGACCGGCAAGGAAAATCTTGGTTTCGCCCCTGTAAGGAGGTAGCAGATATACATTTCTTCCATCAGCCAGAGCTTTGGAAATATCATCTGCTAACTCAGAAGAGCTTCTCACATTTCTAATACCGGCATTCTCAGCCCGATCTTTCAAAAGTGGCTGATCTCCCATCCAGATGATATCATCGATGGTGAAGTCATCGCCGTAAATAATTTCCCGGTCATTATCCAGATCGATTATGGCATTAACACCAGGTGAGTCGAGACCGAAAAAGTAGAGAAAATTACTATCCTGACGGTAGTGAAAGGTATTTGAGGGATAGTTCATGGGACTTTCCACATTTCCTGGAAAAAGTAAAATTCCTTCTTTAAATCTTTCCTTTAATAATTTTCTTCTCTTGGAATAAATTTGTGGATCAAACATATTTAAAGCATTTTAAAGGTTTTAGCCTGAGCCAAAAAAAAACAGAACTCCTTTACGAAACTCTCTGATTTTCCGGTCAGAACTATGGCAGGTATTATTCATCCTGGAATAATCCCCGATTTTAATAATTCCCTAATTTATAATGATTCTTTACAATATCAAACTTTTCTGTATTACTTGAGCTCACTAACATAAGAATGAAGGATCTATATAATTAATAATCAAAAGTCTAAAAAAAACAACCATTTTTATCAAAGAATTGCGAATACTATTGTTCTTTATTATATATTTAATATATTCGCATTAGGGTATCATGCTATTAACATTTTATTAACATTTTTTTCAACATGCCTTATCGTCGACTTCCCAACACAGACAATGCAAGATTAAAATCATTACGTACAGCTCGGGACAAAGGTAAAGAGATTCCTCCTTTTAAACTAGCCTTTGGCCAGGGGACTTTAACAAAGATACAGGCCTTACTGCCTTCTTATGAAAATGCCCTATCGGAGCATAAGACTGCGTATAACCTGCAGATTGAGAAGAACAAGGATTACCATAAATCCCTGAAAAAAGCAAAAACTTACATTTCACATTTTATTCAGGTAATCAACATGGCTATTCAGCGGGGTGAGATGCCTGAAGCCTTACGCGCATATTTCAGTCTTACCGAAGGGGAAAAAAAGCTTCCTCCTCTTACTTCAGAAAAAGATATTTTATACTGGAGCGAGAGACTTATGGAAGGTGAACAAAAAAGGAGAATGGAAGGAATGAGTCCCATTACAAACCCCACCATAGCCGTAGTTAAGGTCCACTGCGATAACTTCAGGGATAGCTGTAAATATCAGTCAGGTCTGGCAACAAGAGTTCAGAGGGCACAAAAAGAACTGGCAGAAAAAAGAAAGGAAGCAGATGCCGTCATTCAGCAATTATGGAATGAGGTAGAAGACACCTACAAAGACCTTCCGGAAGAACTTAAACGGGAAAAGGCTTCGGACTACGGAGTTGTATATGTCTTTCGCAAGAATGAATTAAGTGAATTTGATGTTCTTAGCAGGCTTCAACTTGATATCAGTTAGTGTTTGTTCATAATGTCCGATATCTGCGTTGTTGCAAAAATTTTAATTCCTCACATACATTAGTATGCTGCGGATAAAAATTTTTGCACGCCTTGATCTCGAACATTATGAATCAAACACTTAACATTCTGTAATGATATCAGTTAGTGTTTGTTTTTTCCAGCATTAATCTCCTGATTACAAAAAGAAGCACTAAAACGATACCGATACTCAGCATAGCGTAAACCGGTTCATTTTCGGGCTTTCCAACGTTTTCGATCCCCTCTCCTATTTTATTATTGTACATCAGATGAAAATAGACCACTGCCAGTGCGTTATTTACAAAGTGCGCTATAACCGGCATCCATAAGGAGCGTGTCCAGACAAAAATATATCCCAGTATCATCCCCAGAATAAATCGAGGCAGAACAGACAAAAACTGAAAATGCAAAACTGCAAATACCAGTGAAGTAATCAATACACCCAGGAAGATGTTATTTGTCCAGCGTATGAATATTTTCTGAAGCACTCCCCGAAATAGTAGTTCTTCTCCTATGGCAGGTATTATGGCAATAACCAGGATATTCACAAGCAATGCACCGATACCACTTACATTCAGAAAACGTTCAAAAACCTGTTGAGCGCGGGTCTCCTTATCCACCATATACTCCTGCACCCCTGAAAAAGGCCCGGGCAGTTCAAGCAAACCATTCAGATAGGTAAAATAATTATTCATGGGAAGTGAAAGGATCATCAGGAGGGCAACCAGGAAAGCAACCGTATGTCCGGGATAATAATCCAATCTGAAAAATTTAATGGAATTATCACTCAATGAAAAAGCGATTGCAAGGGGAGCGGCTACAAACATACCAATGGATATTACGGATTGCAGGTATTTCTGATAGGCAATATTTACCGGATCGTTGTAATCGTTAAGTGCCGATTGAATATCATTAAGACCGACATCAAAAATTAATGCTCCTGTAAGTAAGGCCAGTAGCTGAAATATCAACCAGGATGCAATTACTATAAGTAAACTGAAAAGAAATTGAACTCCGGGACTACTATCTTTCAGATGGATTGCGCTCATTAATACTTTATTTATAATTTTGTGCCAAATTTAACTATTATTTACAAAAGTGAAGATAAGAGATACCGAGCTTGGAGAAAAACCCCTGTTTCTTGCTCCCATGGAAGATATAACCGATCCTTCCTTCAGGTATATATGCAAAAAGTTCGGGGCAGATGTTGTATATACGGAGTTTATTTCTTCCGACGGACTGATACGTGATGGTGCAAAAAGTGTTAAAAAGCTGGATATTTTTGATCATGAAAGGCCCATAGGGATACAGTTATACGGACATTTAACCGATTCAATGACGGAAGCAGCAAGGCTTGCAGAGAAAGCCGGTCCTGAGATCATAGATATTAATTTCGGCTGTCCTGTGAGAAAAATAGCAAACCGTGGAGCGGGAGCCGGAATGCTGAGAAATTTGCCTCTCATGATCGAAATGACCCGGGCTATTATTGATGCAACAAGCAAACCGGTTACCGTAAAAACACGGCTGGGCTGGGACGAAGATTCCAAAAATATTCTGGAAATTGCCCTGCATTTGCAGGATGCGGGAATAGAAGCGCTCACAATCCATGGAAGAACCCGTGCTCAGTTATATAAGGGCAAAGCCGACTGGACTCTTATTGGTAAAGTAAAAGAACACCCGGATATTCAAATACCGGTTATTGGCAACGGGGATGTTACCGGACCCGAAATTGCCGCGGAAATGTTTGAGAAATATAAAGTTGACGGAATTATGATAGGCCGTGCTGCTATTGGAAAACCATGGATATTCAGGGATATTAAGCATTATCTAAAGACAGGAGAACTACTCCCGGAACCTGTGCTTGATGAAAAAGTTGAAATTGCCAGGGAACATTTTATTAAGTCACTTGAATGGAAAAAAGAACCGGTGGGTATATACGAGATGAGAAGACACTTTTCAAATTATTTCAAAGGGCTACCCCATTTTAAGGAAACAAGACTGAAATTACTTACCACAATGAATGTCGGGGAGATCCTGGAAATCCTTGATCAGATAAAAAATGCCTATAGTGGGTTTCGGTTTGAGGAAGGGGAAGGTAGGGGTGAGCGGTGAGCGGTGAGCGGTAATCGGTAATCGGTGAGCGGTGAGCGGTAAGCGGTGATCGGTGATCGGTAATCGGTGTGATCGGTATCGGTGTGACCTTTCAACCAATAGAAACCCATAAACGATTCGGCGATTAAACCTATAAACTTTTCGGTGATCGGTAATCGGTGTGACAGTATAACGAATATAAATGATATGTGTAACGTCAGTTAGAGTTGGCAACCCCGAGTGGGGTATACGGGTCAACTTAAGGACAAAACAGTCATTTGTTGTAAGAAATTCAGTTGTTTACATTTATCTTAGGGACAGTATCTGGCTAGTTGCTTTTTTGTACTGATTAGTTTTTAAGTGTTATTGATGCGATTTTTCCAATGAGCATTTTCGGATTTGACGGAGAGAGAGGTTTCTCCATCGGGGATTTTGCCAGGGCAAAATCCCCTCCGTCGAAATGACAACTCGTAGTTTTGTTAGGGAGTGAGGG
>CAYRTD010000091.1:0-16458 GCA_964426915.1 uncultured Bacteroidaceae bacterium | reverse complement strand
CCCCTCACAGTAAAATCAACATAATCAGGTCCTGTCTCTGTAACAATCCCTTCAAACTGACTGGTAAAGAGCTGGAATTGTAGTTCACTCCCTGCAATTTTTTCCCCGTCGGAATCAACACCTTCCAAACGGAATTCCTTGGTGAACGGGATCCTTACATTGTCAAGAGATTGAACAGCATCATAAACCTCAACAGCGCTATTAGGAACCAATTGCACCGTGCGGGTCCTGGAAGTTTCTATCTCGGTTGTTTCGGATTCCTGCCAGTAACTTGTAGTCGTTTTTGTTTCTGCGGTGGTATATTCATAACCTGCCGTTACCTGAAGATTATAGGTAGCTCCGGCACCGAAAAAAGTTGCTTCAACTTCCACTCCGGCACTCACTTCAGCATAAGCCGTATGACTCGAAAAAAGCTGCAAACTCTCTTCAGAACCCGAGGTAAAAGTTTGGGACCTGGTTTCGTTCCGTCCAACCGTTTCAGTGAGCGCAGCAGAAGAACAATTGGAAAGGGTTGCACTATAGGCAAAGTCCAGCCTCGCGGGAGGCAAAACAGGCTCATTGAATTTGATACCTCTGTCGGTGAGAGTCCATCTGATATCAGCATTAATAATCCTAAACCGTGTATAGTCATCTTCTGTACCTTCATTAAAAGCATAATTCCTGCCGCCGGGATTAGAATCATCAAGGTGTTCCTTATAATAATTACCAGACCGGGTTTTTAACTTAACCCAGCCACCTCCATCAACTTCTACCACCAATTTTTCCAAATGGGTATCTTCCCCGGGAGTGTATTGGACAGTTGACTGGCTCATGGGGTAACCTGTAACAATGAATCCGCCCGGACTAAGCAAGAAATATTCCGGTTCATCCCCACCATTTCCTTTCTCAAAATAAAACTCCTGTAGATTGCTTCCTTCAGGATCATAATCATAGGTAGAAACACCACGTGGATAAGGAGGAAATCCAGTAGCAGGAACAGGCACAGTTGTCAGTACCTTCTCCGAAGTCTCTGAAAAAAGAAGATAGGGAGTATCAGGGTTAAGTGACAATTGCGGAAGTATTTCGGACAGATCTGTTTCCACGTTTACGGGATTATTTGAAGCGTCTACGGGCTGACGGCTATAAGAAGCATTACCCAGTTCAGTACTCTGCTCATCAAAAACCGTTATGTTTAAAGGAACCCCGTCGGAAAAACCTTCCCGAATAGCGGCCGGAACATCTTCATACTTTAGCCGTAACACTCCTATATTTGTTGACAGATCAATTTTCACCTCATCAGAGTACTGTGAATAATCACCGGAAAAAGCAATCGTTGCCCTGGATGGTTGATAACCTTTTTTTGCAATAAGTCTTGTATCAACAACAAGCCCTATGCTTCCACTATCAACAGCTACCGTAGAATTTATCCCATCCTCATGACTTACATCCAGTTCAACATCATTCTCCTTATTGCAGGAGGTTATGCTCACCAGGGCATAAACCACGACAATTGCCAAAAGAAAAATTGATTTCCTCATATCAGTATATTTTTAAACAAAATTACAATAATTCAAAATTCATTTTTCTATATGTATGCATATTTAGATTATATTTAGAATGCTAATAGGCAGGCACCGGTAATGCCAATTGGCCTTCTATTTGTTCATTGGAGATAAATCGTTCACGCTTTGCCCCGTAAAGCAGCCGAGTGTCTGGATCATAACCGAACCGTCTAATGGAGATGAGTTCAGCGAAACCAATGTTCGAGATCAAGGCTTGCGACCGCGCTTCGATGAAGTTTACAGCTTTGAAATCGGAGGGAAAAATAAACAGCAAAAGCAAATAGCAGGATTAAAGAACGCTTATATTGCAGCCGGTAATATAAAGTACAGCTATCAAAACCGTATCCCCCCGTGATTATTTGGGTTTTTGTATTGAAAGAAAAATTTACCTGGAATTCACATACCCTGAACCCAACATTCAAACAGGATAATTATCTTTACAGGGAATTATCAGAAGTAAAATTTACTGTAATATCCCCGGAAAATGAAAAAACGCACATCCGCCATTTTTTTCCTGGCATTTATCTTTTCAGCGCTAACTATAGCTCAAACCCGGGTAACCGGATTCGTCTATGAAGATCTGAATGGGAACAATACCTTCGATAGAAAGGAAAAAGGCATTCCCAATGTAGCTGTGTCGAACGGAAAAGAGGTAACTATAACCGATAAGAAGGGAAAATATAGCCTTCCCCTGCAAAACGATAATATTGTTTTTGTGATTAAACCGGCCGGCTATAAAGTCCCCGTAAACGAGTATAACATCCCGCAGTTTTACTACATCCATAAACCTGAAGGATCTCCGGATCTTGAATTTGCGGGGACCCCTCCCACGGGGCCTCTTCCTGAGGAAGTGAATTTCGGACTTTTTCCTCACAATGAACCCCACTCCTTCAGTATTCTCGTTTTTGGCGACCCTCAACCCTATACAAAACAAGAAGTAGACTATTTTCACCGTACCATCGCCGGCGAACTAAAAAATGTGCAGAATGTTGAATTCGGTATTAGCCTGGGCGATCTTGTCGGTGATGACCTCGATTTATTTCAGCCTTACAAAGAGGCCATTAAGGAAACAGAAATTCCCTGGCACAACATTATGGGGAATCACGATTTAAATTTTGATGTTGAACACGACAGCCTTTCCGATGAAACTTTCGAAACCCATTTTGGTCCCGCAACCTATTCTTTCAACCATGGGAAAGTACATTTTATTATCCTCGATGATATTTTATATCCCGACCCCAGGGATGGAAAAGGGTATTGGGGTGGTTTGCGCGAAGACCAGTTTATTTTTATTGAAAATGATCTGAAATTCGTTCCGAAAGATCATCTCGTGGTACTGACTTTTCATATTCCCCTGAACGAAAGTAAAGATTACGGTCCCTTTAATTTCATACACCAGGTCCGTCTGTTTCAGCTTTTAAAGGATTTCCCGCACAATTTGTCCTTATCAGCTCACACCCATCTTCAAAAACAACTCTTTTTAGGCCTCGAACAAGGCTGGCCACAGGAGGGTGTGCACCATCATTATAATGTTGGCACCACCTCAGGCGACTGGTACAGCGGTAAACTTAACGATAAGGGCATACCCGTTTCCACCATGAGAGACGGTACCCCAAAAGGATATGCCTGCATAAGCTTTAATGATAACCAGTATACCATTGACTATAAGGCATTCCATAAAGATCCTGAGTATAAAATGGCGGTTTTCACCCCCAACCTGGTAGTACAAAATACCTGGGCCAATGCACAGATTGTAGTGAATTTTTTCATTGGCAGCCCAAAGGACTCCTTAGTCTATAAAATTGATGATGGCGGGTGGGAGAAAATGCGGCACAATCCCAGGCACGATCCATTTTATGTCAAAGAAATCGTGGAATGGGATTTCACCAAAGAACCTATCCCGGGCCGAAGGCCTTCAAATCCGGTGGAAAGTCTGCATACATGGACAGGCTTTTTACCCACCGATCTGGAACTGGGCGAACATACTGTTTATATAAAGGCTTATGATATGTTTGGACGGGAATACAGGGCCGAACGGAAATTCAGGGTTGTCCCCAGGGAGTATTAAGGAATGTTTGATGGGTTTATAGGCAATGCCACGATCACCGATTACCGATTACCGAATACCGATCACCGATTACCGATTACCTTTAAGGGTTGATGGGTTTATAGGCAATGCCACCGATCACCGATTACCGATTACCGATCACCGATCACCGATCACCGATCACCGATTACCTTCAAGCGTTGATGAGTTCCCGCCTACGCTGATCTTTTTGTCCTCCATAATCCATAAATTAAATGGCAGCGAAAAGATAAGAAAGTCTGGCGAAGGCCTCAGCGAAGAAAACAGTTTTCAGCTTCCTCCTTCCTTTTTCTCTTCCTTTCAGCTTTTAGCTTTCAGCTTTGCCTGTCCTCCGAAGCTCCAGCGAAGGAGGAGAACTTCCAGCCTGGAGCTTGGGGCTTCTTCTTACCTCCTCCTCTCATAATCAAGATAATTGGTAAGCGGATCGTCCGGATCCGTATTAATCGATCTAAGCCATTCAATAAGTGGTTCACGATAATGAACATAGGTATCAACCGGATCGGGATCGTAGGTGGAAAAAGGATAATCATCGCGGGAATACAAGTAATTGTTTGTGAGAACGGTGTAGATTTTTTCATCCCTGATTCCGGTACCGTCCGAAAGAGTAAAGCCACCAATGGTGGTCATGCCTCCCATATAAATATCTTCGGCAAGCGACAATACTTTAAGCTGTTCTCCTGTGACTTCAAGTTTTACAATTGTGTTTTCGAAAGGCAAAAGGCCCACAATAGTAGAAAGGGTAATGGGGCCTTCGGAAATATCCTGCCGGATGCCTCCTCCATTGGTTAAGGACACGTCCGCCTCCGGAAAAGTATACAACCAGGAATCACACACCATATTTCTCATTTCGGGAGATGTCTGTTCAATGGTCTCATCGGTATATCCTATTTGCTCCGATAATTCTTTATCTGTCTCCTCCTGCCAGAATTCCACAATTTCCTGAATGCCCGCATCGGCGCCATTTGATGTGTTCTCAACAATCTCATATTCGAAATTCATTGTGGTTGAATCATGCAAATGATAATCGAACTTCACCTTTGCGTAAGCTCTCATACCACTTCCGGTTTGCATTAAAACCACACCATTGTCTACTTCAATATATTTCTGATGACAATGGCCACCTCCCATTACGCTGATCCCGTTCTCCCGGGCCACATCTGTCAGTTCCGTCATCTCCTCATAACAAATATGTCCCAGAAGAATAAGCACAACTGCACCTTCTTTTTTTGCTTCCCGGGCATATTTATGAATGGCAGCTTCATAACCGGTAAAGCTGTAATCTTCCACATTTGCGGGAAAGGTGGATGAGGGTGTCGACAGCGATGCCAGGCCAATGATGCCAACTTTGACGCCATCGATCTCTTCAATAATGTAAGGTTCTGCAAAATCAGGGATCTCATTGGTGGCAGTTTCTACAATATTGGCCGCAAGCAAAGGAAAGCTTTGTTCTGCCAGGCGTTCCTTAAGAACATCCACTTTAAAATCAAACTCATGATTACCAATCGCTGCCGCATCATAATCCATGGCGTTCATCACCTCCACCATGGGCTCTCCCTGAAACCAGGTGGATATGGACGGACCGGACCACATATCACCACCACTTAATATCAGGTAATTGTCCGATTTGTCATAACCTTCCTGTTCTTTCCATTTATACATTAAACCCGGTGCCCCACCATAATCCTCATTGGGAGCGAGCCAGCCATGCTCGTCGTTTGTATATAAGAGAGTAATACTGATGATTGAATCTGAGTCCGACGGATCTCCTGATTTTATTCTGGCATTGCCATTCTCACATCCTGAAAGTAAGAGTGCCAGGTAAGTGAAAAGGGCTATATTTTTCAACTGCTTCATTATTCTTTTAATTTGACTGTAAAGATAAAAAAAAAGGCCATCTCAATCCTGAGACAGCCCCTTATTTATGATGGTTTTCCAGTATCTGTCAGGAGGCCATAGCACATTTTTCCACCTCGACTGACACCGGAGTTACATTCTGCAGGTTGTCACTTACCGGACAACGGGATTCAACTGCATGCACCCATTTATCCAGAATAGAATCATCAGCTTCTGTTTCCGGTATCAGCTTGATGATTATATTTTTATATCCGGCACGTTCGTCATCACTTTTTCCAAATAATTTGGCAGGATTCAGGTTCCCTTCCATTTCTATTTTGAGGCTCTTTAATTCGAATCCCATTTCCTGTGCAACGAGATGTCCCATTACATTCAGGCAACCGGCGAATGCCGCCAGGACATATTCAACCGGGTTCGGGGCTACGTCTGTTCCTCCAAGAGCTTCGGGTTCATCTACCACGATCTCAAAATTACGTGCTTTGACAATAGTTTTGGCTGCGCTTTCGCTCTGCGCTTTAATTTTAAACGTTAAATCACTCATTTTTATAATATTTAATTTCTGTTATTTAATTAACAACAGTATTATAACGATTCTATTTTATTGTTATTGTGATAACATTATAAAATTAGTGATTTATTTTTTAACACTTTAATAAACCTGGGAACCCAGAGTCTTTGAAGGAGATTATTCCACTATCAAATTTCGATATTTTGGATATTTAACCGAATATTTTAATTCAAATTCCTTTTTGTCATCGGGGGCAAGTTCAAATTCCCATTTTATTTCTCCTGTTTCCGGATTCTGTTCTGCACCTGATTTATTTTGAACATTCACTTCTATTTCTTCGATAGTTGAAACAGGAACCTGGTCAAGGATAATCATATTGATCACCTGGTTTTTGTTGTTTTTTACGGTTGTTTTCCATGCCCGTGTTTCTTCTTTTTTGTTTCCAATAAATTGTTTGGTGGTAAAATCCTTTATTTTTTCACGATTAACAGACACTTTTTTATCCCTGCCTAACGAAATCTCCAGTGTATCCGAAGCGAAGCGAACATCCATGAGTGTTTTGCCAACATAGGTATCCTCAAAAAATACATTTGCTTCACCTTCAAGTAGATTATACTTTTCCCAATCGACAATATTTGCGATTAAGAAAGCATCTTTGTCAATTTTAGGCACACAGTAATATTGATAGAATGCCGGTAAATCATAGAACTCCATATCAACCGAATAATTCTTATTATCCGACAGAATAGAATATGGGGTATTGATTTCAAAATCGACCGTAGTTTGATTCTCAACCTGTGTTGTAGGTATTGCTATACTGCTGGTTCCTCTTATTTTAATTTTTGATTTGTCAGCATTAACACCTGCAACCCGCCCTTGTAAGGCCTGGGATGCTTTTTTCCCTGAGCCGTAGCCTATAACTACAACTTCTTCCAATTCCATTTCATTTTCCTCAAGCGCAACATTCATTACAGAGTTTGAAATGGGTAAAGTTTGTGAATTAAAACCAATATAAGAAAATGTTAAATGACTGGAGTTGTTTGGAATTGTAATTGAATAATTACCATCAAAATCTGTTGCCGTACCAATCGTAGTTCCTTCCACAACTACATTTGCTCCTGGTAAGGGTTCGCCATTACTGTCAAACACCCTGCCATGTACAGTATTTGAAGTCAATTTATAAGTAGGCGGCAAAGTATTATAGTTCAGAAAATATGTTTGTAATTCGGGTGCCACGCCTGATACATTTGGGTCGGCCGATGAGAATTTAAGCTTAACATTTGACCAATCAACTTTAGTGTCTTGCTTAACATTCGCTTTATAAATTAACTGAACAGGCTCAGTGATGTTTTTTGCCCGGATATCATAGGAAGGGAACCAACCAGCATTTCCTGTCAAATAAGTTAATTCCAATGAGTACTTGCCAGCTTGTTTAGCATCAACTTTTACTAAAATCTCACCTGTAGGGTAATTTTTCTTGCTTGTCAGGGTTTTTATCTGATTTTGCAGATCATTTTTTTGTTTATTTAATGTGGTAAGAGTTTTAATTCTCTCAATTTCCTTCATTTTTAATGAAGTTAATTTACTGCTATAAAATTCTGCTGTTTCCTGAAGGTTTGTAATACTCACCTGCTCATTTTTTCCACCAATGTCCCGGTTCTCCTGTAAAAATGCAAGTTCCTCTTTAATGATTGCCAAATAAGTATTTTCAATTTTTATTTTGTCCTCAATAGTTTCAAGCCGCTTCTCCAAATCAGCCAATTCAGCTGATTTTTCCATTTTATCGAGATAGTTTTGCTGGTGATTTACCGATAAAACAGTTAATGTGCCTTCAGCTTTTAACTGAATACTTTTGGCATCTATAAATGGAGATAAGTTAACAAACCTGATTACCGTCTTAGCTTTCGTTAAATCAACCGTTTTTTTTCTGACAATTTGTGCACCGTCAAGGAATACGGTTACTTCATTTACTTCTGTTTTAACTTCTTTCTCTGAAATCTCCAGAGAGAAAAGGTTGCTGAAAATCAGGCTTAATAATAAAATGTTTAATGCTTTCATAATTTTTTTTATATCAGGGTGTAAAACTTTCGTAAATTCCATAAATAACTCCGGATATTTGCCATACCTGGATAAAATGTCAATATGTGAAACAGTTTCTCAGCATGCGACATAAGATAAACCGCTATTGGGATCTTCTCCCTTGAAAGTATTTTCATTTCTTTCTCTTTGGAATAAATATTTGCTTGTTCAAACAGCAATCCATCCTATTTTGATAATTCTGTTTTACAATTCAAACAAAAATCCCGATGTACACAAATCCCTGAACCACAGATATCACAAGTCCACCAGCTTTGCTCATTTTCAAGAAATCTTTCCATTCCATTCTCTTTAATGAAATTGAGATTATCGATCATACTCATTCTATATTTTGTCCGGTAACGTTTATCAAGACGCTTTAATCCTGAACAAGGAAATTTTTCGCAATCGTAACAAAACCCGGATTCTGTTTTTTTTAAAAATTCGCAATTTACTATGGCACAACTTCGACAAACATTGGGCTTGTTCAAATCATCTTTTTTAAAGCACCCTCCACAGGGCTTTTTTTCCCGCAGATATCCAATACATAATCCGCAGTTCATACCACATGCGGCAATCAAGCCCAGGTATCTTTGTTCCTGAATCATAATATTATTTGTTACGAAAAGTAATCAATTTGTCTGAATTAAACATATCTGGAGGAGAAAGCGCTAGTACATCTTTATTTAACAGCTTTATCAATCAAATTGAAATCATCTGATTTTTCAGGTCTTCCAATAACATTTAGGTGCTTCTTTTTATATTTTCCGCGTCGCAGCATACTTGTCAACATTAATATTCTTTCAATTTATTTATTGGCATTTTATCATTTCTTACTTTTATCCATTTTTAAGAAATTAATTACTTCATTATCAAATTTTTCAGGAACCACCAGGTTGGATGGGTCACTTCCTCCTTTAAGCACTTTCAATTTCGAATGATTAATTTCTTTTGCGGTCTTCGCGGCCATTTGTATGGCAAATTTTCCAAATCCGTCTCCAACCAAAACCAAAACCGGAGCTTTAATATTTTTTAGCTGCTTTGTGATGTTAAAGCTATTAAGTGCTTTCCTTGCTTTTAATAATTGCTTTTTATCCATACGATCATAGGATCTTTTAAAATAATTGCGTACTTCAGCCTTTTCATCTCCTTTGTAAGCAGATTCAAGCGATTTGCTAAGCAATGCCGGGGCTATTTTTATCGTTAACCATTGCAGCCAGCCAGCTAACTTTTCAGTTAAGGACGACACCTCACTAAAACTATCCGTAATTATTAGTTTTGAAGTCTTTCCGGAAAAGTCATATGCAAATTGCTGAGCAATCACACCTCCCATGCTCACTCCAACAATATTTGCAGATTTTATTTCAAGTTGATCCAGCAATTCACTAATATCTCTGGCACAATCACTGATACTGAAAGAATTTACCTTTGAACTTTCCCCATGACCCCGCATGTCAGGAACTATTAAAAAAAATCCCCTTTCCGGGTAGTTTTCAATTTGCGGTTTCCACATTTCATGGTCTGCGCCAAGTCCATGAATCAATACAATTGGTTCATCAGCTTTGTCGCCATATGTCTTGTAGTATAAATCAACGTTATCCGATGTTTTAAACTTCATATTAACTCCAATTTTATCATGACACACAACCTAATTTGCAATGTCCAAAAAACACCTAATAAAGATAAAAAAGAACATCGCCTAATACAAACTCTACCGGGATAAATATCTACAGCCTCTCCAATTATACTTTCACCCTCTCCCACTCTCTGTCATATTGATCCACAACTCGTTAAACCTCAATCTTCGTAATCCCAAATCCCTCAACCCTTGTGCAAATTGAAAAATTGATCCGGGAAAAAGATGGCAAAAGTTGATTGTATAGCATTGACAATGCATAGAGTCGGGTGTCTGTTCCGATAGCTATCGGAACAGAATGTCCAATATCTGTGTTATGCCCGGGAAATTGCTCCGGCAAAAAGGTGGTAAGCACTATTTCACTGAATTTTACATGCATAAACATACCCGTTTGCATCCCCAAAAAATATAATACCTTCATCCACTATTGGGGTTGACAGGATTGCTCCCAGATTAAGAATTTTCTTCTCTGAGACAATTACGTCCTTGCCGTACAATTCAAAACCGGTTTTAAATTCATCTTTATTATTGAAAACCGTATAATAATTTTTTATACTTCCGTGAGTCTGAAAAACTTCTTCTAATTCTCCTTTTGACTTATCAAGCTTATACATTTTACCATTAAAAGACCCAAAATATATATCGTTTTCAAACACTACAGCTTCTCCATATACTCGCATGTTTAAAGAATAAGAGCACTTTTCGTAGCCGTTTTTTGCAGATAAGCCGCAAAATCTGTGGGAATCAGAGGTCCCAAAGTAGATAATATCATTATCAACAAGAGGCGTGGCAATGACCCAGCTTCCTTTCTCTTTCATATTCCACATCCCTCTTCCTGTTTCAATATCCAGGGAATAAACATTAAAATCCCTGCTGCCAAAAATGACGGAATTCTTGTAAACAGCAGCGCCTTTCTGAATTTCACCTTCAGGAAAATAAGCGTCCCCAACTGTTCTGAATTTCCAATTCAAATTTCCATTATGAGCACTTAAGGCATAAAAGTATCCGTCGAAGCTACCTATATAGACCTTTTCATTATGAACCAATGGGGTTGCATGCACAATACCATCCGTTTTAAATTTCCAGACCAAGGTTCCGCTATCAGGGTCAATTGCATAAATGTTTCCATCACCACTCCCAACAAACACCTTATTGTCTGAGTATACGGGTGAGGAAAGATAATAGTCCCACATGTCCAGTTTTTTCTCTCCATTTGTTTTAAATTTCCATTGCTCATGTGCATTATTTTTGTTAACAGAATACACGAATCCATCGCTACTGTTAAAAATTACAGAACCCTTATACACTAGGGGCTGAGATTTAATTTCTCCTTCTGTTCTGAATTTCCATTTCAATGTGCCGCTTTCCTTATCCAAAGCATATAAACACGAGTCGTTACTACCAATGTAAAGTGTACTTTCATCAACTACGGGTGATGAAAAAACTCTCCCTCCTGTTTGAAAATCCCAAACTAACGAAATTTGTCCGCTTAGAGAAGTAGTAAAAAAAGTAAATAGTATAATCTTAAATATCTGTTTCATCTGTTTTTTATTTTGGTATTTGTTAACTCTCCAAAAACTTTTCAATATCCTTAACATTTCCAAAAATCACCATAGTTTCATCCTTTCCCAGGATTGTGTCAGCTTTAGCGACTCCCTTAACTTCAAGACTTGATTGATTTATTCCTAAAAAGTTTCTTTTATATGATTTCGCAATCATCGCTAAAACAGTGATGTTATACCTGGAACGGATGTCGGTCTCACTTAATATTTTTCCTTCATACCTTTCAGGTACGTCGGCTTTCACAATACTGTACTCATCAGTTAGCTCAAAAGAATCTATTAACCCCTCGGTAGTCAGGTTTTTAGCCAGTTTTTCTGCTGAATCCTGCTCGGGGTGAACGATTTCCTCTACTCTCATAGCATTTAGCACTGTTTCCTGGGTATCAGATACCGCCCTGCCAATGATTCGTTTGGCATTTAACTGTTTCATGATAGCCGTGGCCATAATAGAATTACCTTCATCCTCACCAATGCAGACAATAACTGCATCAGATTCTTTGACAGGCAATTCTTTGGCTGAATGAATGTCTGTACAATTTGCGCAAATGGTATGGGTAATATCGTTTTTTAACATTTCTACCTTCGACATATTGCTATCCACGCCGATAACTTCATGACCAAGTTGCGTAAGCCTGACCGCCAGTGCAGCGCCAAAATTTCCAAGACCAACTATTAAAAAATTCATATGTTTATCTTTTAATTAATTAAAATACCCTCCGTTGGATATTGAAATAAAGTACCGGTTGATTTTCTTATAAATGATGATAAAAACGTTAAAGCCCCTACCCTTCCAATAAACATAGTCATGGTGATAATGTATTTTCCGGCATCGGATAAATCAGCTGTAATTCCTCTGCTTAACCCCACCGTACTGAATGCCGAAAAGACTTCAAATATCAGGTCAGTAGTCTGCTTCTCAGGGTCTGTTTTAAACAATATAAATGTTGCCAGACCGATAATAAACAAAGCCAAAAACATGAAGGCATACGAGCGCCGGATAGATATTTCGGGTATTTGTCTTCGATTAAGCTCAACCTTGCTTTTTCCACGGATGAGGCTTATAACATTGAGAATTGCCAGGGCAAATGTACTTGTTTTGATACCTCCTCCTGTGGATGCCGGCGATGCACCAATCCACATGAGTAAAAGAACAAACATTAAGGTTGGTATGCTAATCAGAGATGTATCAACCGTATTGAACCCGGCGGTACGCGGAGTTGCTGCTCCAAAAAAAGCAGTTATCAGTTTCCCAATTCCATTATGTTCAGCCAATGTATTATTATATTCCAGGGCATAAAACAGTAATGTTCCGATTATAAGAAGAAACAGGGAGGTATAGAGTACCAACTTTGTATTCAGTGAAAATACGTGTGCCTGATAAAGTTTTTCCCTTCGTTTATTTAAGCGAAGTAAGCGGTTAATAAACCATTGTTTTACCCAGGTATACAGGTTAAATATAACCGGAAAACCAAGTCCCCCAATGATAAAAAGTAGCGCAATGGTACTATGCAGGAAATAGTTAAAACGAAAATCTATATCGTAGAAGCTGTTGGATAGGGTTGAAAAACCTGCGTTACAAAAAGCAGAAATGGTATGAAATGCTGAAAAAAACAGCGTGTCAGCATGTTTTAAGTCGGTTAGGGAATTGATATTTATGTAAATGAGAACAAAACCCATGATTTCGACAAGGAATGTGAAAAAAAGTATTTTTTTCAGGGTTCTGATAACTTCTGAAATTTTACTTTCATTAGTCAGGTTGCCCAACAAGAGAAGATTTTGATAGGAAGAACCTCCCATGAAGAAATACGCAAAAAAACTGGTAAAGGTCATTATACCAATACCGCCCAGCTGAATAAGCGTCATAATAATTGTTTGCCCAAATATTGTGAAATACGAGCCGGTATCAACCACTATAAGCCCCGTTACACACACCGCACTTGTTGAAGTAAAAAATGCATCAATAAAACGAATGCCGGAATGGGTAGCACGGGGTAACATGAGCAACAGAGTTCCGGCAGCAATCAGTAATGCAAAACTCATAATAAAAATAGTCGCAGGATTTGCATGTTTATAGCGCAGGTTAAGCTGTAATCCTGAAATTTCACGAATAAGGCTTATCGAGAAAGCCAGGAAAAGCCAAATCTTATAGTAAGCTGAACCACTTGACAGTTCTGTAAATGGAACACTGACAAGAAGGTAGTTGTAAAAACCCCACAAAACCAGGTCGATTATCCATATTCTGAGCTTCTGAAAGCTTTTAAAATCGACAATATATTTAACAGGGATAAACAGGATGATTCCCAGAAGGTAAACAAAATATGAATGATTCAGGAGCTTCAATGTTTTAGCTCCCTGATCGTACCCGACATCAAACAACATGGCAAATATTGCCAGGATACTGAATATAAGTGGGCCGTATTTTAAATAATATTTCCTCACTATTGTACCAGATAAATGATTACACTATTATTTTTGGTATTTAATAAAATATAATCTAACAATGCCTTTGATAATTAACAACCCTTCAAAAAGAAAATGAATAGCAAATTTCAGCAAGGTAAGCAGAGTAGCCGAACCAATGGCTTTTTTTATTTCACCGAAATTTAACCCCGAACCACTCTCGAATAATATGACTATAAGTGTAATAGTTGTAAACACATTACCGAGTTGACCAAAAAAATCTGTAGTAACTATACCGCTTACAGGGCCTATTATTATGCCAATCAGCAGTAGCAAAAGCACATTGGGGATTTTAGTCTTATCAAACAGTTCATTGAAAACATGGGACAAAAAAATCAGTAATCCAAGTATTATAATAGTCAGGTAGATATCCATAGATAATTAGCCTCTCTAATAGTTAAATTATTCCTATTTGACTGTTTTCATTTACTCCAAAAATTACGTGTAAAAAGCATAATCACAGTATATATTTCAAGACGTCCCACAAGCATCAAAAACGTTAAAAGAGACTTCCCCACCCCGGGTAAATGCGCGAAGTTACTTGCTGGACCAACGGTTCCTATACCGGGTCCAATGCCGGCCATACAGGTGGCAACCGAACTCGATGCCGTTTTTCCATCAACGCCAAACAGCACCATTAGAATAGTACCCATGACGAAAAGCATAAAGTACAGGAATATAAACGATAAAATCGAGTTGTTGGTTTCTTCATGAACCGCTTTGCCATTTAATCGAATAGGAATAACTGCATTGGGTGACAGTAACTGCTTATATATGCGGTTTATATTTTTAAACATTACTAAATGCCGGGCCATTTTAATACCCCCCGCCGTTGAGCCGGTGCTGCCCCCAAGGAACATGGTCATAAATATAATAATCCAGGCAAAAACCGGCCATTGCAGATAATCCGCTGTAGCATATCCGGTACAGGTTACAATAGAAATAAGTTGAAAGAATGACTCCCTGAAGGACTCTTCAAAGGATTTACTCATATTAAAGTAAATTGAGAAAGTAAGGATTATCCCTAAAAAAGCAACAGTACCCAGGTAAAACTTTATCTCATCGTTTTGTTTAATATCATTAAATTTTCTTTTAACCAGGTAATAATGAATGACAAAATTTGTGCCTGACAACAGCATAAAAATCATCACCACATACTGAATATAAGGCGAATACCCCCCAATACTCGTATTTTTAGGAGAAAACCCACCTGTGGCAATAGTGCCAAATGCATGACATACACTTTCATATAAATTCATGTTACCCAACAACAAAAGAACAACTTCGGTAAGGGTTAACAACAGGTAAATAAAAAGTAGCCGGTATCCGACGGATTTAATTTTGGGTTTTATTTTTTCCTGTAAAGATGATTCCAGGGTAAACAGGTTATAATTACCCATCTGAAGTGTAGGCATAACAATGATAAACAAAACAATTATACCTATGCCACCGATCCAATGGCTTAAACTACGCCAAAAAAGAATGGATTTTGGAAGGCTTTCAATATCAGTCAATATGGAAGACCCTGTGGTTGTAAATCCCGAAACCGATTCAAACAGGGCGTTGTTAAAAGAAGGTATGGCATTCGAGAAAAGGTAAGGTAAACTGCCAATTACACCTATAACAGCCCATGAAAGAGTTACCGCCAAATATGCATCCCTTTTTCCAATCACAACTTCCTCACTTTGATCCCTTGATAAAACTGACAGAATAATGGCTATTGCAATAGCAATAAGCGCCGGCCATAAAAAGGGCAAAAAAGCTTCAGAATAAATGAAAGCAACTGCAATACAACTCAATAATGCAAATGCGATGATGTATATATTCCGGCTCAACACCTTAAAAACTATTCCATAATGGATAATACCCTTCATAATTATTCCTATTCCGAATCTTTTTTACCTGATTTGGTTTCCAATACTATTTTCTCAAAAATCTCTTCCAACTTCTCCAATTCATGGTTACCCTTAATTTCAATTTCTTTGTTAAAGTTGGTTTTGTAGAAATTTATCATCCGCTCTGTGAGTTTATCAATGGGCTTAATAAGGAACAAGGGTAATAGTATTACAAGAATCGCCAGAATGGTTAATCCACCTATTCCGACTTTTTCCTGAATATTCAGGATCCGAATTGCTGTGCTATTTATTTCTTCATTTTTACTTTCGAGCAGGTTTACATTTAAATTATGGATGCTTAAAATATGTTCACGTAACTGTATGTATTTAACCTGATATGCCTCAAAATTTTTAATGAATTCATCGTTATCTATACTTCCCTGATAATTAAGAAAACTTCTGTGAAGTGATTCGGTCAGCTCTTTTTCACCAGGTTCGGTGATATTTTTCTCTTGTAAATCAAGGTTGCTCTTAAGTTCGGTAAGGTTCGTATCTGCTATCTGCTTGATACTGTCGCTCGAAATACTGTCAGATAAATATGTATCAGGTTTGATGAGCAATGTGTTTAATTCATCCACTGCACGCAACATATTAAAAGCATATTTTACCGAAGGGTAGTTATCTTTTAGTAAGGATTGTGATTCCATCACTATTCGCTGGTTTGCACCAAAATTAACCATTAGCACAGCGAAGGATACCATAAAAACCAGGAGTAACCCGGTCATCATTTTTGATTTTATTTTTTTTATTCGTTTCATAGTTGTATTTTTTAATTAGTCTGTCAGTAAAGTCGGGTGTCTGGATCATAATGTTCAAGATCAAGGCGCGCAACCGCGTGTC
>CAYRTD010000090.1:0-16841 GCA_964426915.1 uncultured Bacteroidaceae bacterium | reverse complement strand
ATTTAAAATTTTTGCAGCAACGCAGATATTGGACATTATGGACAGACACTAATTATGCAACAATCCCGGTGTTATTAAACCAATGACGCATAGATTTCTCTAAAGATGAGCAAAAAACAAAAAATGAGGTCATTTGACTATAGGGAATCTCTCAAAGTCGGGAAAATAAATTTTCAATGTCATTGATTTTCAATAAAATAAAATGAAATATGCAGACCCTGAACGGAATCAATGGGACGTATTAAAAATAATGAGAAAATAAAAAATTAACTAAAGCTTTAAATAATATTTATAATGAATTGAAATATAGTATTATAAAATAAAATATTTCCCGAATTATTCATAAATATCCCTATTTATATATGTCTTATTAAATTATGACTTTATATAATATATTAATATAACTGATTTACAGTAACATATAATACATAATTAACATTTATTTTCTGTTTATTTATGTAATCATAATAATTAAATAAAATGACTTCTTCCTTACCCGAAAGGATTACTTTTGTAATTAAATATTGTTTACATATGTATATTATGGTCCAGAATTTTTGATTTGATAAATATTCCTGGAAATTAATATATGAGTTTGGAATATTTTTTCTTTGTGTCCTTACCAGTGACCCATGCCGCATCGATGCCTGGGAAACGTGGGGGGTGGATGTCCTTTACCGCGGGCGTAACCGCGGCTAAGGTAATTCGGACCCTCCGGGCCCGTAAGAAGACCCTCTTCGAATTGGCACCTTAAAATCTTACATCAAGATAATCTTCTAATCATAACATTGGCAGAAAATAGAGCATTCCCGCTCTCAATTTGCTTTTTCTTTTATGGTCCCCGCTAACGCCTCAACGATTACCAATGCAATCCCTTCTCAGTGTCCTCTCCCGAGCGAAGCGACTCCAAAACATCCCCCTATTCAATATCCATCCGTGGTCCTATATTCATCTGAAACAGTGATAATTGATAAACTTACACCCTGATTTTAAGCTCCTGAGATTTTAATATTTGTGATCATTACGGATATCTGGGCAGGATATTTATGTATAAGTGCCTGTTTCCGGGTCTTTATTTTTTAGGTTTTATATTATTGTTCAATATTCTTATATTCGGGGATTAAATATCCTTCTGATGAAAAAGATCCAACTGCACTGGCAAATTTTAATTGCCCTGGTCCTTGCTATTATTTATGGACTGATATTTCCAACCTCCTACCGAATACAGGAAAAGGAAATTAATAAACTTGAGCAAAAGGATGTGCCTGTCCGTGTTGTTGAAGATATCCGGACCCTTGAAAATACCAGGTATAACTCCCTGGAATCTTTTCAGCTTGCCATTCAAAATACATTGAGTGAAGAAGATTTTCAGCGCTACTATGAAATCATAAGAAAAACTGCATATTATAATCCTGCGGTTACGAATGTAAGCTGGATGGGTGATATATTTCTGCGTGCTTTAAAAATGCTTATAATCCCACTCATTGTAAGTTCTTTAATTTCAGGAATAACAAATATCGGATCCGGACAAAACCTTGGCAGGCTTGGTCTGAAGACTATTTCTTATTATGTTCTTACCAGTACCTTTGCAATACTTACTGGTCTGTTTCTTGTAAACATTATCCAGCCAGGTGTCGGTGCAGATATGAATTTCGTGCAAAAAGTCGAGGGTCTGGTCGAAAAACAGCGGGATTTCAGGGATATCCTTGTTGAAATAGTGCCTTCCAATGTTTTTCAATCGATTGTTGAAAATGACATGCTGCCGATAATCTTCTTTTCCATTCTTTTCGGATTTTTCATAACGCGTGTAAATTCAAAATCTTCCGAATTCCTAACCAAACTTTTCAATTCGATCTTCGATGTCATGATGAAGATCACTATGTTCATCATTAAATTCACTCCCATAGGAATATTCGGAATTGTGGTAAAAGTGGTTGCCGATCAGGATGACCTTATCAACCTGATTTCCCGCATGGGCTTATATATGGGCACAGTACTTTTAGCCCTCGCAATTCATGCTTTCATTATCCTTCCCCTGATTGTTAAATTTATAGGAAAAGCCCGGCCGTTCAGGCATTTTTCCAATATGTCAACGCCCCTGCTCACTGCTTTTTCCACTTCCTCCTCAGGTGCTACTCTTCCTCTTACCATGACTGCTGTGGAAGAAAACAGCGGGGTTTCCAATAAAATAACCAGTTTTACACTTCCCCTTGGCGCAACAATAAATATGGACGGCACTGCTTTGTATGAATGCATAGCAGCCCTGTTCATAGCTCAGGCCTATGGTGTGGATCTTTCCGTAACCCAGCAGATCATAGTGGTAATCACCGCCCTCCTGGCTTCCATTGGTGCTGCGGGGATCCCCATGGCCGGCCTGGTTATGATTACCGTTATACTTACTGCGGTAAATTTACCCCTCGAAGGAGTGGGTCTCATCCTTGCAGTCGACCGTATACTCGACATGTTCCGTACGGCTACCAACGTTTGGAGCGATAGCTGCGGTGCGGTGGTGATTGCTAAGTCGGAGGGGGAAGAGTTGAATGTTTAAGAAGTTATGCAGTTGTGCAGTTGTGCAGTTGTGCAGTTGTGCAGTTGTGCAGTTGTGCAGTTTGAATAGAATCCGTTTGGTTCTTCTTATTAAACAAGATTTATTGAACGTAGAAATGAAATGATGTGGCCCAACTGCATAACTCGAAAAAACTGCAAGACTTTTATTAGTGAGCGCAGCGAAGTGTAATGACGAATCCCAACTGCACAACTGCACAACTTTTATTACTGAATTGACGAATCCCAACTGCATAACTGCATAACTGCACAACTTTTATTACTGAATTGACGAATCCCAACTGCATAACTGCACAACTTCTTAGGCGAGCGCATCAAACAACACCTCCCCCGTATGCAACGCCTTCCTCCCCGTCCCGTCCGCTATCTGATGCCGGCAGCTTGTGCCGGAGGCAACAATGATGGTTTCTTCATCAGCACTTCTAACTGCGGGGAAAAGAACCAGTTCACCTACTTTTTGAGAGAGATCGTAATGTTCTTTTTCGTAGCCAAATGACCCGGCCATGCCACAGCATCCGGAGGGAATTTCTTCGGCTTCATAATTTTCAGGGAAAGTCAGACATTCGATGCTAACTGCAGTACTGGCAATGGCTTTTTGCTGACAATGTCCGTGGAACTTAAGTTTACGCTTATCTTTTGTAAACATTTCCTTTTTAATATTTCCTTTCTTAATTTCTGCAAGAATAAATTCTTCCAGCAGAAATGCCCTTTCTGCAAGCTTATTTGCATCCTCCAGATCTTCTTTATCCACCAGTTCGGGATATTCATCCCGGAAGCTTAAAATTGCAGAAGGCTCCACTCCCACCAGCGGAACTCCGTTCTTGGCATAATCCTTGAAAATCCTGATGTTCTGTGTGGCTTTCTTTTTGGCTGTCCTTATCAGTCCCTTTGAAATAAATGTCCGCCCGCTCTCAACAGCCTTTGGAATAATCAGTTTGTAACCTAGTGCCGAAAGTAGTTTTATAGTCTTTATGCCGGCTTCAACATCGTTGAAATTTGTAAATTCATCGATAAATAACACAATTTCATCAGCGCCCGCGTGCTGTAAGCTGTTCAGGTGAGCAAGATTTTTCCCTGCCCATTTATGTACAGTGGTCTTAGCCAGTAGCGGAATGGATCTCTCCACGGCAAAGCCCATAGATCTTTTAAAGATCCCTGAAATAAATTTATTACTGATAAAGAAATTATAGATCCCAGGCAAAGTACTTCCTAAACTATTAAATGATGTAATATAGGCTATTGATTTGGCCCTTAATGGAATGCCGTTTTTATCATAATAATGCTGAAGAAATTCGGCTTTTAATTTCGCCATATCTACGCTGGAGGGGCATTCCGATTTACAGGCCTTGCATGACAGGCACAGATCGAGTACATCATAGATCTCTTTATGATTCCAGATATTACCATTTGGCGAATTGCTTATATATTCCCTCAGGATATTGGCCCTTGCCCGGGTTGTGGTATATTCATCACGGGAAGCCATATAACTGGGACACATGGCTCCCCCGATCACTTCGGTTTTCCTGCAGTCACCCGATCCGTTACATTTTTCAATAGCCCGCATATAACCGCCCTGCCCGCTGAAATCAAAAATGGTTTCGATCTCAGGAGTTTCCTTCCCGGGCGTAAACCTGAGCATGGTATTCATTTTGGGGGTATCGGTTATTTTGTTGGCATTGAATACATTATGTGGATCCCATGTTTTTTTGATGTCTTTAAACCATGAATAGATCTCCTCTCCTACCATTACAGGAATAAATTCTCCCCGCAATCTTCCATCGCCGTGTTCTCCGCTGAGGGAACCCCGGTATTTTTTCACCAGGAGTGCGGTCTCGCCTGCAATGGTATGGAACATCTCAACATCCTTCTCTTTTTTCAGGTCGAGAATGGGGCGCAAATGCAGCTCTCCAACGGATATATGGGCATGATAAACACATTGAAGCTTGTATTTATCCAGGATTTTATTAAAATCGCTGATATAGGACCCAAGAACTTCCGGATTCACCGAAGTATCTTCAATGACCGATACCGGTCTTGCATCACCCGGCATATTTGAAAGCACACCCAGTCCGGCTTTCCTGAGAGCCCACACCTTTTTTATATCACTACCGGTAACAAGGGGGAAGTGATATCCTAAATCATTCTTCTTAAAATCCTCAATAAGCCCGGCACAGGAGGAGTCAATCTCTTCAATTGTATTGCTTGCAAACTCAATCATTAATATAGCTCCGGGATCCCCCTTAACAAAAAATCGATTTTTTCTTTGCTCAATATTCTCCTTGGTAAGTTCAAGTATTTTATTATCCATCAGCTCAATAGCAGAAGGCTTATGAGCGAGAGCAACGAGATTTCCCCTTATTGCTTCTTCCACAGAATTAAAATGTGCACATAATAAAGCTTTCTCATTAGGAGGAAGAGGCTCAAGCGATAATTTAGCTTCCGTTATAAAAGCAAGTGTTCCTTCCGAACCTGCAATTAATTTGCAGAAATTAAGCGCTTTAGAGCTTTCGGGATCGAATATTTCATTATCCATCAATTCATCCAGGGCATAACCTGTATTTCTTCTGACTACGGAAGGATCAGGATATTCTTCCGAAATTTGTTTTCTCTTTTCCGGATCTTTCAGCAAATCCCTCATTTTCCTGTAGATATCCCCCTCCAGATTATCGAGCTTACATTTTTCCTCAAATTCCTTTTTACTTAAAGGACGAAATTCTGCTTCAGAACCATCTCCAAGAATACATTTCACCGAAATCAAATGTTCGCGGGTAGTTCCATAAACCAATGAATGAAGTCCGCTACTGTTATTCCCTATCATTCCGCCAATTACGCATCTATTGGAAGTGGAAGTTTCGGGTGCAAAAAATAAAGACTTACCTTTCAGACGAATGTTTAATTCATCCAGAACGATACCTGGCTGAACCCTCACCCACCTTTCCCCTTCATTTATCTCAAGGATATTATTCATATATTTTGAGACATCCACAATAACCCCGCTTCCAACAACCTGTCCGGCCAGAGAAGTCCCGGCCCCTCTCGGAATAAGGGAATACTTATTCTTTACTGCATCCTTAACAATGGTTTTCAGATCATTTTCATTTGCAGGATAGATAATTGCAAGTGGTTTTTCACGATACGCAGATGCATCTGTTGCATACATCCTAAGTTTTGGTTCATCTGTAAAAACCCTACCGTCAATGGTCAATTCAAGCTCTGAAAATCCAGGTATTTTCCTCATCTTCGTAATATAATTTTATCATTGGGTAAAGTTAAAAATATTAGAGAATAATCGGTCTTTAGCCTGTTTGATTCATGTATTTCATTTATTATGCAGTTTTACGAATGAGTTACAATTGGTTTTTTCAAATATAAAGTATAACGAATTTCGACGAATCTGCTATAAATCAGATTAAATTGGGAATTTAGGAACAAGCAGGTTGTTAGTATAGAAAGAAGGCTATTATTAAAACCTTTTTTTTTAAAAATAGTATAAACCCTATAAACAGGCTATCTATTAGAGAACCAGGGGGGGGTACTCAGTAAGGCTGAAGTTCGCTTTATATTTTATGAAACCGGGGAAGTGGGATTGGCCCGAGGCGAGTGAACAATTTCCGGTCAAGTGTAGATAGTAAACGGACATTATAGACAAACACTAAAGCATATCCGGGGGAAGATAATGCTAAGCATAGATGATTTAAAAGCAAAAATTGAAGAACTAAGTCGCGATTTAGAGCGAAAACAGAAAGAATATAACTCTCTTTTTGAAGAGATGAATACTGGTTTCGCCTTTCATAAGATTATTACGGATAAGAAAGGAAATCCTATCGATTATGTTTTTTTGAAAGTTAACCGTGAGTACGAACGGCAAACGGGACTCAAAGCTGATGATATTCTTGGTCGCACGGCTCTTGACATTCTTCCCAATACAGAAAAAAGATGGATCGATACCTATGGTAAGGTTGCCATTGGTGGCACCCCGGCCCGTTTTGAGTTATATTCACCGGATATTGATAAATATTTTGACGTAAATGCCTATTCACCGTTTAAGAATTTCTTTGTTACTACTTTCTACGATATAACCCTGAAGAAAAAAGCCGCAAATCTGATTGAAGAAAGTGAATGGAAATACCGGACAGTTTTTCAAAACATGAATGAGGGAATGGTTTTTAACCAATTGATTAGAGATACAGACGGCGAAATTATTGATTATATTATAATTGATGTTAATAAATCTTACGAAAAGATTTATGGTAAAAAGAAAGAAGAACTTGTCGGTAAGAAAGCCACTGAAATATATAATATTTCCTCCGAAGAGATTAACCGGACATGGATAAAAAACAAGGGATTCAGGAAACCTGCATCTTCTGATTATTATGATGAAGAAAAAAATAAATCCTACCGGGTTTCATATAATCTGCTCAACAATGATAAATTTGCTACCATATATACAGACGTTACGGAACTCAAAAATGCCCTCTCAGAAGTTGAGCAGGGCAGTAATAAATTAAAGGAACAGAACATCGCGTATCAGGAGCTAAATACTGAGCTGACGGAAATTAATGAAGATCTTGTAAATGCAAAAGAAAAAGCCGAGCAAAGTGATTATTTAAAATCTTCTTTCCTTACGAATATGTCGCATGAGATAAGAACTCCCATGAACGGCATCATTGGTTACATAGACATTCTGATGACGGAAGAGAATGAAGACCAGCGTCAGAATTATCTCCAGGTAATCAAAAACAGCAGCCTTCAGCTTCTCGACATAGTTAATGATATTGTTGAGATATCAAAAATTGAATCGGGAATAATTGAGACTCATTTCAGCGATTTTAAACTTGAAGAAATAATTCAGAAAATGGTGCAACTCTTTCATGAAGAAGCTTCAAATAAAGGAATCGAACTACAAATAGTAAACTCAGCCGGACCTGAGGCAGTAATACGGACTGATATTCAGAAATTGCGTCAGATCCTCGATAATCTCCTGAAGAATGCTATAAAATTTACCGATGAAGGTGAAATAGAGCTCAAAATTGACAGGGATGAAGATTATTATTACTTCAGAGTGAAGGATACCGGAATTGGTATTGATCCGGAATTTCACCAACAAATTTTCGACCGGTTTCATCAGGCGAAGCTTTCAAAAGATGTTCTCCGTGGGGGTAATGGTCTGGGATTATCTATATCAAAAGCCTATATTGAAAATTTGGGAGGATCTATCTGGCTGGAATCTGAACCAGGAAAAGGTAGTGAATTTTGTTTTAAGCATCCGGTTAATCCCTGATTTATTCAATTGCAGGGAAAATTCTAATTAGTGTTTGTCCATAAAGTCCGCTATCTGCGTTATGCTCGCCCCAAAAATGCTCATTTACATCAGTAGACTCCGCTTTTTGAGACTTCGCAAGCCTTGATATCCTACTTTTTAGACAGCCTCCAATCACTCGACTTTATTGACAGGCCTAATTTGGCTTTTCCTTTCGGAAATCCGTACTTTCAAATATCCTGTCGGCAGATTTTGCAATAAACCCGCTGAATAATTTACCCGCCTTATTTTTATACCGCTGTGCGAATTCATAATAACATGCCGGGATTTTCTCTTTTCCTTCCTTAAATTCTATTTCAGTTATATCTGCAAGAGTACTCGATTGTCTTAACAATTGTTTTTCCGATCCTTTGATCTCACCCCCTGCAGTATTCAGCAAAAATCCATTTTCTTTGAGAAGCCGGTTAACTTTTTCAAGATTGTCATAGTTTTTCAAATGATTCACACTCACAGTAAAGTGGTTGGCCCTGAAACCGAAGACATACATCCATGCAGCATATTCAGATTCCATTCTTAAGGCTTTATAAGTTGCATAATCCGGCTGCTCCAACAGTCCACCTGAAAAAATAAGAGCCTCCTCCGTGTTAAGAAGATCCTCCGGAATACTATCAACGGCTTGTGTAACGATTTCCTGCAGATCGTCAGAAAAATCGTTTGTTTTCAGCTGACTGATAAAAACTCTGGGAGCCAGCTCATCATCCGGCAGTTCGAAATGCTTTGCATATAAATGCTTGCTGTCAAATGCGTACTCTCCCGCTTGTATGTAACCCTGCGAAGTAAATGGCCTTGAGAGTACATCTATATTTACTCTCGGATCATCAAATGTTCGAAAGGCTATGTGGTCATTGATAACAGTTTCACCTTCCCGGGTGAATAAATCGAATATCTTTCCTGCGGATGGACTAATTTCTGTGTAATCTGTCCATAAACGATCAAAAATTTCTTTCAGGTCCATAGCTGGTTTTTTTTGTTTATATTATTAACAATAGAACAGGGAAAATGCTCATATGGTGCGATTTGTTTTAAAACACCTGAAAAAGTTGATATAAATCATCTTCAGCAATAAAATCCTTACACTTTTTTAACTATTTTTACTAAAAATTTCACTCTCTTCTCAAATAATTGAATATCAATGGATTTATTAAAATCAATACAGGAAAATGCCAAAAAGTCAATAAAAAAAATTGTACTCCCTGAGTCTGACGATGAGCGCACATTAAAAGCGGCAGATATTATTCTGGATGAAGGAATTGCAGAGCTAATACTTATTGGAAAGAAAGACAACATTAGACAGGATGCAGCGAAACTGGGTTTAAGCAACATAGAAAAAGCGACCATAATTGATCCGGACAATCATTCCAAAAAAGAAGATTATATAAAGTTAATGCTTGAATTAAGGGAACATAAAGGCTTGACCCGGAAAGAAGCTGAAAAATTAATAGTTGACCCTCTTTATCTCGCCACCCTGATAATTAAAAGCGGAGATGCGGATGGTGAAGTTGCAGGGGCAAAAAATGCCACAGGAGATGTACTCCGACCTGCCTTTCAATATGTTAAAACCCTGCCGGGAATGAGTGTTGTTTCCGGTGCATTTATTATGATACTGAAGGACAAGGAATTCGGCGAGGATGGTCTTATGGTATTTGCTGATTGTGCCGTCCACCCGGATCCAAATGCCCAGGAGCTTGCTGAGATCGCTGTGGCCACAGGGAAAACAACAAGAGTCATTGCCGGATTCGAACCCCGTATTGCCATGCTTAGTTTTTCAACAAAGGGAAGTGCAAAACATGGAATGGTAGATAAGGTGGCTGAAGCTACCCGTCTGGCAAAGGAAATGGATCCCGGGTTGCAAATTGACGGGGAATTACAGGCCGACGCTGCTATCGTGGAAGCGATTGGTAAAAGTAAGGCTCCGGAAAGCGGAATCGCCGGAAAGGCAAATGTCCTGGTATTCCCAAGTCTTGAGACCGGCAACATTGCCTATAAACTGGTACAACGACTTGCTCATGCCGAAGCAATCGGTCCTGTTCTTCAGGGAATGGCGGCTCCCATAAATGATCTTTCAAGAGGATGTTCTGTAAGTGATATCGTGAACCTTGTTGCCATAACAGCGAATCAGGCAAATAACAGCTAAAACATATAATAATTAATTCATATATAAAATGACTGAAACACTCGACGATTTCGCTTTAAACACGAAAAAAACCGCTAAGAAAGGAAGTATTCAGAAAGTGGCTATCATTGGATGCGGCAGTATGGGACAGGAAATTACCCGTATCATTGCGCAGAATGGCATGGAAGCAATTTTCATAGATCTTACCGAGGAAAGGATAAAAGAAATTTATAGGGAAATTGAAGATGCTCTGGATGAAATAATTAACAAATGGGGACTTACTGAAGGAGAAAAGAGAGCCATGATGAGCAGAATTGAAGGTACTACGGATTATAATAAGATCAGAGATGTAGACCTTGTTATTGAAACCATTAATTCAAGAAAACCAGGCACAAATATTGAAATACGAAAGGAAGTTTTCAAAAAAGCCGAAGAAGTGGTCGGGAAGGAGACCATAATTTCATCCAATAACTCAACACTGATGATCTCCGATCTTGCTACTGTTCTGGAACATCCGGAACGTGCTGTTGGACTTCACTTTATCGGACCTGCTCATTCTGTTAAGATCGTTGAAGTAGTCAGAGGCTTATATACCAATGACCTTTCTTATGAATTTGTTCTCAAATTCGCAAAAATGCTCGATAAGAAGCCAATTACCCTTAACGAATCTCCCGGACATATAAGCAGTCGTCTGATTGTAACAATTATTAATGAGGCCTGCGAGGCCCTTATGGAGGGAGTAGCTTCCGTACAATGTATCGATACTACCATGAAGCTTGGCTATGGTCTTATGTTCGGGCCTTTTGAAATGGCCGACAGGATCGGACTTGATAAACTTCTCAAATGGATGGATAATTTATATGCAGAATTCGGCACGCAGAAATTCAAGGCCTCTCCTATTTTGAAAAGACTCGTCCGTGCCGGATATCTTGGGAAAAAAACCAATAAAGGATTTTATAAATACGAAGGTGGCAAGATTATTTCTCAGGCCATACAAGCTACAGAATTTAAATAATCTCTCCGCTTAAAAATAAACAATGAGTTATCCCGGATACTATAAATCTTTTTCAGATCTGAATAGCTTCAGACTGGATCGCATTGTTTCCGGCAAGTGTTAAAAAAAATTAATCCAAACAGATGAAAATTATAGTTTTAAATTGTGGTAGTTCTTCAATAAAATATCAATTATTCAATATGACTACTACTGAAGTGCTGGCAAAAGGTGTTGCAGAAAAAATAGGCTTACACGGTTCTTTTGTGAAGCATGAACTTAATGATAATACCAAAGTAAAACTTGAAGGTGAGATAATGGATCATCAGCAGGGTATCGAATATATTCTGGGAATATTGAAAAGTGAAAAGTACGGTTGCCTCAAAAGTTTTGGGGAGATTGATGCGGTTGGGCACAGGGTTGTTCACGGTGGGGAGGCATTCAGCGGAAGTGTTTTAATTACCCATGAGGTAATTCAGAAAATGAACGAATTCATTGATCTTGCCCCTCTTCATAATCCACCTAATTTAAAGGGTATAAGCGCAATGCAGTCTCTTTTGCCGGATATTCCCCAGGTAGGTACATTTGATACCGCATTTCACCAAACCATGCCCCCAAGGGCTTATATGTATGCTATCCCTTATTCACTCTACTCCAAATACGGGCTAAGAAGATATGGCTTCCATGGTTCTTCCCACAGATTTGTGTCACAGAAAGCTGCCAGGTTATTGAATAAAGACATTAAGGACCTCAAAATCATCACTTGTCACCTCGGTAATGGAGCATCCATTGCTGCAGTGAAAGGCGGTGAATCAATTGATACATCAATGGGACTTACTCCGGTTGAAGGCCTTATTATGGGAACACGCACCGGAGATCTCGATCTTGGTGTGCTTCTTTATATCATGCAAAAAGAAGGAATTGATACACAAACAGCCAACACCCTGATCAATAAACATAGCGGAATGCTTGGAGTTACCGGAATTTCATCCGATATGAGAGAGATAGAAGAGGAAATGGAAAAAGGAAATGAACGTGCTACCCTGGGTCTTGACATGTATCATTACCGTATACGTAAGTATATTGGCTCTTATGCTGCCGCAATGGGTGGACTGGATGCTGTTGTATTTACCGGAGGTGTGGGGGAAAACGGACCTGAGAGCAGGGAAGAGATATGTAAGGATTTCGAATATCTCGGACTCGAATTCGACAATGAAAAAAATGCTGGCAGTCGCGGAAAAGAAATCTTTATCTCAAAAGACAATTCAAAGGTTAAGGCAATTGTCATACCTACAAATGAGGAACTTGTAATTGCTTCCGATACCGAAACCATAGTTAAAGAATTACATTCCTGAATATGGACATCAAGACCCTCGACCAGATCGTAAAAATGGGATCCGGCCGTCCGACGAAAAGGATTGCCGTCGCCGCAGCAGAAGATGAGCATGTTTTAAAAGCCATAAAACAGGCTTTGGAGATGAAGCTTGTAAGTCCGCTGCTGATAGGAGATGAATCAAAAATAAAAAGCCTGTGGGCCTCCATCGGACTGGTACCGGAAGAACTGAATGTGATTAATGAACCGGATCCGGTAAAGGCATGTAAAACCGCAGTACGGGAAATACGCAACGGGAATGCGGATATTCTCATGAAAGGAATGGTTGCTACTGCCCCTCTGCTTAAAGCGGTTCTTCATAAAGAGGAAGGATTGAAAAAGAGAGATAATCTTAGTCATTTTGCCCTTTTCCAGACTTCATTTTACCACAAGCTTTTGGGTGTTACAGATGCGGCAATGAATATCAATCCGGAATTAAATGAAAAAATAGCAATTATTGAAAATGCTGTTGAAGTATTTCATTCCCTGGGAAATGATAATCCACGGGTAGCGATTATAGGACCGGTGGAAGTGGTAAACCCCAAAATCGGTTCTACAATGGATGCTGCCATCCTCAGTCAGATGAGCAAAAGAAAACAAATAAAATCCTGCATCGTTGATGGCCCTCTTGCCATAGATAATGCAGTATCGGCCGAAGCTGCAGAGCAAAAAGGAATAATTTCTGAAGTAGCCGGTAATGCGGATATCCTTGTAGCACCCGACCTAAACAGCGGAAACATACTTTACAAAAGCCTTATTTTCCTTTCCGACGCAAAGTCAGCGGCGGTAATTCTCGGAGCGAAAGTTCCTATAGTTCTTACTTCACGGGCAGACAGTGAACAGACCAAACTTTTTTCCATTGCCCTGGCGGCAGTAATTTAAGATTTTCTGATTATGGCACACAAACAAATACTTGCAATAAACCCGGGATCTACTTCAACCAAAATAGCGGTTTACAGTAATACCAAAGTGGAATTTCTGAAAAGCATACAACATTCGGGCGAAGAACTAAGTCAGTTCAAAAAAATTGGCGATCAGTATTCCTTCAGAATGAAAATTGTTCTTGATGAATTAAAGCAAGCAAATATAGACGTTAATAAGATTGAAGCAGTTGTTGGAAGAGGTGGACTGGTAAGACCTATAAAATCTGGCATTTACACCATTAATACTCAATTGAAAAAGGATCTGCAGGAAGGAATTCTCGGTCAGCATGCCAGTAATCTGGGAGGACTTATTGCAGATGAAATTGCAAGTACTGTTCCCAATGCCAGAGCATTTATCGCCGATCCTGTAGTGGTAGATGAAATGAATAAAGTAGCAAAAATTGCCGGACATCCCGATTTTCGCAGAATGTCAATATTTCACGCTCTCAATCAAAAAGCTACAGCAAGATCCTATGCCCGCCTGCTAAATAAAAAATATGAAGAACTTAATCTTATCCTTGCCCATATGGGGGGAGGAATATCCATAGGAGCTCACCAGAAAGGCCGTGTAATTGATGTGAATAATGCGCTTGATGGTGAAGGACCGTTTTCTCCGGAGAGATCAGGTACTCTTCCTGCCGGACAACTGGTCGAAGAATGTTTTAAAAAAGGTGCCAGCATGGAGAGTATTAAGAAAAAAATTAACGGTGAAGGGGGCCTTATGGCATATTTTGGCACTAATTCTGCCTACCAGATCGAATTAATGGCCATGGAAGGGGATGAAAATGCCAGACTCATCCAGGATGCTATGTCATACCAGGTTGCCAAAGATATTGGTGCTATGGCCACAGTTCTCAATGGTGAAGTAGACGGGATAATCCTTACGGGAGGTATTGCAAATAACCCCATGGTTGTTGAATATATTAAAAAGATGGTCACTTTTATTGCTCCTGTGATTATCTATCCGGGGGAGGATGAAATGCATGCTCTTGCCATGAACGGATTAATGGTTCTAAAAGGTGAGGTAAAACCAAAAACCTACAGTAAAGAAAACTTTGTGGAATAAAAAGATTTTGCATGCAACTTTCCACATTATTAGGTCTGTTTAAACTAATCCTTTATGATTATGGATTGGCCAGTGAAACAGGGATTATCTTCCCGTTCATAAATTTGTGTGCATTTAGCGTGAATTCATAAATGAAATTGGCCATTTCTTCGGGTTGTAAAGGGGCTTTATATCCAGGGAATGCCTCCTCGAGCATTTCTGTCTGAACAGAACCGATTGCCAGACAATTTACAGAAATTTCTCCTTCAAATTCGACAGCAAGGCATTCTGTTAATGCAGCAATTGCCGCCTTTGAAGAACTATAGTGACTCAGTCCCGGGAATTTCACACTACCCTGAAATCCCCCCATACTCGAAATATTAACAATATGAGCCTTCCCGGCTTTTTTTAATAAGTCTGTGCATTCCCTGATAATGAGTGCCGGTGCAGTATAATTAACTGCGAATATCTTCCTGATCTCTTCCGAGCCGGTCTCAGAAAATTTTTTATTGATCAATTGACCAGCGTTATTTATAATAGCATCCAGATGGTCAGTCTTTTTCCTGATTTCAGATATAAAGTCCTTTATGTTATTTTCCATCTCAAGATCAACACCAAACACCGAAATTTTTGCTTCCGGATAATCTTTAATAATACTTTTCTTTAACTGATTAAGAGATTTTTTATTTCTTGATACCAGAAATAGTTCACTCCCTGGTAAGCTTGCAAATTTTCGGGCAGTAGCGGCACCCAGACCTCGGCTTGCCCCGGTGATTAGTATATTCATATTATATGTATATTAATTAGTGTCTGTCCATAATGTCCGATAGCTATCGGAACAGACACCCGACTTTATTGACAAGCACTACTTACACTCTCACCAATACCGATTTATCGGTATGACTTACTAGATAATGCAAAAACATTATCGACTAACTCCTCCCGGACCCATCACTCAAAGTTAAAATATGGATCACTGAAAACAAATTTTCTTTTTGAAATGGAAATAGTGGATAACAAATAATGTAAACATTACGTTTAAATTAATGTTTAGTGATTTTTTAATCTGGTAAAATAACCTTACATGTTAAAAAAGAGCATCAGGATATTCATAACCACATTCCTGATCTTAGGCTTTTTTCAGAATGCATCATTCTCTCAAAATCCCCGATACGAAAGAGAACGAGATGAAGAAGATGAGTTGCCGGGACGATTTTTTATTGCTCCGGATTTTGGTCTTGTCCTGGGAGATATTACAAGAATTGAACTTTCTCCTTCGCTCGGATATCATCTTACCCCACGTTTTATTCTGGGTCTTGGCGGCAGGTATGAATACGTGCGGGAAAAGAATTTTTTCACAAACCGGATAGATGTAAAGACCAGCATTTGGGGTTACCGCTTATTTTCACGTTTGATTGTAATCGAAAATATTAACGATATTATTCCGATCCGGGTCCCCCTCGCGATATTCGGCCATATCGAATTTGAATCCCTAAGCCTTGAAGAAAAATATTTCCGGACCACTGCTCCAGGTTTAGCAGACGGAAGATTCTGGCTTAACTCTGTCCTTGCAGGTGGAGGTATTAATCAACCTACCGGACCCAGATCTTCTTTTAATGTTATGGTGTTATGGGATCTGACGAATTCTGTAAGCTCACCCTATATTAATCCTATACTTAAATTTGGTATTCAGTTTTATCTCTAAGACCAGAATCTAAAATCTCTCATGCCTTTTTAGAAACCCTCTGGCAAAGAAACAGAAGGTCAAACGCAAAACTGACAAATTATACTGATTATAAACAAGCGCTGATAATCCTGGAAATTATAAAATTAGCTCAAATTTAACAGCTTAGCTTTTTGATTATTCATTTTAAAGTCCGTTCTTTGGATTTTAAAATCAAATAAAATTTAATTGTAAAATGCTTGTAGAAGATAAAAAAGTAGTTTCTGTAGTATACGAATTAAGGAAAGATAACAAAGAAGGACAGGTTGTCGAATCATTAAATGAGGAACAACCTCTGGTGTTTTTATTTGGCTCGGGGAACCTCCTGCCAAAATTTGAAGAAAATCTTGCCGGATTGAAACCGGGAGACGATTTTGAATTCTCACTCAAATCTGAAGAAGCTTATGGTGATATTCAGGAAAATGCCATTGTGGATGTGCCAAGAAGTATTTTTGTAGTAGATGGAAAAGAGGATCCTAATCTTTTAAAAGTTGGAAATACCATCCCGATGCTCGATAAGGAAGGAAACCGCTTAAACGGTCAGGTAATAGAAATTGGTGATGAGTCTGTTAAAATGGACTTTAATCACCCTATGGCAGGGAACAGTCTTTATTTTTCCGGTAAAATTGCCGATGTAAGAGAGGCTAATGAAGATGAACTCAAACATGGACATGTGCATTCTTCAGGAAGTTGCGAAGGTTGCGAGGGAGAGGATTGTCATGGAAAAAACTAAGTAGAGTCTGTCCATAATGTCCGAAATACTCATTCAGTGTTAAATTTCAACGGTAT
>CAYRTD010000089.1:0-17226 GCA_964426915.1 uncultured Bacteroidaceae bacterium | reverse complement strand
ACTCCCCATTCCCCCCTTCCCCCCTCCTTGACTCATCATAAAAAAAATATTACATTTGTCAAAAAATGACCATCAGTCATTAACAAAACCATGGGAATAAAAGAAAGAAAAGAAAGAGAAAAGGAGCAGAGAAAACAACTGATCATTGATTCTGCTCAAAAAGTATTTTTTTCAAAGGGTCTTATTGATTCTACCATGGATGATATTGCAAGAGAGGCAGAACTGGCTAAAGGCACTTTGTATTTATATTTTAATAGTAAAGAAGATATTCAGTATGAAGTATCTCTTAGGGGTGCAGATTTATTGTATGAAAAATTGGCCAGGGCAGTGGATAAAAGTCTGACCGGACTTGAAAATCTGTTAAATATTGGCTGGGCTTTCATCGATTTTTCCCAAAAAGAGAAAGATTTTTTCAATTTGTTTCTATTTTTTCAGAACCTGGATATCCGGAAACTTGGGATATCTAAGAAAAAAATAGAAGACTATTTTCTCCAAAATTCTCCTTTCCGGCTCATTATTGACCTTGTTGAAGCGGGCATGGAAGACGGAAGCCTTAGAAATGACCTGCCGGTTAAGGATACCGCTACGACACTATGGTCGAATATTATGGGATTGCTTATTGTTCAGCAATACAATCATGAGATTTATGATATTTTTAATGTTGACAGGAAGAAAATCCTACAGACTAATTTTGAGATATTAATGAATGGTGTAAAAAATACATTCTGAGAGCTGCAGAAAAATACCTGAAATGAGATATATCCTACATATTTTAGTGTTCTTTTTCTTTTCCGGATCATTATTGTTTTCGCAATCGCCTAATGATGATGTTATTGAGGAGTACATCCGCATGGGGGTCGAAAATAACCTTAATCTGAAGCAAAAGCATTCCGACTGGAAAGAAGCCGGCATGAAACTGAAACAGGCTAAAGGCCTTTTTTATCCGGATATCAGTCTGAATGCGCGCTATTCAGTTGCTGATGGAGGACGGATAATTGAATTTCCGGTAGGTGACCTCCTGAATCCTGTTTACTCGACTCTAAACATGCTAACCATGAGTGATGAATTCCCTCAAATTGAAAATGAGGAGTTTCCTTTTCTTCGTGCTACCGAACATGAAACCAAGGTCAGGCTTGTCCAACCTCTTTTGAATACAGATATTTTTTTTAATAAAAAAATAAATCAGAATACTCTGGATATCAAATATTCCAATATGCAGAGCTATAAGCGCTCATTGGTTTTTGAGATCAGACAGGCTTATTATAATTATATGAAAGCCGTTGAGTTGCTTCATTTACTGGAAACCACCAGACCTGTTCTAAATGAAAATCTACGGGTAAATATGAAGCTTTTTGAAAACGGTATGGTTACAAGGGACGTTATTCTCAGGTCGGAATCGGAAATTTCCCGCCTGGAAGAAAATATTGCTGCAGCACAGGGAGGCCGACAGACATCGGAAGCGTATTTTAACTTTCTTCTCAACCGGGATCTGGATGAAGCGATAGTACCTTCTGTAAATGAAATTCCGGAAATCCCCGCCGATCTGCAGAATTACATGCAAAAAGCTATTTCCGGCAGAGAGGAGCTGGCGGAACTTGAACATTATTCCAGACTGGCTGGCAATAATCTTGGTAGAAACCGGGCAAAACGATATCCGGAAATATTTGCTGTTGTTGACTATGGCTTTCAGGGTAAAGAATACAGTTTTACAGAGGATGATGATTTTGTTATAGCATCACTGATCCTGAAATGGGATATTTTCAAAGGAATGCAGGAAAAATCTGAGGTTACGGAGGCGAAGATCATGGAGGAAAAAGTGGATTTCAAGATCGAAGAGGCTGAAAACCTGATACGTTTGGAAGTGATGAGCAGTTGGCATGACTTTTTTTCTGCAAGGCGTAAACTTGAGGCTTCCAAAGATAATGCAGCTACAGCCTCTGAAATTTTCCGTATGATCAATAAAAAATACTCGCAAAACCAGGCTTCACTGCTTGAGTTTATTGATGCAAGAAATAATATGACGGTAGCGAAACAAAATGTAATCATAAATACTTATGATGCTCTGATAAAATATGCAGCATTTGAAAAAGCTGCCGGTTTATATAATATGGATGAATAAAAAAACAGTTAACTATGCGTTTTATTTTTGTAACAGGAGTGATAGCCCTACTTCTTACCTCCTGCTCAGCGAATGAAAAAGAAGATACCGCTAACTCAAATATTTATCCAAACGTGAATGCTATCGCAATAAAGAAGGATAGTATTTCCATACCTGTTTATAGTGTTGGTACGCTTTCATCAAAAACCCAGTCAAATCTGAGTTTCATTACAGGAGGTATCATAAGCCGCTTTTATATTTCGGAAGGAGATATTGTTAGCAAAAATGATCTTCTGGTCAAACTTGATATGACTGAAACCGAATCAAGACTTAAGCAGGCTTCGCTTGCTTATGATAAGGCGAAACGCGACTTCAGAAGGGCTGAGAATCTTTACCGGGATACTGTGATAACTCTGGAGCAGTATGAGAATGCAAACACTGCACTTGAAATGGCTCAGTCGAATTTCAGGATTGCTGAATTTCACAGGGAGAATTCTGAAATAAGAGCACCTACAGCCGGAAAAATTCTTAAAAAACTTAAAGAAAGCAATGAAATTGTTGGATCCGGCCACCCGGTAATTATTTTCGCTTCCACAGAAGCAGACTGGATATTGAAAGTCAATCTGGCTGACAAGGATATCGTCAGAATTTCAAAAGGTGATTCTGCCAGTATTTCCTTTGATGCATATCCTGGAAAAACTTATTCTGCCTTGGTTTACGAGATTGCAACTGTTGCCAGTCTTATGTCCGGGACATACGAAGTTGAATTAAAACTTTCGGATCTTCCGGACAGACTGGTGACCGGGTTGATTGGACAGGCAAAGATCTATCCGGCCAGGAAGCAGTTATTGTTTCTTCCCCTCGGTGGACTTGTAGAGGCAGCAGGGAATGAGGGTGTTGTGTTTGTCCTGAAAAACGGGAAGGCAGTCAGAACTGAGATTCTGGTAGGAGAGATTACTGAAAAAGGGATCGTAATTAGTTCCGGGTTAGAGGAGGGAGATAAAGTAATCACCAATGGAAATGCATGGCTACGGGATGGGCAAAAGGTAGAGGTAGTAAAATAAATAACCGAAAGAATTATGAAACTTCCGCGACTTGCAATAGACAATTATCCTTTTACACTGGTTGTTTTTTTTATGCTCCTGATAATGGGAATTATCTCTGTAATTACCATGCCAAGGACAGAGGATCCTCCTATGGACATTCCGGGTGCGAGTGTAATTATCATTTATCCCGGTGGAAATCCATTTGATCTCGAGGAGCTTATAGCAAATCCGGTCGAGGAGTCATTGAACGAACTTGATGATATAAAGGTAATGAATACCTGGATCAGAGATGGTATAGTGTCTGTTTCCGTGGAATTCACTTTTGATACCAACGCTGAAGATAAGTTCGATGAGGTTGTCAGGCAGGTAAATTCCGTTAGATCTGAATTGCCGGAAGATATCTACGATCTGCAGGTTTTACAATGGTCCAGCACCGATGTGGTGATGCTCCAGCTTGCTTTGGTTTCCGACGAGGCCGGAATGATCAGGATAAACAGCAGGGCAGAAGGGCTGAAACAGGAAATTGAAAAGTTACCGGGTGTCAGAAGGGTTGAGATCTTCGCCAGTCCTGAACAGGAAGTGCGGATCTCTCTTGATATGGAAAAAATGGCCGCAATGAGAATTTCGGTTGATGATGTTAAACGTGCTATACAAAGCAATAATGCAAATATTCCCGGGGGTGAGCTTAGGGTAGGTATGAAGAGTTTTAATGTCAGGTCCAGTGGAAGTTATAAGGATCTTGATGAAATACGTTCTACCGCTGTTTCTTCTTACCAGGGTAGTCTGATTTACATATCCGATATCGCTACAGTACGATTTAGTCAGGAAGATTATAATTACCGTGCACGATACAATGGTGAACGAGCGGTTTTCGTAACTGTGAAACAAAAGGAAGGACTTAATATTTTTGATATTTCGGATAAGCTCAATCCGGTAATACGGGACTTTCGTGCATCACTGGATCCCGACATACGGCTGGAAACAGTATTCGATCAGACAGAAAGTGTGGATAGCAGGATTAACGGATTTTTTCTCAACCTGATACAGGGAATTGTACTGGTAGGTATCGTCATTTTTCTGAGTCTCGGATTCAGAGCTTCGATACTGGTAATTATAGCGATACCTCTTTCCATATTAATAGGATTGGGATGGGTGGATGCAGCAGGATTTGGTTTGCAACAAATATCAATTGCTGCTCTTGTTATTGCCCTTGGCCTCCTTGTGGATAATTCCATTGTTATTACGGAAAATATTGAACGTTTCATGAGAAAATCCGATGACAGAAAAAAAGCTGCATCGGAAGCAAGTGCTCAGTTAGGGTGGCCGGTAACAACGGCTACACTAACCACCATACTGGCATTTATCCCCATTATTACCATGCCTGATAAAGCAGGCCGGTTCATACAAAGCTTACCGGTAACTGTTATTTTGACTCTGATAGCGTCACTTTTAATAGCCCTTACACTTACACCATTTCTGGCCAGCAGGTTTTTCAGAACAAAAAATCAACGGAAGGAAATCAAAGGCTTTCGTGTACTTCTGAAAAAAATTATTGAAGGTCCTTACAGAGATACCCTGAACTTTTCTCTGAGAAAAGGATGGATAATCCTTCTTATTTCCCTGCTTTCACTGGGTGGTGCAGGATATGTATTTACAAAAACCGGGCTTAGCTTTTTTCCTAAGGCCGAAAAACCTCAGTTTCTTGTGAGGATCGCTCTGCCAGAAAGCTATTCAATTGATAAGACTGATGAAGTTACACGGTATGTTGAATCTGTTCTTGATACCCTTCCCGGTGTAAAAAAATACGCTTCCAATGTTGGGCATGGTAATCCAAGGATATATTATAATACGTTTCCCAGAAGAAATGAGAGCACTTTTGCAGAAATATTCGTCGAACTTTATGAATACGAAGTGGAAAAATTTGATGCTCTGATAGCAGATCTGCGGAGTACTTTTTCTTCCTATCCCGGAGCTAGGATCGATGTCAAGGAATTCGAACAGGGAGCTCCAATTGAGGCACCACTTACTATAAAAATTACCGGTGAGGATATAGATACCCTCAGATCCATTTCTTCACGAATCCATAACCTGGTGGAAAATACCCCCGGGATCGTAAATTCCGACAACAATCTTGATAAAAGAAGTACCGATATATGGTTCAGGATTAACCGGCAAAAAGCCAGTATGTCGGGTGTTCCCGTACATGCAATTGACATGACTCTGCGCACAGCAATAGCCGGGTCGGAGGCTTCCATATTCAGAGATAATTCGGGTAAGCAATATGGAATTGTTTTGCGACTGCCGTTTGAAGGATCAGTCAACCTTCAGGATCTGCAGAAGATTTATATCAAATCACTAAATGGTGAAATGATTCCCTTAAGGCACCTGGTCAGTATGGAATACAAAAGAGCTCCCGGGATTATCTCTCATCATAATTTATCGCGTGATGCCACCATAATAGGTGATATTGAAAAGGGTTATAATCTTGATCAGGTTGTTGATGAGCTGGACAAAAAAATTGCCGGATTTAACTGGCCAAAAGCATATAGCTATAAATATACCGGAGAAATTGAAAGCCGGGAAGAAAGTTTTGAGGGAATGGTAAAAGCCAGTTTGATTGCCATGATTGCCATTTTTGCTGTATTAATTTTACAATTCGGTTCGTTTCTGCAACCTCTTATCATCTTCTCGGCCATACCCCTTGCGCTGATCGGCTCCACCTTCGCGCTCTACATTACTGGCAATACATTCTCTTTTACGGCATTTATAGGGCTTATCAGTCTTATAGGCATAGTCGTGAATAACTCTATTATTCTGGTAGATTATGCAAATATTCTGCAGAGGGAAGGAAAATCTTTGGATAATGCCCTCATGGAGGCCGGAGAAACAAGGTTTACACCTATAATCCTTACTACACTGACAACGATAGGAGGATTACTCCCGCTCACATTGCAGGGAGGAACACTATGGGCTCCGATGGGGTGGACGATTATTGGCGGACTGCTTGTATCCACTTTTCTTACCCTTGTTGTTGTTCCGGTGCTCTATAAAATGTTGAGCGTTGCGAAATAGTGTCTGTTCACACCCTTACTCTAACGGTCGAGTTGCTTATCTTTAACCCTGCTATATTTAAGCGCTTTAAGTATCCAGTCGGGAAGGGGTTTCTCGGGATTTCTCTTTTTAAGGTTCAGGTACCACCCGAGTTTTTTTATTATGGGGATCTTATGGGTTTCCACAAATTCGATGAGTGTTCCGTCGGGATCTTCAATGTAAGAAAAGTGTCCTGCAGCTTCACCCATATCAAAACTATCTCCCTCCGGGTGGATGTCACTGTCGACGGTAAAGGGATATCCGATCTCTTTACACTCTTTTCTCAGCGAGTCCATCCCAATGATGTCATAACAAAGATGAATAAATCCGAGATCTCCCCAGTAACGGTCTTTGAATATTGGCTGACGTGGTTCGTCAATGCTCTGAACAAGTTCTATTTCACTGGGGCCAAATAATCTTGAAAATCCGCCCTTTCTGTCCTTACTATGTTTAAGCAAAACCCTGCGATATTCAGATGAGCCACCATTTAAGGGTTTGAAATCATTAAATACTCCTGTGTCTTCATAAACGATTGTGTCATAGCCTAATATTTTTGAATACACCTGTCTGGCCTTTTCAATATCGCTGACCCCAATAATGGCACCGGAAGCAGCACCGGTAAATTTCCGGCGGTCAGGCCGGAACCATGCTTTGCTCTCTACTATCTGAAAAAGGTTACCGAAAGGATCTTTCATGAAAAAATGATCTCTGCCGTCGGGACATTTCATAAGACCATTCACATTCAGATTCTTTCTTTTGAAATTATCCAGGGTAGCTTTTACATCCGGACTTTTTATCTTGGCACAAAAGATCCCGTAATCTCCTAAACGAATTTTGTTCACAGGAGGTTGAGGTTGTCTCTCAGTATATTGCCAGATCTCAAATCCTCCACCTCCCATAAGATTCACTGCCAGAGCTGCATGTCTCATTCTTGGCTCTCCACCGGTGTAGGGAAGCATGTATTCCGCCAATGCTGATTCTTCAAAAATGCGGATATCAATTCCGAAATTATCCTTGTACCATTTCCATGCCTCCTTCACATTTTCAACACCAATTCCTATCTGTTGAATTCCGCTTATGATTTTGTTCTTCATTTTTTTATTTTCACTTTTTCAATAAAATGAGATAAGATCTAAGATCACTAAATTTTTTGCATAAAAGTATGCTTTGCTTATGAAGGATCAATTTTAATTACAAGTTTATAAAAAATTCCTGGAAAATATTGCTTTAATCTGGGCATTATCAATTCTTTACCACCGATAAGCACTTCCCTTTTGTTTTTACTGACTGCAAGAAGGGTTTTTTGGGCACAAATATCCGGGTCTATACCTTCAGCTTGACCCTGACTCATTTTCCCATATTCTTTTCCATCCTTATCAAGTGCGTGAAAAGAAATATTCGTTTTAACCCTGCCCGGTAAAATCAGCGTAGTCCTGATTCCTTTGCCATGAAGTTCAGTCCACACTGATTCATAAAAGCCGTGTAAGGCATGTTTACTTGCAGCATAGGCTGAACGGAGAGGAAATCCAAATTTGCCTGATATACTGCTGGTTGCCACGATATGTCCGAAGCCTTCAGAAATCATCCCTGGTAGTAATTTTTTCGTAATGATCACTCCTGAAAAATAGTTTATTTCCATTACTTTCCTGTCAACCTCGACTGAAGTTTCCATTGCTGTCGCCCGTGTGGAGACCCCGCCATTGCTAAAAAATATATCGACCTTTCCAAACTTTTCGAGGGCCTTTCCGGCAGCATTCTCCACTCCTTTATCATCTGATAGATCGAAGGATATAATGACGGGTTCATGTTCTGTTTCCCCGATTTCTCTTTTAACCCTTTCCAACTCCTCGGGCTCATGTGATGACAATATAAGCTGTGCACCTGAAGAAGCCAGTTCTTTAGACAGAGCCTCACCAATTCCGGAAGAAGCACCAGTTACCCACACAATCCGGTTGCGGAAATATTTTCTGATTGATTTGTTCATTACCTTTAAATACTTGTCCGGAAGAGTTTTATTATTGTTAATACAGTAATTAATAAGATTTATTATTTCAAATAGATAGTTTTTAAGAACGCCTATGATGAAGTTTCATTCATCACCCTTTCTGTTTCATTTTTTCAAGATAATCATCTACCAACTCATCCATTATCTTATTTATAGTAAAATAAAAATGTTCGAGTTCAAGTATTTCAGGATCACGGGCTTTTTTCATTTTTCTGTACTTGAGACCAGCTTTCCAACGCTTATACCATATGGACCAGAACAGGGCAAAATAGCCTGTTGCCGGAAGGCTTATGAGGTATAACCAGTGAATCCAGGCCGGGCCGGAGGCTAAGCCCACCACTATGGTCTGAAGAGCATAGAAAACGGGAAAGTAGATCATACCCAGAACAAGTTTAAATGAACTGTGAAATTGCTTGTCTTTTATGCTTTTTGTCCTTCGGACAGGTAAATTAAAAGGCAACCAGTTATTTATATAACCGTAAAGAAATACCGGAAATGAAAGTATAAGGCCAATCCTTTTATAGAAGATCTTTTTACTTGTGAATCCCGATCTCTCGAATATCCAGTTTCTGAGATTCAGATCTTCTAGCCCGTTTCGGTAATTTCTCACGACACCGGCCAGATGTTCGATTGCAGCCAAATTGCTTTCCAGATTCTTGTCCAGTGCCCTGATCATCAATTTATCGGCACGGAATCTGTCGTAATGAGTTCTCCCGACAATGCCTGCCTTTTTTCTCATCCGGTTGTTGTAATAGCTCCGCAAAGACTGGTATACATCATAAAACTCTTCAGTTTCAATGTGTATCATTATTTTTTTCATTTCTTCTACCAGTCTGTTCTTCAGTTCATTAATTCCTTTAGCCGGATTTTCATTATATATTTCCTGGTATTCGGAAACTTCTACAGCAGGTCCGAAAATTATCAGAATATCCTGAAAAAACTTAACATAATGACTGTAATCCAGACCCACAGGAATAAGCTTAACACCATCTTTACTATCAAAATTTTCCTGAGCACGGAAAGCGATCCGGAAAACACCCTTGACGAGCTTTCTTAAACGTCTTTTCTCACCATGGTTGCCTTCCGGCATAATACAAATAGGGACATGATCTTCGAGTACGGCGGTGGCTGAAGCGAAAACTTCTTCATTCTTTGATAGCTCAGCAACTCCATCCCTAATCCGGTAAATTGGAAGCATTTTAAGGTACCTGAGTATATTTGCCTGTCGTTTATTTCTGAAGATATCCGCGCGGGCAAAGAAGACAGTGTCTTTTCTTGCAGAGTTCACCACGGCCAGTGCATCCATAAGAGCATTCTGATGGTTTGGAGTAAAGATATACTGCTTGGTATAAGGGATATTCTCCCTGCCTATTACCTGTATATGTTTATAATACCTATCAAAGCAAAATTTTTCATAGCTTTTTAACAAGGTATACCCAAACCTTGGTCGTTGAATATTTTCTCTTTTCTCTGACATTATCTAGTTATTCTTTTTTAAGCGTCCAATTAGTTTTGTGCCTTCACCGACAGGTATACGCGACCAAATTCCGGCAAGACTTAAACCGGCAATGATATGCCAGATCCCCCACCATGCTGCAATGTATGCCATTCCACCTATTTCCAGTGGCCTTTCTATTCCGTTAAGGGTTATGGTTTCCGGAAAAATGTTCGGATTGAACAGTAAAACCAGCGCAAGCCCCGAATTCTGTATACCTGTTTCAATGGTAATGGATCTGCGGTCGAGTGAAGAAAGCTTAAAGAGAGATGCAGAACTGAAGCCTGTTGTCAGTGCAATAGCATTATGGAATAAGACGATTAAAAAAACATAATAAATATGTTTTATAAAATTATCGTAGTTTTTGGTAAACATGACTGTTATTATGGCTACAAAAAGAAGAATTGACAAATTCTTCAGTGGTTTAACCACCCTGGCTGTTATTTTCGGAAATTTATGATTCACGAACATCCCCAGGATCAGCGGAATTCCCAGAAGGATGAATACCGTTTTGAACATTTCCAGGGGATCAATAGTAATGGGTTGAAGAAGATGTGTTTGCTTGACGTTATAAGCCATGATATAAAGCTTCCCCCAGATAGCGAAATTCAGGGGAGTCAGAATAATAGCCGAAATAGTGGCCACCGCTGTGAGACTCACCGATAAGGCAATATTACCTTTGGCAAGTGAAGAGATGAAGTTTGAAATATTGCCTCCCGGACAGGAAGAAACAAGTATCATCCCCAGGGCTATGGTGGGAGTGACAAGGTTACTTAATAATAATATAACAATGAAGGTAACGGCTGGCAGAAAAAAGAACTGTGAAATAAAACCAATAACAGTCGCTTTTGGATTTTGAAGTATCTTTCTGAAATGTTCTAGCTTGATCTCCAGGGCAACTCCAAACATAATAAAAGCAAGAATGAGGTTAAGTGTAAAAAGACCTTCCTGAGAAAAATTTAGGTGCAGGTTGTCAAGAACTTCCAGAGCTTCTCTCATGCTGATGTTTTTATTACCCACCACAATACATACAGCACTGAATTACAGCGTTATATGCATTGTAGATATGGACAGGGTTATTAGTTTTACGCGGTCTAAGATAGTAAAAATATTTCACTGTAAAACTGTATCATTTCTGAAGGGAATAGATAAGGATTTGTATGCAGATGAAACTTTTTCTCTTGCAGTCAATTGTTTTGCAGCTTTCTGAAAAGTCATATCGATCCTGGAATTCTTACATATTGAAAGCGAATGCCTAAGAATTGTTTTTTTGCTCTGAAAGGAGGCTTTCTAAAAAGTAATAATCTTTTTAAAAGAACTTACAATCTGAAAGCATTCCTCCTTCTTGCCCCACCCAAACCCTCCCCCAGGGCTTGGGTGGGGCAAATGGGGGGATACTTTCAATTTGTAAGTATCCCAAAACTAAAAAGATTATTACTTTTTAGTCCCCAGCAAATAGTTTGCGATAATCAAAAAATACCCGGAGAATTGGTACCTTTAAATAAAGATTTACATGTAAGACAGCCTCTTTTCTGCCGGTTGTCAAATAAATTAAGTTTAGACATATACTAATTTAAAAATATTCTGCTTCCAAACTGTTGGTTATTTCTTTATTGACAGACTAACTGTCCAAGTTTTTCCCCGAAACTTTTTATAATATGTTTTTTCTTTCGGATATTTGATGCCACAATCAGATAAGCTAAGAAAAATGAATAAAGAATTTCAGAAAATAACTCCGGAAAAAATTCAGGGTAATGTTTTTAAGTCCATCGGTAAAGACTGGATGCTCATCACTGCAGGGAATATGGAGTCATGGAATACCATGACCGCAAGTTGGGGAACAATGGGGGTCTTATGGAATCTTCCGGTTGCTGTTTGTTTTATCCGTCCTCAACGTTATACCTTTGAGTTTGCTGAAAAATCAAAATATTTCACCCTGTCATTTTTTGATAATAAATACAAGGATATCCTTAATTTCTGCGGCAGCAAGTCGGGGAGAGATTTCGACAAAGCTGCCGAAACAGGATTGAAAGTCTTTTCCACTGAATCCGGAAATATTGCTTTCGAACAGTCCCGACTCATTATGGAATGTGAAAAAATTTACGCCGACAACCTGAAGCCTGATAATTTTATCCTGAAAGATCTGATTACCAGAAACTATCCGAAAAATGATTTCCATCGTTTTTATATAGGGCATGTTCGTAATGTATATTTACGGTAACATAGTACATCATTTTCTTACTTTACAGTCAGGACTTTGATATTTCCGCCGATCTTTCTTCATTATGACCAGGGTGGGTTCGACTCATAAATTGGTTACCGTCCCACCGATCCCACCGATCACCGATCCCACCGATCACCGATCCCACCGATCACCGATCACACCGATCACCGATCACCGACCACCGATCACCGATCACCGATCACCGATTACCGATCACCCTTCCCCCCTCCCCTCACCTTCTCCCCACAAAAAACATTCCCCCCTCCGCACTGTTATACTCTTTACAAAACCGCTCCAATGCAAAGTAAACCTCACAACAAGTCCGTAATCTTCTTTGATGGTTATTGTAACCTGTGTACAGGCTCTGTTCAGTTTATTCTTAAATATGAACGATCAGGTTACCATTATTTTAGCTCACTTCAATCTGATTATGTGAAAAAGAATTTTCCTGGTTTATATGCTGAGGGGTCTGAACCGGATTCTCTCATACTTCTGGAAAACGGTATATTACATCACAGATCCGATGCAGCATTAAGGATTAGTCGAAAAATGAAATTCCCGTTCAGTCTGATATATTACCTGATCTTTCTACCCCGTTTTATCCGGGATTACTTATATGATCTGACAGCCAGGAATCGATATCGTATCTTTGGTAAAAGAGATAGCTGTTATATTCCGGATCCTTCATACTCAGAGAGGTTTCTTCAATGAAGCCGGTAAAGTGCATGCCATCGAATCGATGTGTGTTTATGTTTGAGTAAACTATTTTAATTTTTTTTTGTTGGCTTTAACAGTATTTTCATTAAATTTTTTTAGTTTTTGATCAAAATAGAAGAAATTTTACCACTAAATCTGTTTCCACAATAAATTTATTTGTAGGAATATTGCAGGTTTAGTGATTTTTAAAAAAGCATAATTATGAAAAAATTATTTACTGTTATTCTATTTTCTCTTTTTATATTTTCTCTTTACGGGCAGGAAGAAAATGATGAGGATACTGCATGGAACTTTGGCGGAGTAGGAACCCTTACCATGTCACAGGTTGCGCTTTATCAATGGGCTGCCGGTGGCGAACCCAGTCTTTCCGGAGCTGCACTGCTGAACATGTTTCTTAATTACCGTAAAGATAATATTAGCTGGGAAAACGAACTTGATCTCGGATATGGCCTTATAAGTCAGGGAAGAGGGGACAATATCCTTACCAGGAAAAGTAATGACAGAATTGAATTTTCATCCCAATATGGAGTTCAGGCATCTGAAAAATGGTTTTACAGCGCTTTACTGAATTTCCGCACCCAATTTGCTGAGGGATATGATTATCCCAATGATTCAGTAATGATTTCCGATTTTTTCGCTCCGGCTTACCTTACAACTTCCATTGGGATGGAATATAAAGCTTCCGATAATTTACAGATATATATTTCTCCGGTAACCGGGAAATACACCTTTGTTATGAATGATTCTTTATCTTCTCTGGGTAAATTCGGTGTGGATCCCGGAAGTAAATTCCGGGCGGAAATTGGTGGATACCTGAAAGTTGCCTATAAATTGCGACTGATGGAAAATGTTGATTTCAGTTCAAATATTAATTTCTTTTCAAATTACCTGAAAGACCCTGAGAAGATTGACATAAATGCAGATTTTCTTCTGGCAATGAAAATAAATAAATTTCTTTCAGCAACTATCAATACCATGCTGATCTGGGATCAGGATGTGGTTGTGGAGCGGGAAGACGGAGGTGAGGGGAGCCTGCAGATTAAGGAAGTATTTGGTGTGGGTTTGTCTTATTCTTTCTGATTTTCCTATAGAAGATGCTTCGAAATATTCTGCTAACATAATACGAATAGAGTTAAAGTGCTAATTGCTATAACTCTTTTCTTCCTTCTTCAATCTCATGAAATCTCATGCTGAGCAGGGCAATCAATTTAGAGATGTTATCGAATGCTTTTTCTGTTTCCGGATTAATGGTTTTTTGTTGGATCTTTAACATTAACAATCCGTAAAGGCCGTTAAGGCATACTTCTATATCGTTTTTTTCCGGATCCCCCGATTTAAGCTTTAATTCTTCAATAGCGGGACGACAGGCGGCATTTAATTCAATATATTCCTGCTCATCCTTTTTCTTTAACATGCTTAGATGAATGTCATTCAGACTATTCATCAGGCCCTGAACCATGGGAATATGTCCTGATTTTTCCAAATTATTTTCCTTCAACATGGTGATAATGGACTTATACCATTCCCGGATCTCACGTTTTACGGAATAATCTTCTTTGTACTGACTAACAAGAGACTTATCGATCTCCTCAATATCGAATTTGAAAGCCCTAATTATGTCTTCGATCTGAAACATATAGAGAAGATATTCGGCAACATTTTCTTTTCTTTTTTGCTGGGCAACAAGCATAATAATTATCTTTTAAGTTTATCAATTTCCCGTCTTTCTTTTTTTGTGGGCCTTCCTGCTCCCCGGTCGCGTTTAATAAAAAAAGAATCGGACATTTTTAATTTTTCCAGTTCATTTTCGGGAGTCTGATCATCAATATAATTTTCCACAAGCTTTGCAGAAACCCTGTTTTTGGGAACGTCCAAAACTTTATAGCTATAATTTACGGGAGGTTTTTTTACGCTAATCATATCACCAGCCTTAACTGTTTTGGATGGTTTTGCTTCAATATCATCGATAATGACTTTACCTTTTTTACAAGCTTCGGCAGAAAGGGCTCGGGTTTTGAAAATCCTTACCGACCAGAGAAATTTATCAATTCGCTGTTCTTTTTCAATATTCATAAAAGATCTACTCCTTTATTTCCAGTTTAAAACCGGTTCTTGGGATGTTCACAATTGAAACCTTCTCATCTTCTTTGAGAAACTTCCTTAATTTGGTGATGTATACATCCATACTTCTACCCATGAAATAGTCATCATCTCCCCAGATATTTTTAAGAGCGACTTCTCTTTTAACGATCTGATTCTTATTAAGACAAAGGAGACGAAGGACTTCAGCTTCTTTTTTTGTTAACCTTCGTTCACCGGTAGGAGAATGCAATATATAATTTGTATAATCAAAGCTGTAATTACCTAATTTGAATTCTGTTGATTCATCATTTTTGATTATTGAATATTTGGATCTTCTGAGAATGGCTTCCACACGCAGACTTAATTCCTCTGTACTGAAAGGCTTGGTTATATAATCATCACCACCGGATTTGAAGCCTTTGATCTTATCTTTTTCCATTGTTTTGGCGGTGAGAAAAATAATGGGTACGTTAGGCTCGATCTTTCGAATATCTTCAGCAAGCGTGAAACCATCCTTAAAAGGAAGCATTACATCAAGAATACAAAGGTCATAATTCCCCGATTTAAACATTTCCAGTCCTTCATTACCGTCTTTGGCAAGTGTCGGGTCGTAGCTGCTTATACTCAGATAGTCGTTCAGGACAAACCCCAAATTCGTATCATCTTCAACCAGCAATATTTTCGGTTTATTCTTTTTCATCTGTTCCGGTTTTTGATATAGCATTTTTCCCTTAAAGAACAAACGAAACTATAAGAGAAAACTATATATCTATAACACAAACATGAGTCTAATGTTTCTATTGTGGAAGAATAACATCAAATCTTGTACCTTTTCCATACTCACTATCAATAATTATTTTCCCGTTATGGGCTTCTACTATGGATTTTACATAGTAAAGACCTAATCCAAAGCCTTTTACATTGTGGATGTTTCCTGTGGATACACGGTAAAATTTGTCGAATATTTGTTTCTGATCTTCTTTTTTTATACCAATTCCCATATCCTCTATCGAAAAAATATAATTTCCCTTTTCATTTCTGCTGCGAATAGTTATGTTGGGTATACCTTCAGAATATTTTATGGCATTACTGACGAGATTATTAATAATATTTCCCATATGGATCGGATCAACGTTTACTTCAGGATTTGCCGCAGCCAACATGTCTTTTACCTTAACTTCCCGTTCACAGTGTTCAAGGCAAAGATTATTTACATTATTTCTTATCAGTTCATCCAGGTTTGTTGGTTTCTTGTTCAGGTTGTAGCGGTTTTTATCAAGAACCGCCATCTGAAGCACCCTGTCTACCTGTTCCCGCATCCTTCGGTTTTCATCGTAAATTACCCGTGCATAATTGGAGATCCGTTTGTTATCCTGTCCTGTTTCTGCTTTCAGCAGAACCTCTGAAGCAAGAGAAATAGTAGCGATGGGAGTTTTAAATTCGTGTGTGATATTATTGATAAAGTCGTCTCTTATTCTGGATATTTTTTTCTGACGGATGATCGTCATAATGGTATAAAACAGGCTAAATATCATAATAAATAGGAAAAGGCCTGAAGAGATCATCCAGGCGGACATATTTACGAGTGCGTTTTGACGAACTTCGGGAAAAAACACCTGCAGATGATAATAATCTTTTTTCCATATACAATAAAGGCAGGCTTTATGAACTTTCATATTTTCCCTGTCGATGGTTTTGTTTTCGGAAGAATAATATACAGAATCAGTTGATGTTTTTACAATCGAATAGTAATATTCTTCATTGAGATCGTGATAATCAACGTACTTTTCCATAAGTGTTCTGAGAAATACCGTATCCAGTACCTCAAACAAACTATTGGCTTCAAAAAGAGAGTCACCTTCCAGTTTGTTTTTTATTTTAATGGAATCTTTTTTATCGACCAGTTCTTCAAGAACATCATCCAGAGCCAGGTCGACCCGGTGCGCATGTTGTTTTTCGGCCAGGCTAAGAGCATTTGAAACCCAAAGAGTCTGGGAAATAATCAGTCCTGTAAGAGAAAGTGTAGAAAAGAGAATAATCAGGATAATTGTAAGTTTGCTCATATTGTTTTTTTTTGTAACAAATATAAGGAGAAATGGTTTGGAGGCAGTAGGCAGGAAGAAGTAAGAAGTAAGAAGTAAGCAGGAAGCAGGAAGAAGGAAGAAGTAAGAAGTAAGCAGGAAGAAGTAGGGAGGAAGAAGTAGGCAGTAGGAAGTTCAGTGAAACCCATTTTTCAGGAACCGAAGGTGAACTGAAAAATGCATGGTTGAACTGAATCCTGAGCGAAGCGTAAGGATCTTGAGGAAGTAGGAAGCAGGAGGCACACCTTCCTATTCCAGTTTAACCCCTGTTGCGTATGCCTGTCGGGGTTAGTGTTGCTATTGATAACTTTTACCGGGGCACCCATACCGATTACCGATCACCGATCACCGTTTCCTTCCTCAATTCTTATTGTACTGATTCATCGTA
>CAYRTD010000088.1:0-17333 GCA_964426915.1 uncultured Bacteroidaceae bacterium | reverse complement strand
TTCTACAACAAAGTTATTCTTTTTTAGTTTAGGCGAAAACAGATATAGAAAAACATATTCACTCTTTCCGTTGACGTACTGCTTCAAAAACCAGAATTGCCGCCGCAGATGAAACATTAAGTGAGTCGGCAATGCCTGCCATGGGGATTCGGATGATTCTTTCCGCATTCTTTCTCCATATATCCGATAAACCATGGGCTTCCGATCCCAGAACTATTGCCGAAGCTCCTGTGAAATCCGTTTCATAATAAAGTGTGCTATTCTGTAAAGCCGATGAAAACACAGAGATATTATTCTCCTTAAAGAACCGGATTGCTTCTTCTGAGGCTATTTTTATGACTTTGTTGCTGAACAGACAGCCCAGACTGGACCTGACGACGTTCGGATTATATAAATCTGTTTGGTTATCGCAAATAAATAATGCATCCGTTCCTGCCGCATCGGCAGTCCTTAAAATGGCGCCAAGGTTCCCCGGTTTCTCTACCGACTCGATCACCAAATAGAGCCCTTTTTCAGGAGGAGTGAATGATTCCAGACTATGCTTTTTCATTTTCGCCACGGCCAGTATTCCGTCATTGTTATCCCTGTAAGCGATCCTTGAAAAAACATTATCAGCAACCGGGAATTTCCCGGTTGCCGGAAAATCCTTTATAAATTGTTCGTGTTTAAAATTATCAAGTTCCGGACAATAAAACACTTTATCAAATTCATAACCCGATCGGAGAGCTCTGTCTGTTTCCCTGTATCCCTCAATGATAAAAAGCTTATATTTTTTCCTGTTCCGGGCCTTTTCGAGCTGCAGAAGATTCTTTATCTGAGTGTTTTTTGTACTGGTGATAAGATCCATTCAGATTAGCGTGTAAATCAAATAAACGACAAATATCGTAAAAAACATGATCCCTTCCCAGCGGTATAATCACTTTCTTCTTACTGTGAACATGAAAAATACACAAATAAATTTAGCATTCTGATTTATTACTGAAGGGGTAAGTAGATTTTTCTGCTTCTCATCCTGGAGGAGTTAGTCGATAATGTTTGAGCATTATCTTGTAAGTCGTACCGATAAATCGGTACTGGTGAGAGTGTAAGTGGAGTCTGCCCATAAAGTCGGATGTCTGGATCATAATGTTCGGTTGCAAGGCTTGTGACCGCGTGTCGCCTTATCCGGCTCAGGCGGAGGTAGCACAAGCCGGGAAATGCGGAGTCCGCCCGAGACGGATGACCAATTTCCCGGCGAGCATAACGTAGCAAACGGACATTATGGACAGGACTAACTTATAATTGGACACTGGCAATAATATATTATTTTTGCAGCAAGGAAAATATCGAGGCTTGCAGATAATCACTTTTAGGGCAAGTGTTTGATAGAACCCGGTAGATGTATTAATTTTTTAGTATTGTTCAATTGTTTCATGCAACTGTTTGTGTTTTATTGAAAAAAGTGATTATCATTATCATTTTTTTTATCTTAGATTTAACAATCATTCTTTTAAATACGATCTATGCCTGCATCAAAAAATTTCGGAACAGCACCGGTTTTTTTCACTGCCATAGCAACAATACTGGGTGCCATTTTATTTCTTCGTTTTGGTTTTGCCGTGGGGACCCTGGGTTTTTCCGGTACAATGCTGATTATTTTACTGGGTCATATGGTGACTATACCCACAGCCCTGGCAATTTCCGAAATTGCTACTAACAGGCGGGTAGAAGGCGGGGGAGAGTATTTTATAATTTCCAGGTCTTTCGGACTGAACATTGGCGCTACCATTGGGCTGGCACTGTTTTTATCACAGGCAATATCCGTTGCTTTCTATGTAATTGCTTTTACCGAAGCTTTTGAGCCGCTTTTTAATCTTGTAAAAAGCCGTTACGGATTTGATCTGCCCCGACAGGCAATAAGCATTCCTGCTATGCTTGGCCTTTCTGTTCTGATTCTCAAAAAAGGTGCAAATATGGGAGTTAAGGCTCTGTATATAGTTGTCGGGATTTTATTTCTTTCCCTGGTAATGTTTTTTTTAGGTGAAACGGGTTATTCCGAAAGGGCAGGTTTTTCTTTATCAAATGCAGCTTTTACAAATAAAGACCAGTTCTTTTTCGTTTTTGCGATAATCTTTCCGGCATTTACCGGTATGACCGCCGGAGTTGGCTTATCGGGTGAGCTAAAAAAGCCCTCTCGTTCCATTCCTCTGGGAACCGTTCTCGCCACCTTTAGTGGAATGATTGTTTATATTTTTATTGCATGGAAATTCAAAAATGCTGCAAGTGTTGATCGACTGGTTAATGAACAAATGGTTATGGCTGATATTGCTATTGCCGGAAAATACCTCATTCCGCTGGGCCTGGCAGCATCCACTATTTCTTCGGCAATCGGCTCCATAATGGTTGCACCCAGAACATTGCAGGCGCTTGCCAAAGACCGTTCACTTCCCTCTGCGAAGGTTAATAATATATTTCGCATTACCAGAAAAGACACAGGAGAACCCTATAATGCAACCCTTTTTACCGTTTTCATTGCATTAATATTTGTTGCTGCGGGAAATGTGAATGCTGTAGCGGGGATTATTTCCATGTTTTTTATGGTAACCTATGGTTCTCTCTGCCTGATATCTTTTCTGAATCATTTCGGAAGCTCTCCGTCCTATCGTCCCTCATTCCGTTCACGGTGGTATATATCACTAATGGGATTTATCTTTGCAGCAGTCTTGATGTTTGCCATAAATTTTATCTATGCTATCCTGGCTGTAATTCTGATGATTGTTATTTATTCGCTGACAAATCATTTTCATAGTGACCGGAAGGGGCTTGAGGCAATTTTTACAAATTCATTATTTCAAATAAACCGGAACTTGCAGGTCTATCTGCAAAAAACAGCAAAAAGCAGAGAAAATAAAGAATGGAGACCTTCTGCAATATCCATTAACAAACATTCTTTCAAAAGAGAAGGATTGTTTATGGTACTTAACTGGATTTCCTTTAAATATGGTTTCGGTACATATATCCACCTGAAAAATGGTTATTATTCAACTGAAGAAAGCCAAAAAGCTGCAGAAGATCTTCAACGACTAATTCAGAAGTATGATAAATATAAAAATCATGTGTATATAGATACCCTTCTTTCTCCCTCCTATACCTCAGCTATAGCACAAGCCATACAGCTCCCCGGAATATCAGGAATGGAGAATAATATGGTAATGTTCGAATATGCTATGGAAAATCCCGGGGAGTTAACTGAAATACTTGATAATCTCGCACTTGTTAAAGCCGGGAAATTTGATATTTGTATCCTCGGCTCTAGCACAATACCTTTCGGTTTTAAGAAAGATATTCACGTATGGATAAGAATTACGGATCAGGAAAATTCTCATTTGCTCATACTCCTCAGTTATATCATTTTAGGACATCCGGACTGGAAAAAGAGTAATATAAAAATATTCGATCTCTGTAAACAGGGAAAAGAGTCTGAAACCAGGAAGCAACTGGAAGAGCTCATTACAAAGGGAAGATTACCCATAACAGCAAAAAATATTGAGATAATTCCGGAAGATCCGGGAACGGGATATAAAAAGATCGTTAATGAAAGAAGCCATGAAGCTGGCCTTACTCTCATAGGTTTCAGGGAAGACGCTGTGAAGCATCAGGGAGAACAGTTGTTTACCGGCTTTGATAAAATGGGAAATATTCTGTTTGTAAACTCTCATTCCCAAAAAGAAATATAATATGCCTGAAAATCTGAAAACAGAAAATTTTGATTCTCTTATTATTACCCTGGCTATAGTTCTTGCAGCGGTAACTTTGGGCTGGTACCTTGTTCATAAGATAAGAAAAGAGCTAAAACTCTCAAGTGGCAGGACCCGTAGTCAGGGGGTTTTCAGAAAGGCCATGATCCCCTTTACCTTTTTTATTGTGCTTGTAGCGATAAGTCTGAACATTGACCTTTTAATTTCCGATCCGGAAATAATAAAGCCATTAAAAGATGTTTTGAACATACTGACGATATTTGCTGTCGCATGGATATCCATAAATGCCGTAAGGATAAGCCGGACCTTGATATTCAACAGGCTGGACATTAGTCAGAAAGACAACCTGAAGGTCAGGAAGATCATGACCCAGTTCCGGATAATCGAACGGATTCTTGTTTTTCTGATTGTTTTTCTGGCTATTGCACTTTCGTTAATGACATTTGAGTCGATCCGCAGTCTGGGTGTCAGCTTATTTGCTTCTGCCGGTATTGCTGGTCTAATCCTTGGATTTGCAGCTCAGAAGATGCTGGGAACGGTTCTGGCCGGTTTCCAGATCGCCATTACACAGCCCATCCGTCTTGATGATGTTCTGGTAGTGGAGGGAGAGTGGGGCTGGATTGAGGAAATTACCCTTACCTATGTGGTTCTCCGGATCTGGGATAAAAGAAGATTGATCCTTCCTACAACTTATTTTATAGAAAAACCTTTCCAGAACTGGACCCGGAATTCTTCCGATATCCTGGGAAGCGTTTACATTTATACCGATTACGGATTTCCCGTTGATAAATTAAGAGAGGCATTTAATGAAATTATAAAAGAAGTAAGTTTCTGGGATGGAAATGTAGCTAATGTCCAGGTTACCGGTACAACAGATAAATTGATGGAAATAAGAGCACTCATGTCTGCAGCAGATTCTCCTTCCGCATGGGATCTGCGAGTTCATATCCGTGAAGAACTTATCCGTTTTCTCAGGGAAAACTATCCTCAGCATCTTCCCAAAATCAGAATTTCCTTAGAAAAAGAGGATTGAATTATTATCCGGGAGAATTTTCCACGCTAATTGGCACGGAATTACCTTTTAGATTTTCAGGCTTTACTTATTTTGGCTGCTGGTTTAATTAGTGTCTGTCCATAATGTCCGATATCTGGATTGGGAAGTTTAATTTTGGAATAGGATCTGTGAAATATAGAAAATAATGGAACGAAAGATTACTTCGCCCTATGTAAATGAGGAAGAAACAATTCATCAGCCTCCGGAGAGAGCCGGTGTGGAAAAAATTATTCGGAGGCTTGCCGACCGCATTATTGGAGAGTCAACGTATGGCTTTCTTTATGAGGGGAAAGAATACAGAAATTCATCGGATATCCGGCCCGGTGCTGAGGTGAAATTACTGAGTGGGCATACCGACTGGAAGTACTGGAATGGTGTAATTAATATCGGTATGTTTCGTCTGGGAGAGGAATTGAATGAAGAAAAATACCTCACTTATCCACATGCCTATTTTGATTTTGCTTTTGCCAACCTTACTTTTTTTAAAAAACTTTTCGATGAAGGCATCCCTGCAGCTCCTTTTCATCAGTATTTCAGAATGGATCGCCTTGACGATTGCGGAGCACTGGGGGCATCATTGATAGAAACTTTTTTAAGAAAACAAAAGGATGAATACAGGAAAAGGATAGAAGAAACGGCCATTTATATCCGTAATAAGCAGGACAGGCTGAAGGATGGAACATTTGTCAGGCGACGTTTTGACAGAACCACTATGTGGGCAGATGACCTATACATGAGTGTTCCTTTTCTAGTGAGATACAGTAAATTAGCAAATAAAGAAGAATATCTTAATGATGCCATTCTCCAGGTAAAGAATTTTCACAAAAGGCTGTTTTCGCCGGTTAGCTCGCTCTATCATCATTGCTGGTATGGTGAATCCGATACTTTTGGAGTAGCTCACTGGGGAAGAGCGAATGGCTGGGTGGCCATGGCAGTTTGCGATCTCCTTGATTTTATGCCTCACGACCATTCTGAAAGAAAGGAAATTATTGAGATTTTGCTAAAGCAAATTATTGGTTTTTCCCGTTATCAGAGTCAGAATGGAATGTGGCGGCAGTTGCTCAATAAAGAAGATGCATGGCTGGAAACCTCAGTAACCGCTATGTTTAGTTATGCAGTTGCCCGTGCAGTTAACAAAGGCTGGATTGATAATATTTACTCATCAATAGCTGTAAATGGGTGGAAGGGCCTGAGAGAGAATATTTCCTATGATGGGGAACTTAATAATGTGAGTACCGGCTTTAATATCAAACAAGATCTCCCTTTTTATTACAACATCCCTGTCGAAAAAGGAGGGGCACATGGTTTGGGAGCAGTTTTGCTTGCCGGGACTGAAATAATGAGATTAAAAGAATACAGGGATTGCCTGTGGTGTTAAACTTAAATGCAGATCCTAAATGTTTGGATTATCGTTAATTGACCTTGTTGTAATTATTGTATATTTCCTGGTACTCGTATATATTGGCTTTTGGGCTATGCGGAGAATCAAGGACCAGGAAGATTATTTCCTTGGGGGAAGAAAGTTTGGTAAAGTAATTCAGATGTTTGCTGCTTTTGGTCAGGCAACCTCTGCAGATACGGGTCCTTCGGTTGCCACTACCACAATGAATAACGGGGCCTCAGGCATATGGAGCGCACTGATGATGCTTTTTTCCACTCCCTCCTACTGGTTTACAGGTGTATGGTACAGGAGACTTCGTTTACTGACTATGGGCGATTTTTTTGCCGAGCGTTTTTCCTCAAAATTTCTGGGAGCTTCCTATGCCATACTTGCCAGCATAAGTCTTACCCTTTTGCTTTCTGTGGGTTTTATAGGCATGAGCAAAACGGTACTGGTTATGACTCCCAAAAGTTTTGAGGAGCTTGAAATTTCGGAAAAAAAGGAATACATGGAGGCCAGGAAACTGGAGAGACTCGAAGCGGCTGACTATACTTTGCTTAACACACAGGAAAAGGAAGAGCTGGAAAGATTGAGAAAGTTGAAGCCCAGGTCTAATTTTTCACATATACCCAAAGGGACACTTATTCTGACCATAGTTCTCATAGTGATGTTATACTCTATAGCCGGCGGACTGGAGGCGGCCTTTATCAGCGATATGATGCAAGGAGTATTTATTATCATCCTGAGCGTTTTACTTATACCCTTTGCATTAACCCGGATAAACCAGATATATGACGGGGAAGGTTTTATGGGGGCGATGCGAATAATTCACCAACAATTGCCGGAATCATTCTTTGAAATATTCGGATCTCCGAATTCCATTGATTTCACCTGGTATTATATTATTGCTATTGGAGTAATGGCTACTATAAATGTGGCAGTTGGGGCGAATCAGCTTGTAGCAACCGGTTCTGCAAAAAATGAGTATAATGCCCGTTTCGGGTTGACTTATGGGACTTATCTTAAAAGGATAACAACAGTACTCTGGGGTGTAACCGCTCTTGCTGCCGTCCTTCTTTTTGGTAATGAAGTGACCGATCCCGACCTCTTATGGGGCTATGCATCCCGGGAATTGCTGGGACCCCTGAATATCGGACTGATCGGACTGATGATCGCAGCTCTCATGGCTGCCCTGATGTCTACTGCCGATATGATGATGATAACCGCATCAGGTCTTCTGACGGCATCCTTTTATCGCCCGTATTTTCGCAAACGTTCCGAGAAACATTATGTTTCCGTGGGAAGGTTGCTGGGGGCAGTAGTTGTGATAGGGGCTGCGCTTATCACCCTGATGAATGACAGCTTGTTCGGACAACTAAAGCTCCTTTGGGAATTCGGTATGATATACGCTGCCGGTTTCTGGATGGGAATATTGTGGCGCAGGACAAACCGGAGATCTGTATGGTGGTCTATCATGGTTTCTCTATTATTATTTTTTATTCTACCGGTAATTCTCCCTGTTGTCTTCAGTAATATGAGGTATAATGAAAAACTCCTGTTGCAGACCGATCCGCAAACCGTTACCCGCACTTATACCGCAACCATTGCCGATGTGGAAATGAGAGAACAGGATATTCTGTCATGGGATGCTCTTTCAGAGGTGGGACGCCCTGATAAGCCAAAGCCCCGCCCTCTGACGGAAGGTGAAAAATTCGAAAAAGATTATAAGCTGCCGCAAAAGGCGATATTCTGGACGAAGGGAATAAATTATGATGAAAGTGGCGATCAATACGGTTCCGGACTCCTGAGCCTCGAGCTTGTGTTTTACCATTCGCTTGGATTTAAACTTCAAAATAACAGTTATTCTCTTAATGAAACCATACGGGTGCTTACAAGGACAATTATACCTTTCCTGATCATTATCCTGATCAGCTTTCTGTATAAACATACCTCTGATGAAAGCTATGTGCTGGACCGTTTTTATGTTAAGATGAAAACCCCTGTTAAAGAAGATAGGGAAGAGGATATAAAAGAAATGGAAAGATCTTATAAAGATCCATATCGCTTTGATCATCTTCTGTTATTTCCAAAAACCCAATGGCAATTTACGCGCTGGGACCGCACCGATAGCTGGGGATTCATATTTAGTGTTTTGATGGTGATCGGAATATTATTGTTTCTGTATGTAGCTGTTAATCTTGGCGGAAAAGTGGATTTCTGACTCTGAAGCAGGATTTGAAAAATCAATATCCTCAAAAACTTAACATTTTTTCTATATTTGTTTCTTCCGAAACAAAAAAAACCTGAAATGCATAAAATTAATGAATCTCTGCTTTGGCTCGACCAGTATATTGGCGGGCATTCCTGGTTTGTATTCCTGCTCCTTGGTACTGGATTATTTTTCACCCTTTACCTCGGATTTCCTCAATTCCGGTATTTCGGTCATGCATTGAAAATCGTAAGAGGGAAATTCGATAAAGAAGGTGATATTGGAGATACTTCGCATTTTCAGGCTCTGACTACTGCATTGTCGGGAACTGTAGGTACCGGTAATATTGCGGGGGTTGCTCTTGCCATCCATCTTGGTGGCCCTGCTGCATTATTCTGGATGCTGGTCACGGCTTTGTTCGGGATGACCACAAAATTCGTTGAGGTTACCATTTCTCATAAATACCGCGATATACTTCCGGATGGGTCCATATCCGGTGGTCCTATGTATTATATGAAGAAGAGACTGAACATTACCACAAAGAAAGGAAAGATCATAAAAACCGGTGCCTGGCTGGGTGCTTTCTTTGCCTTTGCAACGATACTGTCTTCATTTGGAACGGGAAGTTTGCCCCAGATAAACAGTATTTCAGATTCCCTTTTCGATACATTTGGGTTCAATAGAATCGCCACCGGGGCTGTTCTTGCTGTTCTGCTTGGTGCTGTGATCATAGGCGGGATTAAAAGAATCGCAAAAGTTACTTCCAGACTGGTGCCGGCGATGGCACTGATCTATTTTTTGGGCGCACTTTTCGTGATTTTCACCAATTTCAGTAATATTGGTCCCTCTTTTATTTCCATTTTCAGTGATGCATTTACCGGAAGTGCGGCCGTTGGTGGTTTTTTAGGTGCAGGTTTTGCCTTTACCTTTAATAAAGGAGTTAACCGCGGACTTTTCTCTAATGAAGCCGGACAGGGTTCTGCTCCTATTGCGCACTCTGCAGCCAAAGCTCATGAACCGGTTTCGGAGGGTATGGTAGCTATTCTGGAACCCTTTATTGACACCATCATTATTTGCACCCTTACAGGTCTTGTGCTGCTATCTTCAGGGGTATGGAATGATAAAATTCATAATCGCTTCGAGGATGCTGACATGCAAATTGTGGATATGGTACTTAATGATGAATCGGAAGAAGATATTAAAGAACTCCGGAATCACATTCACGGAAAAAAAACATTGCCCCTGTTTACGGGTGAACTAAATGTTGTTGAGGGGAAAGTACAAAATAATATAAGCTTTTTGCATGCCAGATCTCTTGCGGAAAATGTAAGAATAAAAGAGGATGCTGAATTATTTACAGGAAAACTCAGGGTGGAGAAGGGAAGGCTTCAGAAAGATGAGGAGAAAATTCATGTATGGGGCAATTCTCTGATCCATAGTGCACCGTTGACTACAGAAGCATTTAATCACAGTTTTCTTGGGAATTACGGGCAATATATCGTATCAATAGGTCTCTTATTATTCGCCTTTTCAACAGCTATTTCATGGTCGTATTACGGAGGAAGGGCGGTAACCTATCTTTTTGGGACACGGTATGTTATGATATACAGGTTTATATATATCATTGCCTTCTTTTTAGCGGCTTTTACGGATACTACCGTTGTTTGGACACTTTCCTATATCACTATTGCCATCATGACAGTTCCTAACCTGATAGGTTTATGGATATTGCGGAAAGATATTAAATCAACCATCAGGCAATACTGGGTGGACTTTAGAAACGACTGGCCGGAGGCTGAAATTCCGAAAAATGTAAAGGAAAAATAATAGAATTTCAAATGACTGATCTGAAAATTGGCATGTGAAATGGTGGAATTCAGCTTAGCGTTTTTCCAGTCGTACAACATTTTCTACATGGTGGGTATGTGGAAACATGTCAACAGGCTGAACTTCAGCTATTTTATATAATGGGCCCAAAATTTCAAGATCTCTCGCCTGAGTGGCAGGATTACAGCTTACATAAACAATCCTTTGAGCCTGTAATTTCAATAGTTGTTCAACTACATTTTTATGCATTCCGGCCCTTGGGGGATCAGTTATAATCACCTCCGGTTTTCCGTGCCTGGCTACAAACTCTTCATTCAGCAGATCCTTCATATCTCCTGCATGAAAGGATGTATTGGTGATCTGGTTCAATCCGGAATTGATCCTGGCATCCTCAATAGCCTCCGGCACTGATTCAATTCCTACTACTTTTCCCGCATCTTTAGCAATAAAATTCGCTATTGTACCTGTGCCGGTATACAGATCGTAAACGGTTTCATGTGGACGTATTCCGGCAAAGATCCTTGTAGTGTTATATAATTTCAGGGCTTGTTCTGTATTTGTCTGAAAAAAGGACTTGGGACCTATTTTGAATTTTAAATCACCCATCACTTCAATTATGTGATCCTTTCCTTTGAAAACTTTAATATCCTGGTCGTAGAGTGTATCATTAGCTTTCGAATTAATCACATACATCAGGGAGTTGATATTTGGGATTTCAGCGCTAAGGTAATTCAGCAGTTTCTTACGCTCAGGTTCATTTTCTTGATAGAAAGAAAGAATAACCATGGTTTCACCCGTTGAGGAGGTTCGGATAATGAGATTTCTCAAAAAACCTCCGTGTACTTTTTGATTAAAATATTCAAGATTATTCTTAAGACTGTATTCTTTGATTGTATTCCTGATTGCATTACTCGGATCGGCTTGCAGCCAGCACTTTTTGATGTCTGTAACCTTATCGAATAAGCCCGGAACATGGAATCCCAGAGCCCGGGTTTCCTCAATTTCTTTCCCGGAATCAATTTCTTCCTGACTTAACCAGCGGTGGGCTGAAAAAGTGAATTCCAGCTTGTTCCTGTAAAAACGTTCATTTTCAGAACTTAAAATCGGCGAAATCTCTGGTATATCAAGTTTTCCAATTCTCTGCAAAGCATCTTCCACCTCTTTTTGCTTAAACTTTGTCTGGAGTTCATAGGGAATATGCTGCCATTTGCAGCCGCCACAAATGCCAAAATGTTCACAAAAAGGTTCGACTCTGATATCAGAATACTTATGAAAACGTATAATTTTCGCTTCCATGTATTTTTTCTTTTTTCTTGTTACCTGCAGGTCAACAATATCACCGGGTGCCGCATATTTTACAAAAACCACTTTTTCGTTAATTCTGGCAATTGCTTTTCCTTCAGCTCCTGTTCCGGTGATTTCAATTTTTTCGTAAAAAGGTAATTTTCTTCTCCCCACTTTTTCAGTTTTTTGTTCAGCTTGCAAATATAGCCTGTTATTTTCCTTGATCAAAAGGTAACCCTTCGGGAATACTCAGGACAGGCAAAAAAATCAAACTAAAACGAACCCCAGACTTCGCTTTCCATCGGCCACCGAAGGCTTGCCGTAGACGCAGCGCGCAGCTTTCACCGGCGGCAGAAGCCTTACGCTTGCGCTGAAGCTTCAGGCGCCTACGCTAAAGCTTCTGCGACAGCGTGCCTAGGCGCATGGCGAAGGACTTAGTTTAGATCCATGGCGAAGGCCTCAGCAGAGCAAAGCCGGGCGTTTTGGCGGGCCTGCGAGCCATGCTAATAAGCCGTAGTGGTAGTTTTTACTTCTTTGCTACTTTTTCAGTTGCAGGAAAAAACAGAGAGCGGATTATTCAGATTCAATTAATGAAAGCATATCTTCGATATCGTCATGGGCAGCCTTCATGTGACCTTTTACCATTCCTCCCATGGCCCTGGCAAGCAAGCCTGAATTCATCCTGGAATAATAGATGTTACCGTCCGATTTTTCATAAAGGGCAATCCGGCATGGCATCATATTTGAAACAACTTTAGCTTCGTCCGGAGCAAGAATCTCTGCAGCCAGGTCGGGATTGCAAAGTTCCACAACGACTGTTTTTCCGGGATCTTTCTTTCCGTGTTTGATCAGGGTGGCCTGCAGGTCATGCCGGTTGGTAATATTCCACCCTGTCTCATCGGCTTCTGCCTGAAGGATAGCTATGGATTGCTCTATATCATATTTGCTCTGGTTTTCTTTTAAAAGGATATCCGGACTTGACTTATAAAGCGCAAAGCCTATAGCCAGACCACCAAGTATCAGTCCGGTCAGAAAAAAGACAATTGAGTTATTCATTTTTTTTAGTTATGTTTTGTAAATTCTTCGTTATATTTTCGCAAAATATTTTCTTGTCCGAATTATTCTTTTGATTTGAAAAATAGACGGACCGGAAAAATGTGGTTTAGTGTTAAAAACTCATAAAAAATAACCATTGGCAGGAAAATTTGTTCAAAATAACATTCTATGATTTCAGTTGATAATATATCTGTAAGGTTTGGGGGAAATGTTCTATTGGATAGAGTTTCTTTTCAGGTAGGAGAAAGGGACAGGATTGGTCTTGTAGGACGTAATGGTGCCGGTAAGACTACCTTGTTAAGAATCATATCAGGTTTGCAGGAACCTTCTGAGGGAAAGGTAGTGGTTTCAAATGAAACCACGATCGGGTATCTTCCTCAACAAATGAGGCATATGGACGGGAATACTGTATATGAGGAGGCAGTAACGGCTTTTGGAGAGATCCTGGCTATGGAAAGAGAGATCAGTAAGCTTAATCGTGAACTTGAAGTGCGGGATGATTATGAATCGCCTGAATACCTTAAAATTATTGAAGATCTGGCAACATTGAATGAAAGTTTTGAAATGGAAGGAGGGTCAAGCCTTCATGCAGATGTTGAAAAGACGCTTGTCGGTCTGGGTTTTGCTTCTTCGGATATGGATCGTCAGACATCAGAATTCAGTGGTGGTTGGAGAATGCGCATTGAGCTTGCTAAGATACTCCTGAGAAAACCTGATTATATTCTGCTTGATGAGCCGACTAATCATCTGGATATAGAATCAATTCAATGGATAGAGGATTATTTATCCGGTTACAGTGGAGGGATTATTCTGATTTCTCATGACAGGACTTTTCTTGATAAGGTTACTAATCGTACTATTGAGATCAGTCTTGGGAAGTTGATTGATTACAGGCTGCCGTATTCCAGGTACATGGAATTCCGGGAAGAAAGACGTGAACAGGAACTGGCTTCATTCCAGAATCAACAGAAAATGATTAAGGACACCGAAGAATTTATTGAACGTTTCAGGTATAAAGCTACTAAGGCAGTTCAGGTACAATCGCGGATAAAACAACTGGAAAAACTTGAAAGAATTGAGATCGAAGACAGGGATGATGCCAGGATGAATGTTAAATTCCCACCCTCTCCACGTTCGGGAAGGGTGGTGTGTAAATCCGAAAATCTGTCAAAATCCTATGGCGATAATAAAGTTTTACAAGATGTAGATTTTGTTCTTGAGAGAGGTGAAAAAATTGCGTTTGTGGGCAGGAACGGGGAAGGAAAAACAACCCTGATGAAAATTATTGCCGGTGTCCTTGATTATGAGGGGGAATTAACAAGAGGTCAAAATCTCTCTTTAGGCTATTTTGCACAGAATCAGGATGAATTACTGGACGAAAAAAAAACAGTTTTTGAAACCATTGATACCGTTGCGACAGGAGAAATGCGCACCAGGGTCAGGGATATACTTGGAGCCTTTCTTTTTAGTGGAGAAGATGTTGACAAAAAGGTAAATGTGCTTTCAGGAGGTGAACGTTCCCGGTTATCACTTGCATTGATGCTGCTCGAATCGAATAATCTGCTGTTAATGGATGAGCCCACAAATCATCTTGACATGAGATCTAAGGACATTCTAAAAATCGCCCTTGCAAATTACGATGGTACATTAATTGTGGTAAGTCATGACAGGGACTTCCTCGATGGTTTGGTGGATAAAGTATATGAATTTAAAAATAAAAATTTGAGAGAGCATCTTGGCGGGATTCAGAATTTCCTTGAACGTCGGAAGCTGGATTCCCTGCGTGAACTTGAAAAGAAGAACAGGCAGAAGGATGAAGCTGCGGGTGGAGGAGATTCAGGAAATAAAATGCGCTATGAAGAAATGAAAAAGCTTGACAGGAAGCTTCGGAAGCTCGAAAGCAAGCTGGGAAATCTTGAAGCGGAGATCGAAAGTCTGGAAGGAGAGATGGAAAGCATGGATGCTCAACTTTCAAAACCTGAGAATATTGAAAATAGTGAGCTTTTTGAATCATACGGTAAGGTGAAGAAAAGCATTGATATAAAGATGAGGGAATGGGAGTCTGTTCATATTGAACTTGAAGGCCTTAAAGAAGAAAGATTTTGAGTAAATTAGTAAAATTATGAATACATCATTTAGATCATTAGCTTATCTGATACTGTGCTGCCTTGCGGTAATGATGTTTTCCTGCTCTACCTCTCAGAAGATCCAGAAAAGGGAAAGAGAAAGGAATATGGCTGACATTTACAATCCCAGCCGGAGCAGTCTTCACCCGGATTTTAGCACAAATCATATAAATGATTCCAGTTCAGTAGTATACATCCGTATTTATCCTGCAGAACTTTTATTCAACCAGGCAAATGAAGCAGGTGATTACCTCGCTTATATTACCATAAGTTTTTTTCTTTTCGAAATTGGGGATAATAATAACTTCCTTGCCGTGAGTGACTCTGCAACAATAAGTAAAACTCTTAACAGGGAGGAAGTCCGGAACAGTTATTTTTCAGCTCTTCCCCTGAAAGCAAAAACAGGAAAGCGATATACCGTGCGAATAGATGTAGAAGACGGAAACAGGGGAACCATTACAAGGAATTATCTCATCGTTGATAAACGTAATCCCCTGAGTTCACAGAATTTCAGAATTCTCTCGGTAAAATCAGGATATCCTCTTTTTACAAAGAACTTTTCGAAGGGTGAAGAATTTCGAATCAGTTATAACAGAATGGGATATGACAGTATTTATATCGATTATTATAATATGGACCGAGCCTTACCCCGGCCTGTTTTTTCTACAACACCTGATATCCCCATGCAGGATTTTCCGGATTCTGCCTGGTCATTGCCTTATAATGACACTATGCAATACTCGCTTGACAGGCAGGGAATCTACAAGTTCAAAATGCTGAAGGATGCTGATGAGGGTTTAAGCCTTTTTAATTTTGGACAGAGTTTCCCCAGGGCCAAAACCACCGATGATCTGTTGGCTCCTTTGGTATATCTGACTTCCTCTGCTGAATTCAGGGATCTTCGAATGGAGCCAAACCGAAAACTGGCCATTGATAATTTCTGGTTGAGTGCTGCAGGAAACCTGGAGGGTGCGAGAGAACTTATAAGGGTTTATTATAACCGGGTCCTTTACGCTAATTTATATTTTTCTTCCTATAAAGAAGGCTGGAAAACAGACAGAGGAATGATCTATATTATTTTTGGTCCTCCGGAAATAATGGAGAAACTCCCCGACCAGGAAAAGTGGATCTACCTCACATCAAAATCACGTAATCCGGTTGAATTTGTATTTAACCGGAAACAAAATCAATTTACCTACAACCGTTATCAGCTCGACAGGCGCAGTAGTTCAACAGCCCTATGGGCTGAAGCAGTCAGAAGCTGGAGAGAAGGGAAGATTTATTCAACTGATTATTAATATTCACTGTGAAAAAAAAAACAGACTATATTTTCGGTATCCACTCAGTTACTGAAGCAATTAAATCGGGGAAAGAACTCGACAAACTATTGATTGCAAGGAAATCCGATTCAGAAAATTTGCAGGAATTATTTAAGCTGGCAAGGGAAAATGAAATAGCTTTTCAGTTTGTTCCCCCTGAGAAGCTTAATAAGATTAGCCAGAAGAATCACCAGGGAGTGATCGCTTTTATTTCCGAAATATCATATTATCCATTTGATGAAATGGTTACCCGGCTATATGAAAAGGGTCAGGATCCCCTGTTACTTATTTTGGATGGAGTATCCGACGTGAGGAATTTCGGTGCAATTGCACGTTCAGCAGAATGTTTAGGTTTCAACGGAATAGTTATCCCTGAAAAAGGAGCTGCCCGTGTAAATGCCGATGCTGTAAAAACATCGGCCGGAGCATTATTGAAAATCCCGGTTTCACGGGTAGCATCTCTTCCAAATACCATAAAACAAATGAAGGACTCTGGTATTGCGGTTTTTGGGGTAACGGAAAAATCGGAAACCAATCTGTACGATGTGAAGTTAAGAGGTCCTCTGGCTTTGCTTATGGGAAGTGAAGATAAGGGCATTTCTGATAACCTCCTTTACCTTTGCAATGAGCAAATTGCCATTCCCATGACAGGTGAAACCGGATCTTTTAATGTATCTGTTGCGGCTTCAATTTCGATGTATGAAGTTTTACGGCAAAGAAAAATAACTAGCTGAGTGGAAGTTGACGATTAAAGGACTCCTCAAGTGAGATAAATGTTTCTGTCCTTGCGATACCGGGAATTGCCTGTAACTTATCTACCAGTACATGCTTCAGGTCTTCATTGTTTTTTGTGTATACCTTAATGAAGATACTATAATTTCCGGTGGTATAATGGCACTGAACAATTTGTGGAATATCCCGGAGTTTTTTTACTACTTCAGGATATAAGCTGGCACTCTCAAGGAAAATTCCCATGTAGGCGCAGGTGTGATAACCGATTTTTTTCGGATCAATTTTGAATTCCGAACCGGTAATAATACCCAGCTTGCTCAACCTTTGTATTCTCTGGTGGATGGCTGCTCCGGAGACTTTACATTCACGGGCAACTTCAAGGTAAGGGATACGGGCGTTTTCAGTAATCAGGGAGAGGATTTTTTTATCCAGATCATCTATCAATAAACTTTCTTCCATATTAAAAGCAAAAATTTAATAGTAAGATTCTTATTTCAGTAAAATATTACTTAGTGTCTGTCCATAATGTCCGATATACTCATTCAGTAATATATTTAAGCGGTATTCGTGAGCTCGTTATCACTCGGTTCTGCGTTATGCTCGCCGGA
>CAYRTD010000087.1:0-17345 GCA_964426915.1 uncultured Bacteroidaceae bacterium | reverse complement strand
ATGTTCCGATAGCTATCGGAACAGACACTCGACTTTATTGACGGACACTAATTAATAAATTTAAAAGTTGAAAAATTTATTTATAAGAACAGTCAGCGGAATCATTTTTGTCTTTGTAATTGCAATCCTTCTGATTACAGGACCTATCGGAATGTATATCCTGTTCTTTTTTATAAACCTTCTTTGCCTCAACGAATTTTATAATCTTTCTTACAAAGTTAAATTGCTTCCATATAAAGTTCCGGGGATCCTGGCCAGCATAATCATTTATACACTTTGTTATCTTGTGGCTGTGTCGGCACTAGCTACCGAATATCTTCTGCTTTGCCTTATTGTGATCCCTCTTTTAGCACTTCCACCCTTATTTTATAAAAGCACTACAGTTTTTAAATCGTGGGGGTCAACAATTTTCGGGATTGCCTACGTGAGTATTCCCCTTTCTCTGATCCCTTTTATTGCATTTACAGGTAGTGTTTACCATTATGAACTTCTTCTCGGAATCTTCGCTCTTATATGGATATATGATTCATTTGCCTATCTTACCGGTACATTGGTAGGAAAAAACAGGATCTTTCCTTCCGTCTCGCCAAAGAAAACATGGGAAGGGGCTTTTGGAGGATTATTGTTCAGTGTTGGGGCGGCAATATTAATGAAAAACCTCTTTGGAATCCTTAATTCAGAACAATGGATCACTCTCTCGGTTATTATTGTAGTTACCGGCACTACAGGAGATTTAATCCAATCTGCATTAAAAAGAAATGCAGGTGTAAAAGATTCAGGTAATCTTATGCCCGGACACGGTGGAGCACTGGACAGATTTGATTCTTTTTTATTTTCTGTTCCTTTTGTATTCACTTATCTTTATCTCATAGTTTTGTAATGCATTTTTTAATTAGATATGTCAATGCAAATAAAAATACACAGAGAAGGAAATAAGATCATAACGATCTTTGCTATATTTCTTATAGTTTTGAATTATATATTCTACCGCTACCTCAGTCCGGTAATACTTAATTATATCCTTAATCTGGTTTCATTATTACTCTTAGTATTTATCTTTCGTTTTTTCAGAAAGCCCTTACGCATACCGGAAACCAGAGAAGACCTGGTATTTTCCTCAGCCGATGGTAAAGTTGTGGCCATTGAAGAAGTGTTTGAAAAAGAATATTTCAAAGAAAAAAAACTGTTGATCTCCGTCTTTATGTCTGTCTGGGATGTGCATATCAACTGGTTCCCTGCCAACGCAAAAGTCAAATATTATAAATATCATCCGGGTAAATATCTTATTGCCAGAAAACCAAAGTCATCCGAACTAAACGAGAGAAATACTACTGTCCTGGAAACCCCGGATAAGACAGAGATTCTTATAAGACAAATCGCCGGATTTGTAGCACGAAGAATCAAATATTATTCTTCCGCCGGTAAAAATGTGAAAACCGGTGAAGAAATGGGCTTCATTAAATTCGGTTCCCGTGTAGACATATACCTTCCGCTTACTTCAGAGCCCACGGTTAAAACAGGAGACAGCGTGAAAGGGGTTATTACCCCACTGGCCATGTTAAAAAAAGTTTAAACGAATTGTTTTAACAACTGATTAACATACATCCTGCCACTGTACACGTATATTTGATATAAATCTTAAATAAAAAATCTGAACTATGAAAAAAGTATTATCAATTTTAACCGTAGTAGTATTTTTCATCGCTGTTTCTGCACCGGTTTATTCTGCAGACCTGAATAATCCTGTAATCGTTACCGTAGATGATGAAAAACCAAAAACATCGGAAAGTAAAAAAGAAACGAAAAAAGATAAAAAAAGTGCAGACTGTCAGACAAAAGCTGAAAAATCTGATTGTCAGACAAAAAAATCAAAAAATTGCGGAGACAAGGGTGATGAGTAATGATTAATGCGTTTGTTAAGGAGCCGCCTTTCCCATCCGGAAAGGCGGTTTTTTATTGATTAATTATTGATTATTCCTAATTTTGCATCTTACACATAAATCTGCTAAAGATGAAAGACGATAAAGTACTGAAGATTACAGAAGATGTTTCCTGGATTGGAATTCTCGACCGGGATATTGTTACATTTGACATCGTAATGGAAACAGAATATGGGACCACTTATAATTCCTATTTCATCAATGCCGATAAAAAAACCATTATTGATACCAGTAAGGCAAAGTTTCTTGATACCTACTTAGCCAAGATCAGAAAAGTGTGTGATCCGGCTGAAATTGAATATATAGTACTTAATCACACAGAACCCGATCATTCCGGAAATCTCACCTCGCTTCTGGACCTTGCTCCGAAAGCAACGGTTATAGGAAGTGGACAGGCACTCAAGTACCTGACAGATATGACCGATAGGGAATTTAAATCCCTTAAAGTCAAAGATGGCGATGTAGTAGATCTGGGAAATAAAAAACTGAAGGTAATAGGAGCTCCGAACCTTCACTGGCCCGACAGCATATACACCTATCTGGAGGAAGATAAATTATTATTTACCTGCGATTCATTCGGCGCACATTATTGTGACGAAAAAATATTTGACGATCAGATAGAGGATCATGAAGAGGCGTTCAAATATTATTTTGATGTCATACTACGGCCTTTTAGTAAATTTATGCTAAAAGCCATAGAAAAGATCAGACCACTCGAAATTAATGCCATTTGCCCTGGTCATGGTCCAATCCTTCGATCCAGCTGGCAAAAGTATGTTGACCTCTCCGAAAAATACGCCACTGAATATCTTGAGAAAACAAAATCACTAAATAAGCGGGTGTTGATTGCCTATATTTCCGCCTATGGTTATACGGCTCAAATGGCTGAAAATATTATGAAAGGACTTGAAGAAGCCGGTAATCTGGAAGTCGAACTGATTGATATAGAAACCATGTCACTCGGCGAAATGGAATCCAGCCTTGTACGGTCAGATGCCGTGATCATTGGCTCACCAACAATCAATCAAAATACGCTTTTTCCGGTTTATAAATTTTTCTCGGTAGTGAACCCCATCCGCGACAAAGGAAAGCTTGCCTCAGCCTTCGGCTCCTACGGCTGGAGCGGTGAAGCGGTAAAACTTATTCAGGATCATCTGGCAAACCTGAAGTTTAAAATAGCTATAGACGGACTGGCTGAGAAATTTTATCCTCATAATGATAAAGCAGAAAATTTTCAGGAATTTGGAAAAGCTTTTGGTGAAAAACTACTTGAAGTAGAGAAAAAATAATACTCGTTAAGAACATACGCTTTTTAAAAAAAAGAAAATAACTGGAGAATTGGTAACTTAAATAAGGAGTTACATATAAGACAGATCGGGAGTCTCACTCTTCATCTTACATAGAGTCTCACCAATACCGATTAATCGGTATGACTTACCAGATAATGCAAAAACATTATCGACTAACTCCTATGAGCACCTTGATCCTGAACATTAGCTTCGCTGAGCTCACTGCCATTTGGCGGATTCGGTTATGATCCAGGCACCCGACTTTATTGACATACTCTACATAGGGCTATACCTTTGAGTATTTGAAAAATTGGATATAGTATAATCCGGTAACAGCACTACAATCATATTTCGAACACTCAAAGGTTAAATTGCCTTCATGGATGATCATTGAGAAATTTCTTAAGCTCTTCCTCCAGCTCTTTGGGCTTTAGTGCTTCTGCCTTAATAATTAGCCGGGCCTGATTATAATAATCTTCTCTGGAGTCCAGAGTATCTCTGATATAATTATACAGTTTACTTTTAGACATGCCTTCAATCAAAGGACGTTTTTTCCCGGATGATTTTAACCTTTTAAAGAGGCTTTCTACATCGTGTTTGAGATAAACCGTCAGGCCATTTTCGTTCATCCATTTCATATTTTCATGGAAACAAGCTGCTCCCCCACCGGTAGAAATGACTACATCTTCCAGAATTTCCAGAAGCCGCAGGTTTTCTGCTTCAATAATTCTGAATTTTTCCTCACCATAGGATGAAAATATCTTTGATATTTTTTTTGATTCCTTACTTTCGATATAGCGGTCAAGATCAATGAAATTATACTCCAGCCGGCCGGCCAGTTTCTTCCCAAGACTGGATTTTCCACTCCCCATAAAACCGGTAAGAAATATCTTCATGGATATCTACAAGTTTAATGACATTTGACCTTTGTCCGGAGATTCATCATTTTGATCTTTCTTCTCATCATTATCTCCGGAAGGATTTTCTTCAGGTTTATTAAGCGGTTCAAGTTCATTAATCACTGACACTTCATAGGTAGACAATCGTTTGCCCCTGGCTTTGTAACTTTTAACCCCGATAAAATCAGCAGCCTCTATTATCTCCGAATCCCTTGATTTGCTTTTTCCTCCAAAAACAATCTCAAGCCTGGGATATTCAACTTCTGTTATCCTGATCAGTTCAGATTTGGGATTATCTCCAATGAAGCTTTGGACCTTCTCATTATTTTCAAACCTGAAACGCTTAAGATAATAATAATCCTGATCGGCATCGAAGTAAACAACCGAAAAGATCTTTTTTTCCCTGAACTTTTCAATCAGAAGTAAATCATCCTCAAAGTGATTGGCCAGATCAAAATTGGTTGTCCGGAAAGTTCCGGATTTGGTGACAACCAGTAAACGGTCGTCGCCACTAAACTCACCCAGGAATATACCCCTGGAATCCACATTCAGACGTTTCACGTCTTCATCAAACCATATTTTCCTGCCACCGAGTGTTGATTCTCCTTTTTCTTTCAGTACCACCTTATGAACTGCATGCTTGGTTACAATATTACCTATCGAACCTTTACCTTTTATATCAAGCTCACCGAAGTCTACTTCAAGGATAAGATTTTTAAGTCTGGGGCGTGGCTTCAGGTATACTTTTACCACTTCAGCTTCTCCGTTAGGATTAGCCGTCATATAAAGAACACGGGAATTCTTATGCTCCTTGATAAAACTATATTCCTTCTCCCTGGTAATCCCGGTTACCGGAGCCCTTTTCATCATAGTATTACCGGTATTACCATCGTAATAGATCACATTGTAGATGGTCCGGCTATCATTACGTTTAAACACCCCGATATGAATAATATCTTTTCCCACGAATACCTTATCATCTACCTTATTAACGATAAATGTCCCGTCTTTTCTGAAGGCAATTATTTCATCAATGTCGGAACAATCACATACATACTCTTCCTTCCTGAGTCCTGTACCGAAAAATCCCTCTTTCCGGTTTACATATAGCTTCTGATTTGCAGCAACTACTTTCGTTGCTTCAATATTCTCGAAACTCCGAATCTCAGTTTTCCTTTCCCTCCCTTTACCATATTTCTTTTTGATCTGCCGGTAATAATTAATCGTGTAGTTGACAATATTGTTGAGGTGATTCAGAACTTCGTCAATCTCGCCTTCTATACCTTTGATATGCTCATCCGCTTTTTTGATATCGAATCTGGATATTCTCTTTATCTTAATTTCGGTCAGATGGATAATATCATCCCTTGTGACTTCTTTTCTGAGTAGCTTTTTAAAAGGATCAAGTCCTTTGTCTATGGTTTCTATTACGGCTTCCCAGGTTTCACATTCCTCAATTTCACGATAGATCCTTTCCTCAATAAATATTCTTTCCAGCGAGGAGAAATGCCACTGATCTTCAAGCTCCGAAAGCCTGATCTGCAACTCCTTACGAAGAAGTTCGAGGGTATTATTTGTATTGATCCTGAGAATCTCACTTACACCTGTAAAACGGGGTTTATCATCTTCAATAACACAGCCGTTAGGAGAAATAGAAACTTCGCAATCTGTAAAGGCATATAAAGCATCAATGGTCTTATCAGAAGAAATATTAGCACCAAGATGAATCAGCAATTCCACATTTTCTGCAGTATTATCGTCAATTTTTTTTATTTTGATCTTCCCTTTTTCATTTGCCTTTAATATAGAGTCGATCACGGCAGTTGTTGTTTTCCCAAAAGGTATCTCCCTTATCACTAAAGTTTTCCGGTCTTCCTTCTCTATCCTTGCCCTTACTTTTACCGCACCACCTCTAAGTCCGTCATTATATTTTGAAAAATCCGCCATTCCCCCGGTGGGGAAATCAGGCAAAATTTCAAAAGCTTTTCCCTGCAGAAAAGCGATAGAAGCATCGATAAGTTCATTAAAATTATGGGGAAGAATCTTTGATGCAAGGCCCACGGCAATACCTTCAGCACCCTGAGCCAGTAAGAGGGGGAATTTTACAGGTAATGTAACAGGTTCTTTATTACGACCGTCATAGGATAATTTCCAGGATGTGGTTTTCGGATTGAAAACTACTTCCAGTGCAAATTTTGATAAGCGAGCTTCTATATATCTCGGAGCGGCAGAACTATCACCGGTTAAAATATTACCCCAGTTTCCCTGAGTCTCAACAAGCAGATCTTTCTGGCCCAGTTGCACCAAAGCATCACCAATGGAGGCATCTCCATGTGGATGAAACTGCATGGTATGGCCTATAATGTTGGCGACTTTATTAAAACGACCGTCATCAAGGCGCTTTAATGCATGAAGTATCCTTCTCTGAACAGGTTTGAGGCCATCATTCATATGAGGGACTGCCCTTTCAAGAATCACATAGGAGGCATAATCCAAAAACCAATCCTCATACATTCCGGAAAGATGCTTGACACTGGGAAGATCGGTTCCACCTCCTTCAGATCCGGCGTCAAAATGCTCATTTTCAAACCCCTCGGGATTATTATTTAAATTACTATCGTCCATTCCTGTTTTTAATCTTGTTATACTTCCTCTGTAGTCTTAACTTCTTCTTCAACAGCTCTAATCACTTCTTCCACTATCTTTTCCTCATCTTCAACATAATCTAATTCCAGCCTGAGATTATCAATAATAAAATCCTGCCGGTCAGGGGTATTCTTACCCATATAAAAAGTGAGAATATCAGCTATGGAATCATCTTTGGAAAGCCTGACAGGCTCGAGCCGTATTTCATCTCCAATGAAGTTCTTAAATTCATCCGGGGAAATTTCACCGAGTCCCTTGAATCTTGTGATCTCTGCATTTCTTCCAATTTCTGCAATAGCATTCCTTCTTTCCTCATCGGAATAACAATAAAAAGTTTTATTCTTATTTCTTACCCGGAAAAGAGGAGTTTTGAGAATGTAAAGATGACCTTTCCTTACAAGGTTAGGAAAAAACTGAAGGAAAAAAGTGATTAATAAAAGTCGGATATGCATACCATCAACGTCGGCATCGGTTGCAATAATCACTTTTTTATATCTCAGAGTATCCAGGCCTTCTTCAATATTCAGTGCCGCCTGTAAAAGGTTGAACTCTTCGTTTTCATAAACAATCTTCTTAGTAAGTCCATAGGTGTTGAGCGGTTTTCCCTTGAGACTGAACACAGCCTGCGTGTTTACATTCCTGGATTTTGTAATGGAACCGGAAGCAGAATCTCCCTCAGTAATGAAAATCACAGAATCATCCTTCTGCTCATGACTTGAATTGTAATGTATCCGGCAATCTCTTAGTTTCTTATTATGTAGGTTTGCTTTTTTCGCTCTTTCCCTGGCCAGTTTCTGAATGCCTGAAATAGCCTTTCTCTCTTTCTCAGAATCAAGTATTTTCTTCAGAAGACGGTTTGCAGTCTCCGGATTTTTGTGAAGATAATTATCAAGGGTGGTAGTAAGGAAATTCATAATAAAATTCCTTACTGAAGGACCCCCTGGTCCAATATCCCTGGATCCCAGCTTTGTTTTTGTCTGAGACTCAAAGACAGGTTCCTCTACTTTTATACTTACTGCAGCAATAATTGAGGCTCGGATATCTGAGGCATCAAAATCTTTTTTATAAAAATCCCTTATAGTCTTTACAAGGGCTTCCCGGAATGCAATTAAATGAGTACCCCCCTGAGTGGTGTGCTGCCCGTTCACAAAACTGTAATACTCCTCTCCATATTGATTTCCATGAGTAATTGCCACCTCTATATCGGAATCTTTCATATGAATGATGGGATACAGAGGTTCCTCATTCATGAAATCATTCAACAGATCCACCAATCCATTCTTTGAAATGAAGGTTTTTCCGTTAAACACAATCCTCAAGCCTGCATTCAGGTATACGTAGTTTTTAAGCATGCTTTCCACGTATTCCTCGATAAAATTGAATTGCCCGAATAATTCTTCATCGGGCACAAAACGGATGGCAGTTCCGTTCTTATCACCGGATGGAAATTCAGGCCGGTCCTCAATCAGCTTTCCACCTTCAAAAATTGCCAGTTTTGCCTTTCCTTCCCGTACAGACTCAATATTGAAATGAGAGCTAAGCGCATTTACCGCCTTAATACCCACTCCGTTTAAGCCTACAGATTTTTTAAATACCTTGGAATCATATTTTGCTCCGGTATTCATTTTTGAAGCGACATCAACAACTTTTCCAAGGGGAACTCCCCTCCCGTAATCCCGCACCGAAACCTCATCCTCACTGATGTTTACTTCAATAACCTTTCCATATCCCATCATAAATTCATCGATGGAATTATCAATGACCTCTTTCAGTAGAAGGTAAATACCATCATCCTGTGAGGAACCATCTCCAAGTTTCCCTATGTACATACCCGGTCTCTTCCGGATATGTTCTTTCCAGTCAAGTGTACGTATGCTTTCTTCTGAATAGTTCGCGCTCATAAAATTTGGCTAATTTGGACAAATATAGATAAAAGATAATGTCCTGATATATATGTTTTTTCAACAAAAAATTTAATACTCAGTCTTTCAACAATTTGATTTGAAGGAATTGTTAAAAACTTAATGCTACAACGCAGAATCGGCTTCCGAAGTACAAGTTTTAAAATCTGTGCAAATTTACACAAATCAATCCATTCATTTTAATGATTGTTCGAAAAAAACACAATCTTCAACAGCTCTGATTCCAGAGTATGCTTAGGATTTTTGTGCCCTTAATTTTTGAAGTTCACCGCTTATCAGGGCGTGAAATTTTGAACGTGTATCCTTAATGGACAATTCCCTGAAATCACTGTATGAAACAGGATCCAGAACTTTCAGGATGATTTCCTGTTTCCCTCTTAAGCTCCACCCCGATTTTGGAATCGCTTTTGAAGAACCATCCAGAACCATTGGGAGTATATCGGCTTTCAAATCATGGGCAAGAAGAAATACTCCATCCTTAAAACGACCAACATTTCCGTCGCCTGATCGTGTTCCCTCGGGAAATACCATAAGAGAATTCCCTTTTTTAAACTCCTTTTCTGCTTCCGTTTTAAAAAGGCGATAGGCATCGGGACTATTCCTGTAAACTTTAACGGAACGATTCAAGGATAAGACCCACCCGACAAAGGGAAGCTTAAAATTTTCGACTTTGGAAGTCCACCTGAAATGTTTGAAAAGACTGTAAATAACAATAATATCAACCAGGCTCTGGTGGTTAGAGATCATAATGTAAGCCTTACTGTCATCAAATTTGTTCCTGTCAATAATGTCTAATTTCCATAAAGGATTTACCCGGATGTATTGTGCTCCCCAGAAACATGAAAAAAAATGAACGACCCGAAGCCTCTTATCCCACCAGCTTGTCAATAGCCACAGGGTTAGAATAACAGGGGTGAACAACAGGGAGGATAACAAAAACCATGTCCATAATATAACAGAGAGTAATTTTAAACCTTTTTTCTGCATGCCTGCCCGATATTTATTAATTGCATACAAAAATAAGCATTATCTTTATATCACAGGAATTCCATCGGATTCTGCCTAACCTGTTTAAAATTCATCTTTCCTAACAATTAAACCCGGTTTTTTCATGAATAACAAAAAAATCATTGACCAATACTTAAAGAACAAGGTCTTCATCTTCCTGTTTTTGGCCTCCTTACTGATATTTCCTTATTCTTGCCAGAAAAAGCAGGTTAAATCATCTGTGATCTACGATTTTAGTTTTGCAGAGCTGGCAAAAGAGTATTATGACTCAGGCGATACTGCTATTATCAGTCAAATTGCCACAACAAAAGGGGCAGAACATATTTACAGGCATGCGAAACAATTCAGCAGGAATGGTTTTGATTATGGTCTTCCGTTACATTCACGCTACAGCATGATAAAAGAACTACTTTCTCCATATGAGGTAAAAAAGAAAAAACTCCCTGATTACAAAAGAACAATACAATATGCAAAAGACTCTGTAAAAAATACGGATATTATTCCGACCATAGTTAAAGAATATTTACCTGAAGATTTCAAATTCAGAGACCCTACCCACCTATTTTTCACACTGGGCTATGATCTTGGAGTTGCATTTGCGGGAAATGCCAGCATTAATCTTGCTCATCCTCATTATCTGAATAATTTACAGGAGATCAAATATTATGCTATTCATGAACTCCACCATGCGGGTGTTTTACAGATCAGGGGAGATTCTCTGCCATCAATAGATTTTAAAAGTCATAGAGAGGTAAGTTCATTTATCGAATATTTCACCCAGCTTGAGGGAATGGCTACTTATGCTACCTATGAAATCCGGAGAAGGGAAGGTTCTCTTGACACCGACGAAGATTATGTTGTTCTTAGGAATATGCCGGTTATGCAAGATCTGGAAAAGGAGTTTTTTGAGATCTATGAATATTTTAGAAAAAAACCGGACCTCCCAGTGAATGAAGATGAATGGGACTTAATTTTCACTTTGTCGGATAAAAGGATATGGTACAGGTTTGGCGCAAAGATGGCAAAGGATATTGATTCTTTCTATGGTCGTAAATTCCTGACAAATCTCCTTCATCAGGATCCTGAACTTTTTATCACAGAATATCGCCGAATTATGAAACAGTTAAAATAACTTAAACATTTATTCACAGCCTGTTGTTTGAGTAAGGAGAGAAAGATTAATAATAATGAGAAGCTACAGGCATGACAATAATCTGGTTTTTTACATTCTTGCTTATTCCTGCAATCATGGGAGGATATAAGGAAAAAATACTGCTTGATTTCGGAAACCGGGAGGAAGTTCCTGAATGGCTGATCATCAATGATGGAGTAATGGGAGGTGTCTCTACAGGTGAGGTTGAATATTTGCCGGCAGGATATTTGAAATTCACAGGAAATGTATCTCTCAAAAATAACGGGGGATTTTCCTCCTTCAGAACTCAGTCGGGCTATGATCTGCGAGAATTTGAGGGTATAAAGATCAGGATAAGAGGTGACGGAAAAAAGTATAGTTTCCGGCTCAGAAGTAACAACTCTTACGATGGAATATCTTATGCAGCCGACTTTCAAAGCGTTGATAACAAGTGGCAGGAAATTGAAATTTTTTTTACTGATTTTATCCCAAGGTTTCGTGGCAGGATTATCCTGAATGCCGATAAAATTGACACAGGAAACATCAGGCAGATAGGTTTTCTTATTTCCGACAACCAGGAGGGAGCCTTTACATTGGAAATTGACTGGATAAAAGCATTTGCCTATAAGTAGAGTCTGTCTGAAAATTGTTTAAAACATTCCGGAAATAAACTCATTAATTGTCATATTTCTGAAATAATCATTGAATTCAAACTCGTCCAGTTTGGCTTTAATAGCGTCCGGATCATGCTGAATTCCCGAAAGTGAGCTTTCAATTGTGCCAATATCGTATTTATGAAAAAAATCTCCATAAATCTTCACATCTTTCATGATCCCCTTCTCCACGTTAATATGAAACTCGAGCGTGCCTCCATTAGTCTTCACAAGCTTTTCAAAATTATATTTGGGCGAATACCCGAAATTCCATTCCCAAAGTGAAAACTTTTCATCCCTGATCTTTTCAATCTTCTCAATATCTTCGGGACTAAACTCATAAATTTGTGAATCTTCATATTTCTCACGGATGTGCATCATGATTCTGCCGGTAAATTCCGTAACATCCATTTTTTCCCCCAGGTGATCACTGATATTGGTAACTCTGGAACGTATGGATTTTACGGCTTTATCCTTAAATTTCAAAGGATTAACTTTAAGGGCCTTTGTCAGATCCGATATGACAGAAGAGAATAATATTGTGCCATGGTGGAGTGTCCTGTTTTTCCAGACATGTTCGGCATTCCCGGAAAATTTTTTCCCTTCGATGGTGAGGTCATTCCTTCCTTCAAATTTAGCATCCACCCCCATTTTTTGCAGAACCTCAATAATCGGAAGAGTGAATTTCTTAAAATCGACAAGATTTCCTGCATCACCAGAGCGTATAAAGGTAAAATTAAGATTCCCGAGATCATGAAATACAGCACCTCCTCCTGAAATTCTCCGGACTACTTTTATGCCTTTTTCCCTGACATAGTCGAGATTAATCTCTGAAATCGTATTCTGATGTTTCCCAACGATAATAGCATTATCATTTCTCCAAAGCATAAATACATCATCAGAAAAATTTTTCAGCATGTACTCTTCGGCTGCCAGATTAAAATAAGGATCTGTATTCTTATCCTGGATACAAAGCATGGTTTTTCATTTAAGTTTCCGCAAAATTAAGAAAAAAATGTTCAGTTTTTTCTCCCGGGCAGGAGCGGAAAAATTTGATCCGTTGATAGCTTATTCTGATAAGAGCTTTTTTCTTAGGAACACATACAAATGATAAACCAGATAGCCAAGCAACAAACCCCAGAGAGCACCTGCAAAAATATCAAAGAAATAATGAACCCCAAGATACATCCGGCTATAGGAAACCAGAACCGCCCAGAATAACATAACAAATGAAAACCAGGGTTTACGTAAAACCAGTATCAGAAATCCAGCCACTGCGAATACATTAGAAGCATGTGAAGAAATAAATCCGTATTTTCCACCTTTATAGCCATTCACATAGTGCAGTTGATCTGTCAGCTCAGGGTTATGAGAAGGCCGGGGACGCTGAAAGACTTCTTTGAACAGGTGCACCGACGACTGATCGCTTAATACTATCACCAAAACAATAGCAAGAAGGATCATGCCTCCATCTTTCCATTTTCTTTTCAGGAATATAAAAAGTAGCAGAGCCATATAAAAGGGAAGCCAGGTAAACTTGCCGCTGACCCACCACATTACTGCATCGCAAAATTCTGAGTTCCAGCTATTGACAGCAATCAAAATAGCCTCGTCGATGTGTTGAAGAAACTCCGGCATATTTTTATGAATTAAGCAGATCCCAGAGTTTATCTTTCAATTCCGTCAAACCCTGATTTGTGACTGAAGAAATAAAAAGATAAGGTACAGCAGGCAGGTCTTTACGAACCTCTTCTTTCAGTTCATCATCCAGCATATCGGATTTGGAAATGGCAAGTAATCTGCGCTTGTCGAGTAACTCCGGATTGTACAGTTTAAGTTCATTTAAGAGTATATTGTATTCTTTATGAATATCGTCACTGTCAGCAGGTACAAGAAACAATAAAGTGGCATTTCTTTCAATATGCCTGAGAAACCTGGTGCCGAGTCCCCGGCCTTCACTAGCGCCCTCAATTATCCCGGGAATATCGGCCATAACAAATGACCGTTCGTCACGGTATGATACTATTCCCAGATTTGGTGTCAGGGTTGTAAAGGCATAATCGGCAATTTTGGGTTTGGCGGCCGACACTACAGAAAGTAGTGTGGATTTTCCGGCATTGGGTAATCCGACCAGACCTACATCAGCGAGCAATTTAAGTTCAAGGATTTTCCAGCCTTCTTCACCTGGTTCACCAGGCTGGGCATATCTTGGGGTCTGATTGGTGGAAGATTTAAAATGATCATTACCAAGTCCTCCCCTCCCGCCTTTCAGCAGAATTTTTGTCTCATCATGCTCGGTAATTTCAAAAAGAAAAGTTCCGTCTTCATCCCTTGCAACCGTTCCCAGCGGAACCTCAATCACCTTGTCCTCACCATCAGCACCTGTTTTCAATGCCGACCCACCAGGATTTCCATTTCCCGCAAAAATATGTTTACTGAATTTAAGATGGAGTAAGGTCCATAACTGACTGTTCCCTTTAAGCTTAACATGACCTCCGCGACCTCCGTCGCCTCCATCCGGCCCTCCCTTGGCTATAAACTTTTCCCGGTGAAGATGAGCAGAACCTGCCCCTCCCTTGCCCGACCGGCAAAAGATCTTTACATAGTCAACGAAGTTTGATTGTGCCATTCTTGTAAAATAAACAGCCGGCAACGGTATTTTGCATGTTATCCTGTTCAGGAAAAAATCTTGCAAACTTTTATCGCCAGCTTTCTGGTGTTAGATATTTATACCATAAATGTCTTAATCGCACTTACAATCCTCTCAAAGATTTCCTCAATACTGCCTACACCGTTGACAGGGTTATATTTTCCCTGTTTCTCATAATACCTCGCGACGGGCCTGGTTTGCTCCTCGTAAACATTGATACGATTTTCAATCACGTCCAGTGTATCGTCGGAACGACCCGATTCCTGGCCCCTTTTCAGAAGCCGATCAACCAGCTCATCTTTTGGTACTTCCAGTGATATCAGGCCGGAGATTTCTTGTTGAAAATCTTGCATGACCGAGTCAAGGGCTTCAGCCTGTGCTACTGTACGGGGAAAACCGTCAAATATAAATCCTCTGGCATCCTGATTTTCACGGATCTTATTTCTTATCATACCGATAACAATATCATCAGATACCAGTTCTCCTTTTTTCATGATCTCTTCTGCCTGCTTTCCAAGTTCTGTCTCATTTTTTATCTCATTTCTTAAAATATCTCCTGTTGAGAGATGCACAAGACCGTACTTTTCAATGATCTTTTCCGATTGGGTTCCTTTTCCGGATCCCGGAGGTCCGAATAATACAAGATTTAACATTTGCTGAAATTATTTTATTTGAATTAAACGTAAAGAACTACAAATATACGAACAATGTTTGGGAAAACTGATGAATGAAGGAGAGTTTGGCAGAGATATGATGACAGGGCTTCTGCGGGAGGTCAAAAAGAATGAGGGGATTGCATTGTATTGCAGAACTATTTTTTCAAAGTATAAATATCCTCCCGGTTCCTGCCAAAACCATCATAATCGAGTCCGTAGCCTACAATAAACTCATTCGGAATCTCAAAACCTACATAGTCGAGGGGAATGTCTTTTTTATAGGATTCAGGTTTGAAAAGAAGGGTGGCAATTTTAATAGAAGCCGGCAGATAACCGCTAAGCTGACGCATAATTGTATCCAGAGTTTCGCCCGTATCGACAATATCCTCAAGAATGACAATATGCTGATCCCTTATTTCCTGATTCAGCCCGATAAGTTGTTTCACCTTCCCTGTTGATGAAGTACCCTGATAGGAAGCAAGCTTAAGAAAAGTTATCTGTGCATCAATGGTAAGCCGTTTAAACAAATCGGAGGCAAACATAAATGAACCGTTGAGTATTCCCAGGAAAACAGGTTTTTGCCCGAAATAATCTCCATTCAGTTCCTCAGCCAATTCATAAATCCTGCTTTGGATCTTCTCCGCAGGAATTGAAATAACAAATTCTTTATCAAGTAATTTCAATTCACCCATAATTTATTATGTTTACTATTCCGTTTTTTTATTAAAAAGGAATTCTTCAATTTCTTTTCATTAACATTATTATAAAATGTATCTTTCACGAAAATAGTGTTTAGAAGTTCGTCTCACAAATTTTAAGCTATCAGACAATCGTTTTTGATATTTTTTTTTAAAATAGCTGAGATTTTTCAATTTTTTATATTAACATTTAAACAGTGATTAAAATGGAACCTAGAGTAAGTATTATTATGGGCAGCACCTCTGATCTACCGGTCATGAAACAGGCAGCGGAAATCCTTGAAGAATTTGAAATCCCTTTTGAAATAAATGCTCTGTCAGCTCATCGTACTCCTGAACAAGCGGCTGAATACGGAATGAATGCATACCATCGCGGCGTACGTGTTATTATAGCCGGAGCAGGCGGCGCAGCTCACCTTCCGGGAGTAATGGCAGCTCTGACACCAGTTCCTGTAATTGGTGTTCCCATAAAAGCTTCCATTTCCATTGACGGATGGGACAGCCTTCTTTCTATCGTGCAGATGCCCCCGGGGATTCCCGTCGCAACCGTAGGTCTGGATGCAGCAAGAAATGCCGGAATACTGGCGGCACAAATACTTGGAACAGGAGATGTAGATATTTATAAGAAGATCGTGGATTTTAAATCAAAATTGAAATCAAAAATTATTAAGGCTAATGAGGAGCTTAAAAATGTAAAGTATAAGTACAAGGTTAATTAGTGTCTGTCCATAATGCCCAATATCTGCGTTATGTTCACCAGTGAATTGATAATTTCGCAACCTCGAAAGCAAAGCTTTTGACATTTCCTGCATAAGTATGTCTGAAACATAGCTATGTATTCGTCTAGAGTTGATGCATGAAACAAAAAGCTGTCATTTAAAAGTCATAGATAATTTTTGTCATAAAAATCGATTAATTGAAAAAACGAAGAGAGAAAATTGCTCTGTTTAGAATAAGTTTTTTATTATCTGTTCTGATGTTAATGGTAATTAGCCATACTATATCCGGGCAGAGCGATAATTTCCCTATCGGGTCAAAACCTGCGGCTCTTGGAAATGCATATTCCATGGAATCGGATATCTGGTCAGTACATCATAACCAGGCGGGCCTGGGCTTTTATCCGCATTTTGCCATTGGCTTTCATCATGAAAATAAGTATGTAATTCCGGAGAATAATCTCCATGCAATTGGACTTAGCTATCCTGTCAATGCCGGAACTTTTGGTTTTTCGTATAGCTATTTCGGATTTTCTGAATATAATGAAAGTAAAATCGGATTTGCCTTCGGAAAAAAGTTTGGCAATGACTTTGCCGGCGGGATACAAATAAATTATCATCACAACTACCGCGCTGGTGATTACGGTAACCGTAATGCTGTTAGCTTTGAAGGGGGGGTACAATACAAAGCCGGAGATAATATTGCTTTCGGGGCACATCTCTTTAATCCGACAAGAGCAAAGATCTCGCCCAACAACCGGGATACAATCCCAACAGTATTCCGGACGGGTGTGTCCGTCACCCCTGCCGAATCGTTAAAGATCCTTTTCCAACTGGAAAAGAGGCTGGATCACAAACTGAGAATTCAGTCAGGGATCCAGTATCTCATAATGGAAAGCCTGTATCTGAGAGGCGGTATTATGACTAATCCGTTTACCGCCACATTCGGATTGGGATATGAGATTGGAAAATTAAGTGCTGATGTTGCTTTTTCCAGGCACCAGATACTGGGCTTTACACCGCATTTTTCTTTACAGTTTAAATTCAGGTAATTAGAGTCTATTGACAGGCACTAATTAGTGTCCGTCAATAAAGTCGAGTGTCTGTTCCGATAGCTATCGGAACATAATGTTCAA
>CAYRTD010000086.1:0-17552 GCA_964426915.1 uncultured Bacteroidaceae bacterium | reverse complement strand
GCGCCACCATTCTCCCCACCCATGGGGCCGCTGCTCCAAAAACGTAGACTAAATATGTTTTATAGGATTCGAACCATACACTTTATCACTTGTTAGAAATAAAAGTAATATATGATCCTGTTTGTTACCGGATTTTCCAATAATTTCATATTTTATGGATTGCCGAAGCCTTTAATTTTTTTGAAAAAAATATTATAATGCAAGAGCTTATCACTATTTCGGAAACCTTGAAAAATGATATAATTCAAGGGTTTTCAGTTAGTCCCAAATATATTCCCTCAAAATATTTTTATGATGATAAGGGGAGCAGAATCTTCCAGCAGATTATGCGAATGCCTGAATATTATCTTACGGATTGCGAATATGAGATATTCGAAAGGGAAAAAGATAATATTCTAAATCAAATCAGAATTGACGGTGAACCCATAGATCTGATTGAACTGGGTGCTGGTGACGGTTTAAAAACCAGTTTACTGATCGATCATTTCATCCGGTCGGGCGTTAATTTCAAATACATACCTGTCGACATTTCTGAAAAGGCAATTGCTCTTCTGGTTGACAAAATGCAGGCGAAATTTCCTTCCCTGGATTTATCGGAAAGGACCGGTGATTATTTTGAGATCATGGGAAATCTGAATGCCTGTAATGATTGTAAAAAACTAGCTCTTTTTCTCGGATCTAACATAGGAAATTATTCCGTCAGGGAATCGATTGATTTTTTCAGACAATTATCACAGGCAATGAATGAGGGAGATATGGTTTTGACCGGATTCGATCTTGTTAAAGATCATGATATTATAATGAAGGCTTATAACGATCCCACCGGACATACACGGAATTTTAATTTAAACCTTCTTGTCAGGTTAAACAGGGAACTTGGAGCGGACTTTGCTACCGAAAAATTTACTCATTATCCCTTATATGATCCTCTTGAAAAAGCGGCAAAATCATATCTTATAAGTAAGGAAAGACAGGATGTTAATTTTAAGGAACTTGATATTACTGTCAGGCTGGAAAAATGGGAACCGATTTTTACTGAAATGTCCAGAAAATTTAATGAACAGGATATAGAAAATCTGGCATCCTTTACCGGATATAGGGTTGAAAAAAACTTTTATGATAAAAAGAGATATTTTGTAAACAGTTTATGGGTAAAAGTATAATAAATGCCCGAGATCTAAATAGTGTCTGTCCATAATGTCCGATATCTGCGTTGCTTGCGACCGCGGTCACGCCTGTCTGCGGTACTCCGGGGGATACCGCTGATGAGATCCCTCGGCTATCTCCCGAAAGTTTTCGGAACGGGATTAGTTCGGCTAAATGATTTTGAAAACCAAAATCATAGTCTCACTGAGATCCCTCGGCTATCGCCCGGGATATGGACAACCACCTGACTCTGTTGACAGACACCAGGAAGCATGAGATCAGATCGGCTTAATGAATTATGGTAAAAATAACAACAATCATTATTATGAAAGCAATATGGAATGGAACGGTATTGGCAGAAAGTGACGATACCATAGTAATTGAAGGAAATCATTATTTTCCTCCCTCGTCGGTTAACAAAAAGTATTTTTCGGATAGTGAAACACATACCGAATGCCCCTGGAAAGGCAAAGCTCATTATTATAATATTGAAGCAGATGGTAAAAAAAATCCTGATGCAGCATGGTACTACCCCCGTCCTTTTGAAAAGGCTAAAGAAATAAAAAATTATGTGGCTTTCTGGAAAGGTGTGACTGTTACCGGATAAGTTTTTTTATATTTGGTATAAAATCTGCTTCTTTCTCATGACCTTTTACTGTGCCTTAATAAATGAGATTGTGAGATATTCCGGCAGCGAATTTAAAACACTACACAATGAATATTAAAAAATTGAATCAAACCATCAGAGAACTGCACCATGCCTCCCAACTTGTGGCTATCTCAGGAAGAGACCTGGTTACTCCGCAGGAAAATAACCGGCATGCTGCTATGGAATACTCCCATTCAAGGCGTATGCTTGCCGGATCGGTAATAAATGCTGATAAGAATATAAGGGTGGCTTTGGATATCTCTCATATCGATCTCCATATTCTCAGTCAACGTCTTGATTCTCTGGCAAAGTTTGACCTGAAAGGACGGACCAAGGAAGATGGCTTTAACTATCTAAAAAATGAATTGCGGAGTTTCGGAGCCGACACTACATTAATGGATTCAATAACCTCCTGGAATATTCCTGATCATCCCTCCGGTCGCAACAATGCTTTTGGGACTTCTGATCATGCATCACTTGAGCTGCACGTTAAACTGCGTGCTCTTGCAAAGGATATATTGCAACTGATGGCCCGTGTTTTCGGGAACTTTTCCGAGATCCTGGTATGGCCTCATAATTTCAATACACAAATGCAAATTTTTTTAGATCCCGATAGTGAAGGCAACATGCAATCAGAGCTCAGCCTGGGTCTGGGTATCGAAGATGACCTGTCTGATCAACCCTATTTCTATGTAAAGCATCATTCAAAAAGAGATATTGAATATCCCGGCCGGTTGCCCGCGCTTGACATAGGTCAATGGAGTACCGGTAAAAACAAAATTGCCTATTTAAAATTATCGGATCTGGATACTTCCATAGATCCGGAGCGGCAGGAAGATAAAATTTCCGCTTTTTTTTCGCAGGCTATAGAGAAAAGTATGGATCTACTTACTTAGAGTCTGTCCATAATGTCCGATATCTGCGTTGCTGCAAAAATTTTAAATCCTCATATACGCTAGTATACTGCGGTTTAAAATTTTTGCGCGCCTTGATCTCGAACATTCCGAAACAGACTCTCGACTCTATTGACGGACACTACTTAGTGTCTGTCCATAATGTCCGATATCTGCGTTATGCTCGCCGGAAAAATGCTCATTTACACGAGTAAACTCCGCTTTTTGGGGCATCACAAGCCTTGATATCGAACTTTCTGAATCAAACACACGACTTTATTGACGGACACTACTTAGTGTCTGTCCATTTAGATTTTCTACGATTTGAGTCCCTATCTTCTGAGGATGTTTACATGTAACTCTTTATTTAAAGGAGCCAATTCTTAGGTTATTTTTTGTTTATCGCAAACTCATTTGCTGGGAACAAAAAGGTAATAATCATTTTAAAAGAACTTACAATCTGAAAGCATTCTTCCTTCTTGAGGGTGTCTAAAAAAACTTTTTTGATAGCCTCATGAGAATGGGACTCTCACCTTTGTAAACCTTCAACACGCAGAAAAACAGTTAGATAAATCTTTATCTGAATCATTTTTACATAATCCTGTAAACAACTTTTTCGTAAAATGTGGTTTACAAAAGGGATTCATATTTACATAAAGTGTATATTTGACCGGTGAATGTAAATGTTTAATTCTAATTTATGAATATGGATAATCTGAATGAAAAATATAAAGATCTTATTATTCAGGGTAAGGATTTATTCTGGAAATATGGAATTAAGAAAGTCAGCGTTGAGGAAATCTGCGAAAAAGCAGGAACGAGCCGGGTGACATTCTACAAATACTTCAAGAATAAGGAACAGCTTGCATGGTACATTCTGAAGGAAATACTGGATAATTCATTTGCTGAATATGAGGAAATAATGAATTCAGATGAAAACTTTGAATTTAAAGTAAAGCAGCTCATACATTTTAAAATCAAAAATACAGGAGATCTGAGTTATGAATTTCTGAACGATATAAATAGCAATGATTTTCCCACGATTATCAAATTAATTGAGGAAATGAGACGAAATTCCATGCAAATGCTGGAGAATAATTTCCGGGAAGCGCAATGGAATGGATTTATTCGAAAAGATCTTAAAATAGAATTCCTGATGTATTTTATCAATAAAATGCAGGAACTTATTTATGATCCCAAACTTAAAAACATCTATCCGGATACCGGGGAGATGATATCCGAACTGATTCAATTTCTTTTTTATGGGATTATGCCCCGGAAGATATAAAATGAAAAACAGACTCTATATAGTATGTTTGATAATTCTGGTAAATGCCAATTATCTGAATGCACAGGATAAGAAATTTTCTCCCGACCTGAGTGGTATGATTATTGGCTGGACCAATATGAACTTTAACGATGGATTTACCAATCAGTCCGGCCTGAGGTATATTCCTGAATTATCCTTGGGTTACCCATTGAATGATAGCTGGAAACTTGATGCCCGTGCCTCTGCGAATATTTTTGGATATGAGACCTATAATGAGAATGAATTTTCTTTTGATGGGAAAATTAAACCTTACCGATTATGGATCCGATTGAGTTCCGACAGATTTATTTTACGTACCGGCCTTCAAAAGTTAAATTTTGGTTCTGCCTCATTGCTCAGGCCGCTTATGTGGTTTGATCAGATCGATCCGCGTGACCCTCTCCAACTCACAGACGGAGTATATGGAGTGTTAACAAGATATTATTTTCTTAATAATGCAAACATCTGGTTCTGGATCCTTTATGGGAATGGAGAGAGAAGGGGCTGGGATGTATTTCCTTCTGATCCTGAAACACCGGAATACGGTGGTAGATTTCAGTTCCCCCTGGGTCCGGGTGAGATGGCTCTGAGCTACCATCACCGGACCATGGATGCCGGAATGATGATATTACCTCAGAACGGTAGAACTATCTATTATGATCCTTTTAAGCAGGACCGTTTTGCCATAGACGGAAAGTGGGATGTTGGAGTTGGAATCTGGCTGGAGAACTCTTTTAAAAGGAACAGGGAAAGAATAATTCCCGGACAAAGATTCACCAATCAATTAAGCCTGGGAATAGATTATACTTTTGGAATAGGAAACGGCCTGAACACAACCCTGGAGCATCTTCTTCATACAGGTTCAGAAGAATTCCTGAAAAACACACAAAATGTTAATTATACGGCTCTTTCTTTAAACTATCCCATTGGACTTATGGACCGGGTCTCTGCGATTTTTTATTTTAACCCGGAATCGCAGAATTTTTACCGCATTTTTAACTGGAGCCGTCAATATGATAATCTGACATTGTATCTTTTGGCCTATTGGAATCCGGAAGCATTTGACCTATACCAAAACATGGAAGCCGGCAATCTTTTTTCCGGAAAAGGCTTTCAGCTAATGATATCACTCAATCACTAATGTATTCAAATAACAAATTATTATAATTTTTAATTTAATGGAAGCAAATCATTTAATAAATCTGCAGAAGCTCTATAAACATTACCCTATGGGTAAGGGAAAGTTTACTGCATTAAGCAACATTAACCTGCATATAAAAGAAGGCGATTTTGCAGGTTTGGTAGGACCCAGCGGATCGGGTAAAACTACCTTGTTGAATATCATTGGATCTCTTGACAATCCTTCCGAGGGAGAGGCTGTCATTCTCGGAGAAAAGATCTCTGCATTAAATGCCCGGGAGTCAGCCCATCTTCGCAAGGAAAAGTTAGGGTTCATTTTTCAATCATTTAACCTCCTGCCGGTTTATACGGTTTATGAGAATGTTGAATTCCCCCTGCTTCTGTTAAAAATAAATTCTAAGGAAAGAAACAGGATGGTGAATGAAGCTCTCGAATGGGTTGGATTGACATCGAAAATCAAATCCAAACCGGCCATGCTTTCCGGTGGAGAGTGCCAGAGAGTTGCCATTGCAAGATCCATGGTAAAGCGACCTGCACTGGTTCTCGCCGATGAACCAACTGCCAACCTTGATGCTGAAAATTCACATAATATTCTTCAAACAATGGTTGAGCTGAATAAAGAATTGAGGACTACATTTCTTTTTGCCACTCACGATGAGAAGGTTATTAAATACCTCAGGAGAATCATTCATCTCAGGGATGGTAAAGTAGATAAGGATGAGATTATTCAAAATTAAGAGGAGGAAAAAATCATGCTTTCATTAAAACTGGCATTTAAAAACCTGATGGGTGCAGGACTTCGGACCTGGCTGAATGCAATTGTGCTATCCTTCTCTTTTGTTTTGATCATCTGGTTTAAGGGTATGCTCGATGGCTGGGACCGTCAGGCAAGGGCAGATTCAATTGCATGGGAAACCGGAGGAGGTCAATACTGGCAGGAGAATTACGATCCCGCCGATCCTTTTACTCTAACTGAAAGTCATTCTTCCCTCAGCCTTCAACAGCAAAAACTTGTTAAAGAAAATAAACTCCTGCCTGTACTTATCACCCGTGGCACAATCTATCCGGAAGGCAGAATGCAAAATGTTCTTATAAAGGGAATTAAGGTCGACCAATCCATCCTTGCGATCCCAACAGAGAAAATGGATACTTCTGTTTCGGTCATTCCCGCCATTATCGGATCCGGTTTTGCCGAAAATAATAATCTGCTCCCTGGAAGCAGGATGATGTTACGATGGCGTGATTCAAACGGTACTTTTGATGCTGATGAAGTGGAGATAACAGGGATTTTCCAAAGCAATGTTCCAGGAATTGATATCGGACAAATCTGGATCCCCATTGAAAAACTGAGAGAAATGATGCTTTTGCCAAATGAAGCCACCCTGCTTGTAAAAGATGTTTCAGCGGATGAACCACCTCTTTTCGGGGGATGGGAATTTAAAGATCATGATTACCTGTTACAGGATATCGATAAAATCATTAAATCCAAATCGGCAGGGAGCTCTGTATTCTATTTGATTTTACTTCTGCTTGCAATGCTTGCAATTTTCGATACCCAGGTTCTTTCAATTTTCAGACGGCAAAAAGAAATAGGTACCTATATTGCCCTGGGAATGACCAAAAAGCAGGTAATCTCCCTTTTTACTGTAGAGGGTACTATGCATTCAGTACTGGCAATACTGATTGGGGCTGTTTACGGCATCCCACTCTTTATACAGCAATCCAACCAGGGGATCAGTTTTGGAATGGAGGGGCAGGATTTCGGGATAAATATGGCCGAAACTCTCTACCCACTCTATACCATTCAGCTGGTTTTGGTGACAATATTTATAGTTATGATAACAACCACTTTTGTCAGTTTCCTTCCGGCACGGAAGATCTCCGGAATAAATCCGACAGAGGCAATAAAAGGTAAAATACAATGATACGCTTTTTAATCAAAGGACTCATAAGGGATAAACACAGAAGTTTATTGCCAATAATAGTTGTTGGTCTGGGAGTGATGTTAACAGTTTTCATGCATGCCTGGGTGACCGGAGTTTTAAGGGACAGTATTGAGTTCAATGCTAAATTTGAAACGGGACATGTTAAAGTTGTCAGTCGTGCGTATTCTGAAAATGCCGGACAACTGCCAATCGACCTTTCACTCGATAATGTCTCTGAACTCATGGTAACCCTTGAAGAAGAATACCCCGATGTAAACTGGGTTGAGAGAACCAGGTTCAGTGGATTGATCGATGTCCCGGATGATAGTGGTGAAACCTCTGCCCAGGGTCCTGCCATGGGAATTGCTATGAACATTCTTGGGGAGGATCAGGGGGAAATTGAACGCTTAAATCTTGCCGGGGCAATAATAAGAGGAAAATTCCCTGATCATCAGGGTGAGATCCTCATGAGTGAAGACTTTTCCCAAAAGCTCGGGATAACTCCCGGAGATCAGGTAACGCTTATCTCCTCTACTATGTTTGGAAGTATGGCCTTCTATAATTTCGAAGTAAGCGGAACCGTTTCCTTTGGGACACGGATGTTGGATAAGGGTACTATTATTGTCGATAATGAAGATATTAAATCGGCGCTAAATATGTACAATGCCAGCGGTGAAATACTTGGGTTTTTTGAAAGTGGCTTTTTTATTAAAGACAAAGCGGAAAATATAAGTGAAAATTTCAATGAAAGCTTTTCTTTGTCAGAGGATGAATTCTCGCCGCTGATGCTGAGCATGAGAGATCAGAGTAACCTTGCTACCCTTATAGATATGTCGGAATTAATGACTAGCACAATTATTTTTGTTTTCATACTTGTATTATCGATTGTTCTCTGGAATACCGGCCTGATATCCGGATTGAGAAGATATGGAGAAATAGGTGTCCGGCTGGCAATAGGGGAAAGTAAAAATCATGTATACAGATCGATGATTAATGAATCTGTCGTGATCGGTATTGCAGGCTCTGTTGCCGGTACTGCCGTTGGCCTGGCAGTTGCTTACACCCTTGAAAAATACGGACTCAATTTTGGGGATGTAATGGACGAATCGGCAATAATGATGCCTACAACCTTTAGGGCCAGAGTAACTCCTCCGGCCTATTTTATCGGATTCATTCCGGGAGTCTTTTCCATAGTTTTAGGCACTATGCTTTCAGGGATAGGTATTTTTAAAAGAAATACGGCACAATTATTTAAGGAACTGGAATAAGGGGAAAAGCAAATGAAAAATCCACCCGCCAGCTTTATACGGTAAATTAATTTTTATAATGACATTTAATACTATAAAAAAATGAAGAACCTGATATTTTTATTTTTACTTTTTTTACCCGGAACTCTGGCAGCACAGTATCCCGGAGGTGAAGAATTGCTGCGGAAGATTGATGAAAACATGGCTTCGGATAGCAGGGTGTTTAGCTCAAAAATGGTTATTCACGGACGCAGGGGAGATCGTACGGTAGAATCAAAGACCTGGAGTGAAGGAGACAAAAAAGCCTTTACAGAATATACCCATCCGCCCAGGGAAGCAGGGACAAAAATGCTCAAACTTGAAGATGCGCTATGGATTTATTCACCATCTACCGACCGGACTATTCAAATCGCCGGCCATATGTTACGCCAATCCGTAATGGGATCTGATATGTCGTATGAGGATATGATGGAGGATAATCATCTGATTGACAACTATGATGCCCAGGTGACAGGTGAAGATGTCATTGAGGGTAAAAAGTGCTGGGTGTTGGAACTTAATGCAACTGATGAGGAAACAGCCTATCAGAAAAGAATACAATGGGTAGATAAAGAGAGGCTGTTACCCCTGAAGGAAGAGTTATATGCCAAGAGTGGAACGTTATTGAAAAAGACAGTTTTGTCTGATATAAGGAAAATCGAAGGAAGGTGGTTCCCGTTTAAAATAGTATTTAAGGATATGCTCAAGACCGGTGATGGCACAGAGTTTATTATCGAGGATATACATTTTGATGTTGAGATTGATGAGGTTAGATTTACAAAGGCTAGTTTGAGGAGGTGAGATGGCTGGTTACCCCTCTTATTTAAAAAGATTTTAAACTATAACTATCCGAAAGACAGCGCTTAAAAGTTTTTAATTTTAAGGCAAATAACTAATCAGACCTATGAGAACATTACAGAAATTTTTTCCTCTTCTACTTAGGGTTTTTATTGGCTGGCACTTTTTATATGAAGGTGTGATAAAGCTTTTTATGCCGGAATGGACTGCAGAGGGCTACCTTAAAGGTTCTTATGGCTTCCTTTCACCTTTCTTTCATAGCATGGCTACTGATGACAGCCTGATGAAGGTGGTTGATTTTCTTAATATATGGGGACTCATTTTGATAGGATTGGGATTGCTGCTTGGAGTTTTCATAAGAATTTCTGCGGGGGCGGGGATCTTTTTATTAATGCTTTATTATTTCGCCTACCCTCCGTTTGGGAATACCCTTTTTCGCAGCGTGGAAGAAAATGCCTGGATCATTAACCGTAATATTATAGAAGCAGCAGCGCTGGCTGTGATCATTGCTTTTCCAGTAATGGAATACAGTATTTTATATTTTTTCCGCAGAAGAAAAGAAGAGAAAAGAAAAGATGAAAATGTACGGGCAGGAAAAGAAGAATTCACGAATAAAAGGAGGGAAGTTCTTAAAAGTCTTGCCACACTTCCTTTTGCCGGTGGGGTGATTTATGCTGCAGCCTCCAAAGCGGAAGCCTCCGCACTTGACGGAAATACCGGAGCGACGATTGCTCTTCAGAGCTATGATCTGAGTGATCTTCAGGGAGTGATGCCAAAAGGAAAGCTCGGGGATATGGAAATCAGCAGACTGGTTTTGGGCTGTAATCTCATAAGTGGATATGCACATTCAAGAGACCTTCATTATGTAGGATCTCTCTTCAGGCATTACAATACTGAGAAAAAGATCTATGAGACCTATAGTTTAGCCGAACAAGCCGGTATTAATACCACAAATGTTGTAATAAACAACTTTCCCTTCCTGAACAAGTATTTTAAGGTTACCGGCAGTAAAATGAAAACCATTGCCCAGGTACATGTTAAACCGGGGGAGGATGATCCGCTCTTGCAGTTTAAGCAGGCCCGTGATCACGGTACAACCTCTATGTATGTACAGGGAGGTTGTGCAGACGGGCTGGTTAAAAATAAGCAATTGGACCACATGCAAAAGGCACTGGAGTTCACCAGGAGCCAGGGCATGCTTGCCGGGATTGGCGCTCATTCCATCCAGGTTGTGCTGGAATGCGAAAAAGCCGGTTTAACACCAGATTATTATTTCAAAACGGTTCATCATGATCATTACTGGTCTGCCCATCCAAGAGAGTTTAGAAAAGAATTTGAAGTTGACCGTAAAAGAAGTCTTGATCATAATCAGTTTCACGATAATATTTTTGACATCTACCCGGAACAGACGGTTGAGGTATTTGAGAATATCAATGTTCCGCTCTTTGGGTTCAAAGTGCTTGCTGGTGGTGCAATTATGCCCGAAGATGGTTTCAGGTATGCTTTTGAGTCGGGATCAGATTTTATTTGTGTTGGGATGTTCGATTTTCAGATCGTGGAGAATGTTAACCTGGTAAACAAGATCCTCGGGGAAAAGCTTAACCGGAGGAGAGCCTGGATTTCATAGTTAGAGATTTTAGCCTTAGGCTGCCAGGCATTTTCTTACTTTACATCATCTAATATTGCTTCATTGTGAATCAGATCTTCAAGGTTAACTGAATTAAAATAATCAACAATCTTTTTATTCAGTCCTCCCCAGAAGCCTTTTGCAGTGCATTCTTCCTCACGGTCACATTTTATTGATTTGCTAAGGCAATCTATAACACATATTCCCGGTTCAAATGCATTATGGATATCATAAATACTGATTTCTGAAGGTTCGCGGGTTAGTATGTATCCGCTTTTTTTTCCTTTAACATTAACAATTAATTCTGATGCTTTAAGGGCATGGATGATATGATCAAGATATTTATTTGAAATGTTTTGATTTATTGCGATATCTTTTTGAAAGATTCCGCCTGATTTGGTATGCCGGGCGATTTCGAGCATTGCCCTGATACCATAACGCGTTTTTGTACTGAATTTCAATTTGCAGTAACTTTTTGATCAGGTAATTTAAATTCAAAATTAATATTTAGTTCATTATTCACCTTAATAAGTCCTAAAGTTTTTACCGGAGGGTCTAATTTAAAATCGGTAAGTTTAACTTTCTTTATACCTGTGAGGGTTTTTTCTCCACGGGAACATTCCCTGATTGTAGCGACTATTTTATATTTTTTTGATACTCCTGCCAGAGATATTTTTATTGCTTTATCGGGAATGGACGATATTCTGGAGAATTTGATAGCATGTATGAAGGCTGCACACTGTGCTTTTAATTTTGCCCCGGTTCCGCGTGCCGCTGAAGCTATATCCGGAATGTGGTGAAAGGATAAGCTATCAGGGATTAAGCTCTTCTGTCATCGCATTTACAAATCCTCCGGTGATTCGTGTGAGTGCTGCGTGTGAAACAATGAGGCTAAAGGATGCGTTAAGCTTTTCCAGGGCGGCATTCAGGTAGATGAGTTGTATATCCCTGTAGTTAAATGAATTAATTGCACCTGATTTGAATTTCTCCTCCGCTATCTGGAGATTCAGGCGGGCCGCTTCTATACCCTCTTCTGCAATTTTCAATAACTCCGTGCGGATAACATAGTTATCGTAAATGCTTAAAAGTTCATTATTCAAACTATGTTCCATTTGTTCAAGTTCAATTCCTGAAATTTCTTCGTTAATGCGTGCAATTTCAACGGATCGTTTTCTGTTTCCGCCATTGTAGAGAAGATAGCTTAGATTAAAATTTGCGTATGGTCCTATAGTATTTGTGCTCACCGGATCATTCCCTGAGAGAGCATTTCTGTTATAGGTATTCTGAATGCCGGCAGAAAACTGAAGGCTGGGATAAAACTCACTTTTCCGTAGGTCCGTATCTGTTTTACGAAGCTGAATATTCACATACTGATTTCTGAGTACGAGATTATTCTCCAGCATTTTCTGCTGAAGGTCGGAAAGGATATACTCACTTGTATCTGCTTCCAGCACAGCGTCAAGTAACCATACTTCACCCGGGTCCTCGCCCATCAGGAAATTTAAGGTCCTGAGAGCATTTCTGACCTCTATTTCCTGTCTCAGGTATCTTGCCTTGTCGGCTAAATAATTATTTTTTGCCTGCAATACATCAAAAGTAACGGACCCCCCAAGATCCCGCCTTTTCATTTCATAATTGTACCGGTCGAAAGAAAGATCCATCAGATCTTTAAATACTTTAAGTGTTTCCTTCTGAAGCAAAACATTATTATAAGCAATGATGATATCTTCAACGGTATTCTCTACATTAACAGCAAGGCTTCCTCCTGATAATTCTTCTCTCAGACCAAGCTGATCTTTGGTAAGGCTTACGCGAAATCCGTCAAACAAAACCCAGTCAAGACCAATGCCGGCTGTAATCCTCACCGAAGAATTAAGGTCATTATCCAGAGAATTGGAGTTACCGGCAGTGAAATTTATCGTAGGATATCTTCCTGCTGTTCCCCAGGTGTTATTTAAAGATGCAATATCCAGTTCTTTTTCCGAAATGATCAGATTATAATTTTTTTCCAGTGCACGGTTTATTGCAGTGCTAAGATCCAGGGTCTGGTGCTGGGCATTTCCTGTAATACTACTGACTAAAATAAAAATAAGGATCAGGCATTTATTGTACATGTGAATGATTTTTTATTGGCATCTGCAAAATACATATAGTGAAATTCCCGAAACAGCATTTATTCCTCTGCAGTTTCAGCTTTATTTTTTTCATATTTATCCGATCTCCTACGTTTTACGATCGCTATCTCCACATCTTCTCTTTCGGGTCTTGTTCCTGTCCACAGGTGTTTCCAGTATACCCTGAAATCATTCAGCAGCATGATAAGCACAGGGAAAAATATCAGGATAAACACTGTCCCTATTGCTATTCCGTAGGCCAGGCTGATTGCCATGGGAATAAGGAACTGAGCCTGGACACTTTTTTCCAGGATAATCGGGAAAAGACCAATGGTTGTTGTTAGCGAGGTAAGAATGATCGGGCGTAATCTTAGTTTTCCTGCTTCAAGAACCGCATCGGCGACTTTTCTACCTTCCAGCAGCAAGCCGTCATATTTTGCCAGAAAAACGATAGCATCATTAATGATCACTCCGGTTAGGGCTACCATTCCCCAGAGGCTCATGAGAGAAACAGGTTTGCCATGTATACCATGTCCCCAAAAAACTCCCAACATGGAAAGGGGTATCATAACAATAATTATTAATGTCTGTGAGGCACTTTTAAAATGGATGATCATTATGAAAATAATGACCAGAAATGCGACGGTGTAGTATTGATAGACTTTACCCAGGGCTTCGTTACTGAATCGCTGCTGCCCCTGGTAGATATACCGCACTCCCGGGAATAGTGAGCTAAGTTCCGGCATAATTTCTTTTTCAATTTGCTCAATGATTTCAGGTACTGGTGCAAAAGGGTCAACGGTTTCTGCCTCTACCCTTATCTCCCTTGCCCCGTTAAAACGGTTTATAGCAACAGGGCCTCTTTCAAGTCCGTAATCAGCCAATTCAGAAAGAGGATATTCTCCTGCTTGAGTTTTGATCTTCATTTTCTCCATTTGTCCAAGGGTGAGCCGGTTGCTTTTCGGATATCTTACCCACACCCTTAATTCGTCGCGGCCAGCCTGAAGTCTTTGTGCCTGAAGTCCGTAAAATGCAGAACGAACTTGCCTGGCAATAATATTTTCATCCAGGCCCAGAAAATAGGCTTTCGGCTTTAGTTCCAGTCTGACTTCCTGTTTTCCCAGGGCGATATTTTCGGTTATATCCTTGAGAGCAGGAAGTTCGGTAAGCCTGTTCATCATGAAATTTTTTGCTGCTTCAAGTTCATCAAGATTTTTAGACATCAGACCGACTGATACGGGTGATCCCCAACGGTTCCTTCCCCCAACAGTATACTTTTGTGCTTCCGGAACCGGACCGATTTCTTTTCGCACGCGACTGGAAATTTCGAATCCCGTTACAGAAATCCCTTCCAGGTCGATGGGGTACACCCTTATACTTCCCGCATGGGATCCTGTTTCCTGTATTGTTCTTGCTACTCCCAGATTTGTATTAACCCTGTCTATAAGATTTTCATCAAGGTCAAGCTCTTCAGTCATTTCTTCATTCACTTTCCATATTGCTTCTTCAAAGCGCCTCAGGTATTCCAGAGTTTGTGCTTCACCATCGCCGGGTGTAAAAGCAATATTGATTTCAAAACGGTTGAAGTCTACCGAAGGAAAAAAAGTGTTCTTGATATGTCCGCCAAGGTAAAGTCCGAGTGTTACCAAAATAAGTGCAGCCGGGATACCAATAACTACATGCCGCCATCGTATGAGCCACAATAATAAAAAATGATAAATATTATCGCGAAGCCATAAAAGGAAATTTTCGAAGTATTTTTTCACTCCTTTCGTTTTATTCTCAAGGCTTTTTCTGCTCAGCACCCTCTCATTGGCAAGGTGGGCAGGTAGAACAAAAAAGGCTTCGAAAAGGGAGAAAAACAGACTGAAAATCACCACCACAGCCATGTGCAACATCATTTCCATTCTTGTCCCGCTAAGGAACACAAGGGGCATAAATGCCACAATCGTTGTAAGGATGGAAGTGATAACCGCGGGATATACTTCAATAGCCCCGTCTACTGCTGCCTTCATGGGACTCTTTCCTCTTTCAAAATGGAGGTAAATATTTTCTGCAATAACGATTCCGTCATCAACGAGGATACCTATTACCAGGATCATTCCGAAGAGAGACATCATGTTTATGGTTATTCCCATTAAGTAGGCCGCCATGAACATAGCCAGAAAACTAAAGGGAATACCCCATGATACCCACAGGGAGAGCCTGACGCTCAGGAAAAGGGAAAGAGCAATAATCACCAGGGTGAGTCCCACTAACCCGTTTTTGGTCAGAAGATTCAGCCGGCTTTGCAGGATGTCCAGGTATGCCCTCGATACATCCAGCTTTACCCCCATATCCCTGTTGTTAAAATCTTCAATATATTTCCGGGCAAATTCTGTGATTTCCTCAAGATCTTCTTCAGGAAGTTTTTCCACTCGTATGGAAACGGATCTTTTGCCATTAACCCAGGATTTATTTACTGCATCGGCAAATTTCTTCTTTACTTCGGCCACATCTCTTATGCGAAGATAACTTCCGTCTTCATTACCCATAAGAATGATATTGGCTATTTTATCAGGATCCGTACTTCTTGACCGGAGACGGATAAGTAATTCTTCTTCTTCAGATTTTATCTCCCCGCCGGAAACATCCTGATTATTTTGTCTTATGGCAAATGCAATATCTTCAAAATTAAGATTATAACGTAAGAGCTGTTCTTCATTCACCTCAACGGAGATCTCCGGAGGAGGGAAACCCGATAGGTCGATCTGACTGATGACGCCGGAATTATAAAAGTCTTCTTCAATACGCTGGGCATATTCCTTCAAGGTCATCAGATCCATTTCATTTTCATCATCAGGAATCAGATCAATGAACATAGCCGGAGCTCTTGAGCGAACTTTGGAAACAATGGGTCTTTCTGCAGCAGTAGGAAAGGATGAAATTCCATCCACAGCGTTTTTTACCTCCATCAGTACTTCATTGATATTATATTCTCCCGTGGTTTCAACCAGCACACTCGAACGGTTTTCCACAGAAGTGGAGGTGATCTCTTTTATTCCTACCAGCCCCCGGATAGATTCCTCTATCCTGGCTGTTATGCCTTCTTCCATTTCTACCGGAGAAGCTCCGGGGTAGAAAACAGAAACGCGTATATACCGGCTTTCAGTTTCGGGAAAAAAAGATTTATGCATGGAGAAAAATGCCGCACCTCCGGCAAGAACGACAAAGGCAATAATCAGGTTAGCGTAAACGGGAAATTTTACAAATAGCTCAATCAGTTTTTTCATTTTCTCTGTCTCTTTGAATTTTCAACACCTATTCCTGAATCACTACCCCTTGTTTCCTTCCCTGTTTTTACCAGTGTGCCTTCCAGCATATTTACCATGGGTTGCATAACCAGAACTTCACCCTCCTTCAGACCATTAAACAGTAAGGTCCGTTCGTTCACCTTTACAACATTAATATTCCGCTTTTCTAGTCGCCCGTCAACAACTACAAATACCTCATTTGAATTCACCACAGCATTCCGTGGCATTTCCATTACACCGGAAACAGGGTGTCCCGGGAACTCCGCATGAAGAAATTCACCTGCCAGCAAGGGCATTTTGCTATTATTTTTTAGTTGAATAAATATACCCTGAGATTGTGTGTTCGGGTCGACAAACTGATTTTTCCTGATCACGTAGCCTTCCCATTCATAGTCTCCCCTGTCGGAAATCACGCGCGCTTTATCCCCCGGTTTCACCCAGTCGGCGTCAATCCTTTCAAGTGGAACCTCCAGCTCCATTTTATCTGTTCGTATAGCCCTGGCAATTCTGCCCCCCATATTGATATAGGCCCCGGCTTCGAGGTATACTTCCCGGTAAGTCCCGTTGAAAGGAGCTCTCAGGGTGTGCCTGCTAAGCTGTAGTTCATCTTTTTGTATATTTAGATATTCCGGTAGAATATTCCTCGACGCAAGGAAAATTTTAAGCTTTTCACTGGATATTTCCGGGAATTCCGGTAGCTTTTTATCAATTTCAACAGAAGAAAAGAAATCCCTGAATGTCTGCTCTTTTTCAGGAAAATCTACCGCAATGTCCGGTAAAAGATTTGCCAGCATATTTAAAAACTGACTCTTACGTGCACGTAATGCCAGTTTTGCTTCATCAGGATAAACAGTAAAAAGGACTTCCCCCTCTCTGAATGTTGCCCCCTTTTTAAGTTCAACATTTTCTGTTTCGATTTTACCTGATGCCTCGGCTATTAACTCAACTTCAGCCAGAGAACTAAGTCTTCCCGGAGCCGAAACAGGAGTCATGATCGTCTGGTAATTCACAGTGTCTACCTGTACAAATCTTCGTGCATCTTCCGGTGGGCGCATAGGTTGATCTTCTTTCAGTGCTATCAGATATCTCATAATCCCATAAGCCAGGCCAATGATAAAAATGAGCGATATTACAATTATAATCCTTCTGTCGACTTTTCTCATGAGAAAATAAAAATTATAAATTTAAAAAATCAGATAAAGATAATCTGAAGTGTGAAAAAAATTATGTTTAATCCAAATTTATTAGACAATCCGGGATTTAAATTTATTCCGCCAGGAATAGTAATATTTAATTAGTGTCTGTCCATAATGTCCAATTTACTCATTCAGGGTTAATTTTAAGCGGTATTCGTGAGCTCGTTATCACTCGG
>CAYRTD010000085.1:0-17622 GCA_964426915.1 uncultured Bacteroidaceae bacterium | reverse complement strand
TTGCGCCCGGAGGAATGGCAGAGTGGTCGAATGCGGCGGTCTTGAAAACCGTTGTACCGCAAGGTACCGGGGGTTCGAATCCCTCTTCCTCCGCAACCCTTTAAGCCCAATTTTGCCACAGGCAAAATCGGGCTTTTTTGTTACCAGTATGTCGAAAATCCCATTTTCGTAAGTACTGGTAACAAAAAAGTCCGAAAAACCTGAAGCGATAGTCACCTTCATTAAAATTCCGGTGACCAAAGGCGAAGTATTTCGGGCTTATGGGCTTGCAGGATCTCCCCCAATGGGATCATGAAATAATCCCACAAAACCAATCAACAAATTAACATTCTTTTTTTCAACCTTTTCAGACTCTGCTTGTTTCTATTTTAAACATCAAAATAACTCAATCCTCATTCAATGCTATTAAATTAAATATCAATATCATGAAAACAAAAGCTCTTATTTACAGATTTTCGGGTCTTTTTTTATTTATCTTGCTTTTATCCTCATGTTCCAAGGATGATGATGGATTATTTACAGGCTCTGATGCCAGTTATGAAATAACTGTCAGTGGTGCTGAATCTATGAACATGACAGGTAGTGCAAGTTTTGTTCAGGTGGTGGTAAACTCTGCAGATCCGGGAAGCTCCGGTACAAGTCTGACAATAACTCTAAGTAACGACGACAATACCAATACCAGTGGGAACGCCCTGGTTATTTCAATGACCAAGAATCAATCAGATGGCTTTTCGGAAAGAACTTATAATTTTATTGAAGACCCGGGAGAGGATGATGTCTTTCTAAGTATGTCATTCTACTCGGAGGAAAGCTCCACAACTTATTTCTTAAAGGCTGGGTCTGTAACTCTGGAAAAACTAAGCAAAAATCGGGTTAAAGGAAGTGTTAATGCCCAGTTCAGTGACACTAATGAAGAAGCTATCACTGTATCTGGAAGCTTTGATGCATACGGAATATCGCAGGGATGGGGAATTTAATAATGATTAATTAATGCTATCAACCGGCTCCCCCATATTTTTTAAGCAATATATAATTTTTAAATTCACCCAGCCGGGTACCAAAAAGCAAATGTTTCTCAATCCATGAAATTAGCCGGTATTTTCTTTTATCGTGTTTGTTTTTGATAGGATTAAGGCTTCTTTCCGGACCGGAGTATCTTAGCTGCTCTTTCCAGTCGAAATCATTGATCCATTCTTTCATGACCTCAGGATGAGTGTCCATAAATTCGGGAACATGGGATAAATTTCCATAATCAAAGATCTTATCATACAACCTGAGCCTTTCCTGTCTCGCAATTTTGGCCCGGCCCTGATGATTTGCACTGAATTCCTTAATTTTATTCTGCATCAGACGCGGAGGCCTTACCCATCCGTAATGGTAAATCCAGGCATCTACTGCAGCCACTTTCAGCTTATAGGTATTTTCCTGACGGCGATAATTTATTCTGTCAAAATCAGGTATGCGACGGAAGGATTGGGCTGATTCCCAGGAATGTATATCCGGATCATTCCTGATTATCCTGATCTCATGCCTGTACCAGCAATGACTATCCTGATAATGCTGATAATCGCCCCAGAAATGCCTGTATTTAAATAATAATCCTTCTACCTCTTTATCGGCATATAATTGTTCACAACGATTTTTAATTACCGGGAGATACTTTTCATGAACAACTTCATCCGATTGAAGATAAAATAACCAGTCTCCAGTACAATGATCTTTTGCAATATCGGTCTGGTGGGCGTGTTCCATTCCCCTGGGAAATTTTTCAATATCCCAGACTGTATCTATTATCCGGATTTTATCACTTCCTATGGAAAGTATTTCTTCGCGGGTTCTGTCGTCATCATCACTATCGCCAAGTGCAATAACAAATTCGTCCACAATGGGAAGGATAGACATAACAGACTGCTTCATAGGATAATACAATTTCAGGGCATTTTTACCCATCGAAAAACCACTGATCCTCATTTCACTTTTCCCTTCTTAATACATTTGTAATTTATGAAGTTTCTTATAGGTACCATTCCTTATGTCCACAAGTTCATCATGTCTTCCCTCTTCCACGATCTTCCCATTATCAAGGACCACAATTCTGTCGGCATGTTTTACAGTACTGAGCCGGTGAGCAATAACAATGGAGGTTCTGTTCTGCATTAATCGGGTAATGGCATCCTGGACTAATTGTTCAGACTCGGTATCGAGAGCAGAAGTTGCTTCATCAAGTATAAGAATCGGAGGATTTTTCAGTACCGCCCTGGCAATGCTGATCCTTTGCCGCTGACCTCCGGATAGTTTTCCTCCGCCTTCTCCTATGTTGGTATGATATCCATTTGGGGTTTCAATTATGAATTCGTGAGCATTGGCTATTCTTGCTGCGGCAATAACTTCTTGTTCAGGCACAGCATTGAGACCGAAGGCAATATTATTAAAAAATGTATCATTGAAAAGTATGGATTGCTGAGAAACGATGCCCATCAATTGCCTTAAATCCTTTAATCTCATATCCCTGATATCGATCCCGTCGATAAGTATTTCCCCCTCAAGAACATCAATAAACCTGGGAAGCAGATCGACCAGGGTAGATTTCCCGGATCCTGACCGGCCTACCAGGGCAATTGTTTTACCCTTTTCAACCTGAAGGTTGATATTCTTAAGTACCAGGTCCTTTGAATAGGCAAAGGACACATTTCTGTACTCAATCCGGTCCTCAAATTCCGATTTTGATACAGGATTTTCTTTTTCCCTGATTTTAATATCGGCATCAAGCAGACCTTCCACCCTTTCTATGGAAGCCAGTCCCTTCAGCATATTGTAATAAGCTGTTGTAACAGACTTTGCGGGAGTTATGATCTGAGAAAACATGGCCAGATAAGCAATCAGCATTGAAGGAGTCATATTGGTATCCCCTTCCAGTGCCATTTTTCCGCCATACCACAAAACGAAAACCAGTACAGAAACACCGAGGAATTCACTCATGGGACTGGCCATTTGTTGTCTGCGAAAGATCTTTATAAGCAATCTGGTATAAAGATTATTCGTACTGACAAACCGGGAATTCATTTTATTGTCGGCATTGAAAGCTTTAATGATCCTGAGCCCGGCAAGCGTTTCTTCCACAATCGACATAATAATCCCGAGTTTTTTCTGCCCCCTAAGGGAAGTATGCCTGAGCGATTTGCCTATTCTTCCGATAAGAAGACCGCTCAAAGGAAGCAGGATAATAACAAAAAGTGTTAGTTTTACACTTATGAAAAACAAAGCAGAAAGATAACCGATGATAAGTATAGGATCTCTGGACAACATTTCGACGGAACGAACTACCGATACTTCAATTTCCTGAACATCCTGAGACATTTTTGTAATGATATCCCCTTTTCTTTCTTCTGAGAAATATGCTAGTGGAAGCGCAACAATCTTGGAATAGATGGCATTTCTTATATCCTTCACTACACCCGTCCTTATAGGAATCATAAAATACTTTGAAAGATAGAGGAAAATATTTTTAAAGAGAGTTGTGGTAATAACCATAAGACCGACAAAGAAAAGGGCATAAACTTTTCCCTCATGGATGATGATATCACTCATCAGGTAATTAAAGTTATGAATAATAACTTCAATGGAAAATTCGAAAGGCACAGCTTCGGTAACTAATTCTGTTTTTCCGAAGAGAAGATTTAAAAACGGGACGATCAGGGCAAGAGTAGAAACACTAAAAACCGCAGTAAGGATCATAAAGGTGATACTTACAGCGGCTTTCCACTTATAGGGCAAAACATATTTAAAAATTTGGTATATCTTATTCATTACCCTGACGCATAATCACTCAAACTAAACGAAAAAGTATCAGATTTACTATTTTCCGGTGTAATTTTTTGGTGTTATATTTCTCAGCTCTGCCTTTACATCTTCATCAACATTCAGATTATCAATAAATTCACCAATCGATTCTTTGGTTATTTTCTGATGGGTGCGTGTCAGCTCCTTTAATTTTTCATAAGGATTTGCAAATCCTTCACGGCGCAGTACTGTCTGGATGCCTTCTCCCACAACTGCCCAGTTTGCTTCAAGATCCGAATCAATTTTTTCTTCATTTACTATCAGTTTATCCATTCCTTTTATCAGAGATTGTACAGCAATTAAGGTATGTGCGAGAGGTACCCCGATGTTTCTCAGTACAGTTGAGTCGGTAAGATCACGCTGCAGGCGGGAAACGGGCAATTTTTCAGAAAGATGTCTGAAAACAGCATTGGCAACGCCAAGATTGCCCTCGGCATTTTCAAAGTCTATGGGATTGACCTTGTGGGGCATGGTTGAACTTCCCGTCTCACCTTTTTTTATTTTCTGCTTAAAATAGTCAAAAGAAATATATGACCAGATATCTCTGGAAAAATCAAGAAGAATAGTATTTATCCGAGACATATTATCAAAAATCGCGGCCAGCCCGTCATAATGTTCGATTTGGGTGGTAGTCCTGGACCTTTCAAGACCAAGAGTACCTTCAACAAAATGATTTGCAAATTCTGTCCAGTCTGTCTCCGGATATGCAACCACATGAGCATTGAAATTCCCGGTAGCCCCGCCAAATTTGGCAGGATAGGGGAGATTCCGCAAGCTGTGGAACTGTTTTTCAAGCCGTTCCACAAAAACCATTAGCTCTTTTCCCAGGCGTGTTGGGGAAGCAGGTTGTCCATGAGTTCTTCCTAACATCGGAATATCTTTCCACTCCTCTGCCCTTTTCCTCATTTTAAGGATCAGATCTTCAATAAAAGGGATTATCACAAACACCATTGCTTCTTTAAGGGAGAGTGGAGTGGCGGTGTTATTGACATCCTGCGAGGTCAGGGCAAAATGTATAAACTCCTTCTGTTTTCCAAGGTCCAGCTTATCGAATTCCTCCTTAAGGTAATATTCAACTGCTTTAACATCATGATTGGTTATTCTTTCGATCTCCTTAACCCTCGACGCTTCGGAAACATCAAAGTTCTCAAGGATCTCCCGGATCTGTTCATGTTTCTGATGTGGTAATTTACCAAGTCCTTTAAGGTCCATTTCCGAAAGTGCGATAAAGTATTCCAACTCGACTTTTATCCTGTATCTGATTAAGCCATATTCGGAAAAATAATCTGCCAGGCCGGAGGTCTTGTTTCGGTATCTTCCATCAACGGGAGTGATTGCGGTCAGGTTTGTTAATTCCATTTTTTCTTATTTGACCCACAAATTTAGTAGTTTTTTTAGCAATACTTAAATCATTATCTCTTTTGTATAAAATGCAGGAGTAATTCTCCTGTAAATACCGAACCGGTTGATGGCAAAATACTTTATATTAAAGAAAACGCATTTTTTCAAATTTCCGGGATTAAGGAAGAATTATTTGAAGGTACTATCTATGAATGCCAGGAAGTATTTATTACACCAATTTTGGCGATGGGGGTACGGGTGAGCAATTCAAGCCAAATCCAAACAAGACTTTTGATAAGGAATTGTTTACTGAAAATGAATTGCAAATATTAGAAACGGTTACGGAAAGATTTAAAAACACATCGACCAATGAGATAATTGAAATCAGTCATAAAGAAAAAGCCTGGATTGATAATATTGCAGAGAAAAAAACTGATTGATTATAATTATAGTTTCGAATTAAATTGAGTTTCCAAACGCACGCCGTCCCTTCGCTCTCAGGCACATGCCGCAAACACTGCAAGTCAGCCGACAAATCAAATTTGAGGCAAGAGCCTTCAAGCCCGTTCCGCCCAAACACATGGAAAGAGCAGCACAGCAAATAGCGAACACTTCGACATTGATTTGATAATTCGAAACAAAATAACCATCTTTGACGTTAGTAATGTAAAATGATAGTATGATTGTTTCATTTGGTTCAAAGGATACTGAAAAGATTTGGAATGGAGAACGTGTCAAAAAGATGCCGATTGAGATACAACAGATAGGACGGAGAAAATTAAGGATGATAAACAACTCTCAAAACTGGACAGAATTAAGAATACCACCATCCAACAGATTAGAGAAGTTAGAAGGTTCTGATTTTTGTAGTATCAGGATAAATGATCAATGGAGAATTGTATTTCGGTGGAATGACAATAATGCTCACGATGTTGAGATAATGGATTATCATTAAAAAGGAGGATTATAAATGGATAAATTAGCAAACATTCACCCAGGAGAGATTTTACTTGAGGAGTTTTTACGTCCTCTTGAGATAACTGCATATAGACTATCAAAAGACACGGATATTCCTCAGACTCGAATTTCACAGATAATTAAAGGCAAACGGAGAATTACTGCCGATACAGCGCTAAGATTTAGTTCATATTTCGGTAATTCAGCAAAGTTTTGGCTTGGATTACAGGATGATTATGACATTGAAGAGGAAAAAGAGAACAAAGAAGAATTATTGATTAAAATAAAGAAAAACGCACCACACACGGTATAGCCAATGAGGGTTTCATGGGTATGCGAAGGTTTAGAAGAATTAAACGCTTATAAAGTATACAGAACACTCCGGGGAGCGATCCTGCACGCTGCCCCAAATGCAAACAGGGTATCAGAGTAAGGTACACCATGGTGGCTGCTCCCGGTTAGCCAATAAAAAATGAATATCGCATCAGTAAAATAGGCATGGAAAAAAGCGTAAACATTGCCTTTTTCGAAATCGGATTAGAAAACTCTTTTAAACCAAATCTATATTATTCAGTTGAATTATCGAGTTATAACCTTTATTATTTCAAAACTTTTACGGGTGCTGTCCCGGCTATCTATGGAAAAGCCATAAAAACGAGAATTGAACCAGGAATTACTATTTGGAGAGAATTGTCTTTTTTACAAGATAAAAAACTGGATATTGGACTTGGTGTAGTAGGACGTTTTGAGTATGATATTTCACTGGAGAAGAAAGAAAGTGAGTATTTTAGAAGGATTAGCTATTGGGATCGAGATATTGGTTTTCAGACTGGTGCGAAGTATTATTTCACACTGGATCCTGAAAATCAAGTGGGAATTTTAGCTAAGGGGAAGTGGTTTTTGATCAATAATACCTTTGATTTTGGAATGGGATTAACTTATAGACATTTAATTACCAGATAAATACAGTTTAAAACTATGTAACTATGTATAGATTAGTATTTTTTATTCTTTCGTTATTATCTATTCCAGAATCCATGACAAGTCAGATTTTAGGCGTTCCCTTAGTAGGTCAAGAAGCAGAATTATGATGTGCAACTGCAAGTACGAGCGCGATACTTTCATATTATGGCATGGAGGTAAGACAATGTGATCTAAAAGAATTTCAAAGGCAAAGGGAACATTGGGATGTTTGGACAGATAATTTTTTTGCCGGATCCCATGCCGGTGCACAAAGTGCTGCTATGTTCTATTCCTTCTTCGCTACCTGCAAACATAACAATGTGGATCCCTTTACCTGGTTAAAAAGGGTCCTGGAAATCATCCCTGATTATCCGGCAAATCAACTCTCAGATCTCCTTCCCCAAAATCTGAACTTAGCATAATGCTTTGAAAGTACCTCGTATGTGTACTTGCCAGGACGGATACCAAAGCAGAATAAAATTCAATTTTTGAATCATCTTAAGTAATCCGGAAACAAAAATCAAAATTTCACTGATAGTTCCCCGAAGCTTTGGAATAATTCTTAAATTTAGTGCGGGAAATAATTATTATAATCATGAAACAAAAATTCCGTCAGATAGCATACACTTTTTTCATTACTCTTTTTGTTTTTTTCGCTACCACCGCACAGGTAAATGAAGCAAATAAAAAGAAAATAATTTTCAAATATGATATTAAAGAACAGATAGCAAAGCCTGTTTGGAGAACTACCCAGAAGGCTTTTGTCGAAGCTGATAGTATCGGAGCCGATATTATTATCATTCATATGAACACCTATGGAGGGCTGGTGGATATGGCTGATTCCATAAGGACAAAAATTCTGAACAGTAAGATACCGGTGTATGTATTTATTGATGACAATGCTGCTTCTGCAGGCGCCCTGATATCTCTGGCATGTGACAGCATTTATATGCGCAGTGGAGCTAAAATTGGTGCAGCTACTGTGGTTAACCAGACAGGGGAACAGGTTCCCGATAAATTCCAGTCATATATGCGGGCTACAATGCGGGCTACCGCTGAGTCTCAGGGAAAGGACACCATCATTAGCGGTAATGACACTATTATCCAATGGCGCAGGGACCCCAGAATAGCGGAAGCCATGGTCGATCCCAAAATGTATGTTCCGGGAGTCAGCGACAGCGGTCAGGTGATTACCTTTACGGCCGAAGAAGCCCTTATCCATAATTTTAATGACGGGATTGCTGGTAATATTCAGGAAGTTCTTGAACTGGCGGGGATAGAAAACTATGAATTAATAGAATATAAGCCTTCGGGTCTTGATAAATTTATCAATTTATTATTAAGTCCCATCATTCAATCCTTGCTGATAATGGCGATAGTAGGAGGGCTTTATTTTGAATTACAGACACCCGGAGTCGGCTTCCCACTGGGTGCTGCAGCTCTTGCCGCGGTTTTATACTTTGCTCCTTTGTATCTGGAGGGTCTAGCTGATAACTGGGAAATAATTATCTTCATACTTGGCATTGTCCTGCTGGCTGTGGAGATCTTTGCGATTCCGGGCTTCGGGGTTGCCGGCGCCACCGGCATGGTATTAATTATCGGAGGCCTTACTATGGCCATGGTTGATAACATAATCTTTGAGACCGGAGATATCCCCCTGGTACTTAATACCATCATGCGGGCTCTTATGCTTGTGGTCGTCTCCCTGCTCGTATCCATAGTTGGTTCCCTTTATCTGGGGAAAAAAATAATTACTTCTGTATGGTTTCCGAATATTGCTCTCAGGGATACACAAAGACTTGAAGACGGATTCCTTGGGGTTACAGGACAATACAAGGAACTGATCGGCAAAACCGGTGTTGCTCATACTGTCCTTCGACCTTCCGGGATGGTAGAAGTAGAGGGTGAAGTTTATGATGCTATGTCAAATTATGGCTATATAGAAAGAGGTACCCCCGTAAAAGTCATTTCTTACGAAACCGGTCAGTTGCATGTGGAGGAACTGGAAGAGTAAGGAATGAGTAAAAAAATCAAAAATCAGATAAGATTCAGGGACTTTAGCAGACAGGATTTTCCCGAAATCCTGAAGCTCTGGGAAATAAATGATATGGGGGGTGCCGAAAGAGGTGACACAGCAGATACTATCCTGCAATGCAATTCTCAGGGAGGCCACTTTATCATTATGGATCTTCCCGGTGAGAAAAAAATTATCGGCACAAGCTGGATGACCTGGGATGGAAGACGAATGTTTCTGCATCATTTCTGCATTCATCCCTCTTATCAGAAAATGGGCCTGGGTGAAATGCTGGGTATTGAAAGCCTTAAATTCATAAAAAAGAAAAACGCCCAGGTTAAACTGGAAGTACACAAAGAAAACCTACCGGCAAAAAAATTATATAAGAAACTAGGATTTTTCGCGTTTGAGGATTATGATATATATATGATCAGGAACTGGGAAGATAAGAAGAAAATTTGAAGGGATAATCCGTTGCCATCGCCCTCCTTATTGTAAATACATATGGACCCGAAAGAACGGAAGCTAATAAAACAACTTTAATAAAAACATCTTCCCTTTCACATATGTAATTATGATTCTTCAAAAACAGTAATTAAAAAACAGAACAAAATCATGAGAAAAATATTAATAATTCTTACTGCAGTTATGATGTTTCCATATTTGAATGGACAGGATGGGCTGGAAAAATGGGATCAGGAGATACTTTCAAAAGCAAATACTGCAAAAAATTCGGGTTTTCTGAACGATGAAGAGAAAAAACTTATATTCCTTGCAAATCTTGCAAGGATTGATGGCGAACTTTTTGCTAACACTATCCTTGATAATTATCTTGAAGGAAAAAAATCTTCACGTTATACAAAATCACTTTACCGTGATCTTAAAAAGATCAGCAATCTTCCTCTGTTTATGCCTGAGCATGATCTTTTCAAAATTGCAGAAGAACATGCTGTTACAGCGGGTAAAAAAGGTACAACTGGCCATCAGCGGTTTGAAAAAAGATACGGTCCGTTGCTGGGGAAATATAATGAAGTGGCTGAGAATATTGCCTACGGTTATGATTCGGCCCTGGATATATTGATACAACTTCTTATAGACGAAGATATTCCGGATCTTGGTCATCGTCATAATCTTTTGAGTCCAAATTTTAATGCCATAGGAGTTGCCATTAAAAGTCATAAAAAATATCGTCATAACTGTGTTATGTCTTTTGGCAAAAAGCTAAAATAGCTTATCTTTAAAACAAAAACCTCCTATCTCCTATGGCCAATATTGAAGTTATCAACCCCTCTGAATCTGAAGGTTACCTAAAAGAAGTTTACGATCAAATACTTGAGAGCAGGGGTAAAATTGCTGAAATACACAAGATCCAGAGTTTGAACCCACGTACTATCAACAGGCATATGGATTTGTATATAACCCTTATGTTTGGGAAGTCTCCGCTGAGCCGTGAAGAAAGAGAAATGATCGGAGTAGTTGTTTCCTGCGCTAACCGATGTGAATACTGCATCAGGCATCATGGAGAAGCACTGAATCATTACTGGAAAGATGAGAAAAAATTAAAGAAGTTTATCAACGATTACCATGAGGTGGACCTGCCGAAAAGGGATCTGCTCCTATGTGAGCTTGCGGATATTTCTACACGGATACCCGATAGTAAAAAGGTTCAGAAATATGTAAAAGAACTCAAACAATCAGGAATAACCGACAGAGCCATCCTTGATACTACTCTGATAATCAGCTATTTTAATTTCGTTAACAGGATTGTCCTGACACTCGAGGTTGAGCTGGAGAGCGATCCCGGTGGCTATAAATACTAGGAAATCATGATGCGACACGACAGATCCCATACAAAAATTATTGCCACGCTGGGTCCCGCAACTGCCGATAAAGATGTCCTGAAAAAATTATTCTATGAAGGAATAGATGTATGCCGTTTGAATTTTTCGCACGGGACTCATGATGATCATCTCAAAAGCATCCGTAATATAAGGGAACTTAACAAAGAACTAAATTCAAGGGTAGCCATACTTGCCGACCTGCAGGGGCCTAAACTCAGGATTGGCGAAATAGAGAATAACCAGGTATACCTGAGGGAAGGAGATGAATTCTATCTTGTTTCCAAGGAATCGCCCGGAACAGGAAAACAGGCATATATGAGTTACGAACATCTTCCCAAAGATGTGAAAATCGGAGAAACGATTCTAATTGATGACGGAAAAATCAAACTTGAAGTTACGTATTCAAACCGAGTGGATATAGTTAAAACAAGAATTATCCACGGAGGCCCGTTATCCTCACGCAAGGGAGTTAATCTTCCTTCCACCAGGATTTCTCTTCCCTGTATGACAGAAAAAGACATTGAGGACGCAAGCTTTGCCCTTGAGCATAAAGTGGATTGGATCGCTCTGTCTTTTGTAAGATCTTCAACAGATATAATTGAGCTGAAGGATTTTATGAAAAACTTCCGGCATAAGGCAAGGATAGTAGCAAAAATTGAAAAGCCCGAAGCATTGAAGGAAATCGACCAGATCATTCATATTTCCGATGCAGTAATGGTTGCCAGGGGAGACCTGGGAGTGGAAGTGGATTTTGATCAGGTCCCCATGATACAGAAAATGATCGTTGAGAAATGCATTAAAGCTGCCACACCTGTTATCATCGCTACTCAGATGATGGAAAGCATGATCAGTAATTTCCGTCCCACCCGGGCAGAGGCCACCGACGTGGCCAATGCAGTTCTGGATGGAGCCGATACCCTAATGTTAAGCGGTGAGACCTCCATTGGAAAATATCCGGATCTTGTGATTAAAAATATGCAAAAGATCATCGATTGGACTGAGGAGCACGGCTTCACATATTTCAGGGGGACAGCCCCGGCGGAAATGTCAAAAAGTTTCCTGCAGGACTCAACTTGTTTCAATGCCGTACAGATGGCGGAACAATTAAATGCAAAGGCCATCATTACATTCACTCATTCCGGTTATACCGCTTTCCGGATATCCTCGCACCGTCCAAAGGCCGATATTTTTGCTTTCACCGGAAACAGAAGCCTTCTTCCGATGCTCTCCCTGGTTTGGGGAGTCCGTTCATTTTATCTGGAAAGCAATAAGAGTATCGAAGATTACATTAATGCATCCATAGAATTCTTAAAAAATAAAAAACATATACAGTCAGGTGATGTTATTGTACATATAGGTAGTATTCCTCTGCAAAAAAGAGGTAAAACAAATATGTTGAAGTTAAGTTATATATAAAATGGACCTTAATCAACACCTGAACAGGTCTGAAGAGCAGTGGCTCTCGCCTTCCTTTAAATTTCTGGAAGCCGAATTTACCAGACATCCCCTCCCCTCTCATGATCATTTTCATCATTTGAGGGTATGGAAACATGCCCGAAGGCTTCTTACCAGTCTCGAAAAACCGGAGATAAATATCCGTTATGAATTTGTTGAGTCCCTCCTTTTATCGAGCATGTTTCACGATTCCGGCATGATAATAGAAAAGGGTAGCGAACACGGAAAAGCCGGCGTTGAGATCCTGAACAAATTCCTGGATAATATGCCTCAGCAACCTGCCGGCATATCCGCTATTTCCGAAGCCATCGAAAAACATGATAATAAATCATATGGTCTTGCCGGAAAACTGATCACCGATGGGGAAGTTATGCTGCTACCGGCACTGAATATCAGTGATGATCTTGATGCCCTGGGAAATATTGGAGTCTTCAGATACAGCGAAATATATCTGTTGAGAGGAATATCCATGGAAGACCTTGGCCTTAAAATTATCGCCAATCTTTCCGGAAGATACGGGAATTTCATCACCAATTGTGCCAGGATTCCTGAAATGATAAAGATCCATAGTATTCGCCATCATACCATCGAAAGCTTTTTCAGGTTATATAATCTACAGATTCGAAAAATAAATGAAACCGGTGAAGAACAGACATCAGGGCCTGTGGCAGTAATTAAACATATTTATAAAGAAATAATGAAAAATACTCCTACCATCAGGATCCTTTCAGAAAATATTCTTAAATCCACCGATGACCCCTATGTGCATAATTTCTTTGAAGCCCTGAAATTAGAACTTCATGAGGAGGTACCTGATTAATTATTTTAGTGTCTGTTTATGAGGTCCGATATCTGGGTTGTCAGACTTTATTGACGACTCAAATTAATTGCCAAAAATCAAAAGTAAAAAAGTTTTAACTACATGAAAATCAAAAATATTCTTGCCTTAATTACCTCCTCTACCATATGGTTTAATATTCATGCACAACCAGAATTAAAATTTGAAAAAAACCAGACTCTTAGCTGGGAAGAAACAATAGAATATTACAGTTATCTCGATGAACAGTATCCTGAGGCACTGCTTATGGAAACAGGATTAACCGATTCAGGAAAACCCCTCCATCTTTTTCTTATTTCACAATCTGAATTATTCACTCCCGAACTGGTAAGGCAAAATGGTAAAAGCATTCTTTTTATTAATAACGGAATTCATCCCGGTGAACCCTGTGGTGTTGATGCAAGCATTCTGTATGCAAAAGAAATTCTTTCGAATCAGAGCAAATACAAAAAGATCCTGGATAATGTCGTTATAGCTATTGTGCCTGTTTTAAATGTCGGCGGTACACTTAACAGGGGGGAGTATTACCGTGCAAATCAAAATGGCCCCGTTGAACACGGATTCAGAGGAAATGCCAGTAACATGGATCTGAACAGGGATTTTATGAAACTCGATACCCGGAATACAAGATCTCTCGTAAGAACCATGAGGATCTGGGATCCGGATGTCTTCATTGACACCCATACTTCAAACGGAGCGGATTATCCGTATGTTCTTACCCTTATAGCCACTCAGAAAGATAAGTTAAATATCCCGGTCTCCGATTTTCTTTATGAGCGTATGCTCCCTGAACTTTATAATAAAATGGAAAACGGGCCTTATGAAATTATTCCTTATGTGCAAAGCCGTGATTACCGGAATCCGGAAACCGGAATTGTTGCCTTCATGGATCACCCCAGGTATACCACCGGATATGCTTCTCTTTTTAATACCATAGGATTTACAACTGAAGCTCACATGTTAAAGGATTTCGAAGACAGGGTACTCGCAACTTATCATTTCATACAAAGCGTATCTGAATTCATGGCTGATAATACTACTGAACTGACCCTTACCCGCGATCTGACAAAGTCTCAGTTAATGAATAAGAAGGAATTTACATTGACATGGGAACTGGATACAGGCAATTATGATCTCCTTACCTTCAGGGGATATAAAATGGAAACCGGCACAAGCCCTCTTTCAGGACAGAGTAACTATTCATTTAACTCCGACTCGGTTTGGGAAAAAGATATACCCTATTACAAAACTTATAATCCGGTAAAAAAAGTTATTGCTCCCGATTTCTATATTGTTCCCCAGGCATGGAAAGAAGTAATAGAAAGATTAAAGATTAATAAAGTCGAATTCTCCACAATATTAAGAGATACAAGTCTTTTTGTGGATTATTATCATATAAAGGATTATAAAACCCTCGGCACACCCTATAACGGACATTACAAACATTATGATACAGAAGTTACCACTTCCCGTGGGAAACTGGATTTCTACAAAGGAGATATCCTCATTCCTTTGAATCAGGAAGCCCGGGAATACCTCGTGCAAAGCCTCGAACCGGAAGGTGAGGATTCTTTTTTTAACTGGAATTTCTTTGATAGCATCCTTTCAAGAAAAGAATATTTTTCACCCTACCTCTTTGAAGAAAAAGCACTTGAGATTCTGGCTTATGATGTGGAATTACAGAAAATATTTAATAAGAAAAAAGAAGAGGATCCGGATTTTGCCACTGATCATTATGCTCAGCTCAGGTTTATATATGAAAGATCTCCCTATGGGGAAGATGTTTATCAACGTTATCCGGTAGCACGCCTTTTCTTAGAAAAATAGATATGAAGAACATTACAGATTTTTACTCCGGTAGTTTTTTTGAAGAATATGGAAAAGAAACCCTTGATCAGCTTTCTGAATATCTTAAGAAAGTACTTGGTGATAATAATGAAATCCCTGTACTACCTGATAATTCACCCGGTAAACTTTATGACAAATACTATGGCTTACTGAGAGAAAAAAAGGATTATTCCTATTTCCTTGATGAACTCCTGAAAGATTCAAATCATCTTCACCACCCGCGCTATGCCGGTCACCAGTGTGCCGTTCCGAATCCCCTGGCAGCCATTGGTTCATTGATAGGTGGACTGTTAAATAACGGTTCGGCAGTATACGAAATGGGGCCTGCGAATGTAGCTATGGAAAGAGCTGTGGCACAATTCTTCGCAGAAGAATTCTCTTTCCCGCCCGGAGCCGATGGCCTTTTTACATCAGGAGGAAGCCTGGGCAATCTCACCGCTCTATTAGCTGCACGTCAGAACCAAACCGGTTATGACATATGGGAAGAAGGAGTCCGAAGCGACGATAACCCGGTTTTTATGATATCGGAAGCAAGCCATTATTGCATACCCAGAGCAGTGAAAATAATGGGACTGGGGGAAAAAGGAATTCTCAGTATACCAGTGGATAAAGAATACAGAATGCGTGTGGATTTACTGGAAGAGATATATGAGAAAGCCCTAAGCGAAGGAAAGAGAGTAGTTGCATTAACCGCGAGCAGTTGCTCTACAGCAACAGGAAGTTATGATGATCTGCAAAAAGCAGGAGATTTCTGTAAAAAACATAATATTTGGTTTCATATTGACGGAGCCCACGGAGGTGCGGCAATACTTTCGGATAAATACAAACATCTGCTGAAAGGTTCGGATCAGGCAGATTCTATCGTGATCGATTTTCATAAAATGCTCATGACCCCGGGTCTGAACACCTTGATATTATTCAGGGATGGGCAAACGTCATATTCGACTTTTGCCCAGAAAGCTTCTTATTTATTAGATGAAGACGAAGAACAAGACTGGTATAATTTCGCCAGACGAACGATGGAATGCACCAAAAGTATGATGGGACTGAATGTTTACCTTCAGTTGCTTCTTGGAGGTAAAGAAACGTTCTCTGAAAACATCGACCACCTGTATGATATGGGAAATGTATTGGCGGCTATGTGCGAAAATGAAGAAAACATCGAACTTGCAGCAGAGCCCGATGCCAATATTGTTTGCTTCAGGTATCATGAAGGAAAAAATAAAGACCTGAATGAAATCAACAGGAAAATTAGGTCTGTGCTTGTCAGAAAAGGTGAGTTTTATATTGTCCAGACAGAGCTGGATGAAAAAGTATACCTCAGAGTTTCCATCATGAATCCCTTTACTAAAAAAGAAGATCTGGAACAATTGCTAAAAAGAGTGAAAGAAATCGGAAAAGAAATCTGATGAATTTTTACTTAACAAAGAAATCCAGCATTTTTTTCCCTTCCAGATAACCCTCAAGATGGTCTCCCGTTTTTACGGGACCCACACCTGCAGGAGTGCCGGTATAAATTAAATCCCCGGTTTTGAGCGTCATAAATCCTGAAACGTAGGAAATTATTCTCGGGAATGAAAAGATCATGTCGCCTGTGTTCCCTTTCTGTACGGTATCCCCGTTAATGTCGAGATGAAAATCGATTGCGTTGATATCCGTAAATTTGTTAATGCCGGAAAATTCACTAACAGGAGCAGAATAATCAAATCCTTTGGCTATTTCCCAGGGAAGTCCCTTTTCCTTACATTCTGCCTGAAGATCGCGGGCAGTAAAATCGACACCCAGGGCTATTTTATCAAAATACCTGTGAGCGAATTTTTCATCAATCGACCTTCCGAGACGGTTGATCCTGATCACAACCTCTATCTCATGATGTACATCATTTGAAAAATCAGGATAAAAAAAAGGACGGTTCCTGATCACCAAAGCAGAGTCGGGTTTCATAAAAAACACCGGCTTTTCCGGCACAGGATTCTTTAATTCTTTAGCATGATCAATATAATTTCTTCCAATACAGATAATTTTCATAATGTTTTTTCTTTGATTGAACTTATATAACACAAAAGGGGTAATTGGTGATCGGTGATCGGTGATCAGTAATCGGTGATCGGTGATCGGTGATCGGTGGCATTGCCTATAAACGATTCAACGATTAAACCCTTATAGGTAATCGGTGATCGGTGATCGGTGATCGGTGATCGGTGGCATTGCCTATAAACGATTCAACGATTAAACCCTTATAGGTAATCGGTGATCGGTGATCGGTGATCGGTAATCGGTGCATTGCCTATAAACGATTCAACGATTAAACGATTAAACCCTTATAGGTAATCGGTGATCGGTGATCGGTAATCGGTGCATTGCCTATAAACGATTCAACGATTAAACGATTAAACCTATACTTCGGATCTCCTTTTATACCACACCCCCATAAACCAATAAACCAATAAACCCATAAACCAATAAACCCATAAACCTACTGATTAAAAGACCTCAACTTAATATTCGTAAGAACTTTTTTAGTA
>CAYRTD010000084.1:0-17642 GCA_964426915.1 uncultured Bacteroidaceae bacterium | reverse complement strand
CTTTTTCCGGCTTCGCAAGCCTTGATCTCGAACATTATGATCCAGACACCCGACTATATTGACGGACACTAGTTAGTGTCTGTCCATAATGAAAATATAAAACCGGGTGGTTAGACCCGGTTTGCCCCGAAATTAATCGGGTATATTGTTGGATGAACTGATGTCTTATTTAAAACAAATAGTGTGCCAAAAAATTAATTGCGGTTTTTTCTTTGTCGGGATGCTTAATACTAATCTATGGAATCCATGACGAAATATTAACCATAGATAACACAGATTTGCACAGATTCAGGTATTTTCTAATAATAAGTTTACATTTTATGAGCGAACATACAAAAAATGTAAATTTATAGAAAAAGTGTAAACTACATTTACTCCTCTGTCAATTTTACAAAGTCTTTATGGTTTCTTTTCAGCCATTGGTAATAATTGCTGACTTCCTGGTACGAATCCTTATCCAGCAACTCTTCCAGGGCTTTTTCATATTTTTCAAAGGCTATCACCCAGTATTTCTCATGAAATCCGTGTTTTCGATAGGTTTTATATACCCAGAGGATGGTATTTACAAATATTTCAGGGTTAAAATTCCGCAGGATACTCTCCATGAACCGCACATGGTTGGTGTGATTGATCACCATTTTTGATTCATTTTTTTCGCCGATTAGTGATTGAATATTCTTATTGTTCAGGATCAGTTCATTGGTTTTTGCGATGATGAGTTCCTGTTTTTCAGAATACTCTTGTAGGCTTTTACTATCAACCTTTTCGAGTTTAGCAGCTGATTTTATTAATTCTTCCGGATTCTTCATAACTAAAATGAAAGATTTTCGAATTTTACATTTATTCTTGATCAAAAATATGTGTTTGTATACAATATCCAACCCCATTCTTTGTACATGGCCCGAAAAATATTCGCTTTTTACAAAAACAATTTTGTCTAATCGTATGTGGGAATAGAGAAAAATATAATAGTTCCTTTTCCTTCAGTCGACTTCACCCAGATTTTACCTGAATGACTCCGTATCAACATATTTACGATCCATAAACCGAGGCCGGTACTTTTTTCACTTCCCCGGGGTTTCAGAGAAGTTTTTGAGAAGGCCTTAAATAGTTTATCCTGTTCTTCCAAAGGAATTCCCGGACCTTCATCATTTACGTAGAAAGTATGTTGCTTGTCTCCGGGAATAATTCCGATTTCTACTCTGGTATTTTCCGGCGAATATTTAATGGCGTTGCTAATGAGATTATTCAGTATCTGATGAAATGCTTGTTTATTGCATATAATCGGGCAGATTTTGCCAGATGATTTAAAAACGATTTTTACTTGCTGCGAATATGCATAATATTCATTAAACTTTACAATATCGCGGATAAGCTTGTCAGGATCCGCTTTGGTGAGGTCAATCTTTTGGGTACCGGATTCGATCCTGGAAATTTCCAGCAGATCGTTTAACAAATTCAAACCAAACTCACCCAGATCAGATATTATTTCCAGGAACCTTTTCTCCTTTGAATTTAGTTTTTCATACAGATTATTGTGAAGCAAAGAGGCGATGGAAATTATATTTCCTATAGGATTTCTGAGATCATGTGCTGCTATTCCCAAAAATTGATTTTTCAGATCATTAAGCTTTTTTAATTCAGTATTTTTTTTGTAAAGTTCACGGGTGAGGTTTGCATATTCATCGTTCAACTTTAACATTTCCTTCTGCAATCTGCTGTTTTCTTCCGGATCGGTTTCACCAAAAACAAATATTTCGTTATCCTGCTCTATAAATGTAAAGTTAAGGTTTTGAGGGTCTTTGAGTTTTGAGTTAATACTTAAGCTGAACTTATCCGTCGTTAAAACTGCTTCATTAAGAGAAAAGCCAGTATTGAAATCCAGGATCACTTCAGTAAGGGTATTCAGGTTTTCTTTAGCTATAAGTCTTTCTGCAAGCCTATTGAATCTCAAGATATTCCCGGTTTTATCGGTAACTAAAAAAAGAACCGATGAGTTATTAAGAATATATTCTGAAATCAGATCGTTTTTCATCAGCTTATCTTCAGGAAATTTTCAAAAGAGGGCATATCTTTGAAAATTTGGACATGCCTGAATTTTTTTTCGATTTCATCCCCACCCCAACGGAACGCCTGTCCTCCTATAATAATTTTCTGATCAGGGTATCTCAGATTAATACCTTTAACTGTGGATTCCAGCTTTGACATATTAAAATATACAGCTACTGATAAGGCGAGATAATCCGGTTTTTTTTCATTTATCATCTCTTCCAGATCTTCCCGGGGAGTATTGCACCCGAGAAACCAGGTATCCCAGCCCTGAAGTTCCATAAGATCAGCAATCATTCTTGCTCCAATCTGATGATATTCATTGGTAATAGCGGTAACAACTGCTGTTTTTCCGGTTTTTTCTGTATTAAAGATCAAAGGATAGGTCAGGGTCATTATATTTGATGTTACAGAAGTAGCCAGGTGTTCGGTAGCTACAGTAATTTTGTTGTCTTCCCATAATTCTCCAACTTCATATAATGATCTTTGAAAAAGATTAATGTAAAGATCCTTTAATTCGATGCCCTCATTGATCAGGGACTGCACTGTTCTTCCGCAGGAAAACTTATCTCCTGAAAGAAGTGATAAAAGGTATTTGCGATATAGTTTTTCGGTAATCATCAGGATAATGAATTTTTTAGCCGGTACAAATATATAGCAATTTTCAAAGCACATCAGGTACTCTCCAGTCAATTGGACTAATGCCGTTTTGTTCAAGAATACCATTGGTTTTTGAGAAGTGCCGGCAGCCAAAAAAACCCGAATGTGCTGAAAATGGTGAAGGGTGGGGTGCTTTCAGAATATGATGCTGATGGCTATCTATTAAGGCAGCTTTATTTTGGGCATACTTCCCCCAGAGCAGAAAGACCAGATTTTTTTTTGTTTCTGAAAGTCTGACAATTACCCTGTCTGTGAATTGTTCCCATCCTTTTCCCTGGTGGGAACCGGGTTGATTTGCCCTTACCGTCAGGGTTGCATTCAAAAGAAGTACTCCCTGCATTGCCCAGTAATCCAGATTCCCATGATTTGGGATGGGGATTTTCAGGTCATCACGGATTTCCTTAAATATATTGATCAGGGAAGGAGGGGGCTTTATTCCAAAGGGAACGGAAAAACATAATCCGTGAGCCTGATCTGTTCCATGATAAGGGTCCTGGCCTATAATCACAACCTTTACGCTGGAAAAAGGAGTTTTATTAAAAGCATGGAATATTGATGATCCGGGAGGATAAATTCTGTACTTCTTTTTATCCTCGACAAGGAATTGTTTAAGTGTGATAAAATAGGATTTTTGAAACTCTTCCGGAAGCATTTTTTTCCAACTATCATGAATCTGCGGATTGACTTTTTCCATATTCTGTCAGTTTATATTGGCCTTCAGGGTAAAAATGAAATTTCTGCCGGGACCTGCAATTCCTGATGCAAAAGGCTTGTAAAAAGTATCAAAAATATTTTCAACGGCAAACTGAATCTGGAGATTTTCATTAAGATTATATCCTGACCGCAGGTTAACGGTATACCAGGAAGGGAAGCCATATTCTGTAGCCTCTGCATCATTGTCTTCTTCGAAAGGAGACATATCCCCGATTTTTTTCCATCCGTTATAGTCTAAATAGAAATCAGCAAAAGATTTTTTCATATGGTACTTTACTGTAGTGCGGCCAAATACCGGAGGTATGTGTCCCAGAGGAACTTTATCTGTAAGGTTACGTCCTTCCGTAAAATTAAGTGTGCTTCTGAAGCTGAGGCTGGAATTAAGATCGGAAACAAGGTTTAATGAAAGACCGGTAATATAGGCTCTGAGCGCATTTTTATTGGTAATGATCTTGTACATATCTCCGTCATATTCAAGGCTATCCTGCCCGTTTAGCTGATATCCTGTCCTGACGATAGCATTATTAAGTATAGTATAATATGCAATTGCACTCATTTTAATATAGCCTTCAAAAGTTTTCGTTACGCCTGCTTCAAAATTATAGGTATATTCTGCGCTCAGATCCGGATTTGGGACGGTTACCTGGTTGTCCTTGGCCCTGACCTTCCCATAATCGTCCACATTGGGGTTCCTGAAGCCGGTTGAGGTAATGGCTGAGATCTGCCAGTTTCTTCCGGGATTATAGATCAGGTTTATACTACCGGTTAAAGCGCCGTTATTAATCTGTACTTCTTCATAGGGCAGGAAATTCTCCGGATTAAACCCCGACCGGTAAGATCCGAAATGGTATCGGGTACCAGCCGACAGTATTATTTTTTCAGAGGGATTCCATTTATAATTTGCATATGCAGCAGCATTCCATGCTGTAGTTCCGCCATCGGGATAACGGGTTGTCCCCGGATTTCTTTCTCCCGTTTCAATATTGCTATACCAGGCATCGGAACCCACATCATTATAAATAGCCTGAAAACCATAATTTAAGCGATTGCTGGAAATGAGCTTCAGAAAATCAAGATTCAGGGAGAGAACACTCACGTCCTCATTTTGAATGAATCTTTCTTCATCTCTGAATTTGCGTGTGATCCTGTCTTCATCTATTCGCTGATAGGCGAAAGTAGAGCTTAAGTTGGTAAACAGGGGGTTATCTTTTCTTATTGTAGATTTCAGTGCAGCGAACAGGCGGTTTTGAGGACCATAGTGATATTCAGCATACTTTAAGTGATCTTTGGAATAATCATTCAGCCGGTCCAGCCGGTCAATATCAGAGGAAGTTGAATATTGCAGATTTAAAACCAAATCATGATACCGGGAGGGAGAATATTTAATTTTATGTAAAAGATCAAGTTGGGAATAGGCTGTATTTTTTTGCAGGCGAGGATCCGGATTATTGACCATGGTATCCCGTCCATTAACACGATCAACATAATGCCGGATTAACCCGTAATCACCATAAAAGGGATTTCTCTCTTCTCCCATTTTCAGGTCTTCTATATCTTTGTAACTTATGCTTGTAAGAAAACCGATTTTATTGAAACCCTGATTGAAGCTGAAGTGACCGAATTTACCATCATTAGCAGTTGAATATCTGGACATTGCGTCTGCGCGGAATAAAGATTTACCCTTTTCACCGGAAAGGACGGGATCTTTGGTATAGTAATGAACAACCCCGCCCAGAGCATCACTTCCGTATATAAGTGAGGTAGGTCCATAAATAACCTCTGCACGGTCAAGTATCATGTTATCAACAGTAATGGAATTTTGTAAATGTCCGCTTCGGTAAATAGCATTATTCAATCTTACTCCGTCAAGAACCAGTAAGACCTTATTTGCCTCAAATCCTCTGATAATAGGGCTTCCACCTCCGCCCTGTGATTTTTGAATCACCAGATTGCCGGTCGATTGAAGTAAATCGGCCGATGAAGTTGCTGTACTTCGGGCAAGGTGATTATTCTCAAGCACATCTATCTGAAAGGCAACATTTTTCTTGCTTTCCCGGCTTCTGGAGGCTGATATCACAAATTCATCAATGAGAATTATTTTTTTTGAGAGATATACAGTTGGATTTTTCGTTAAATCCTCTTTCTTAAAACTGACCGGATTGTATGAGGGGTGTTGAAAAAAAATACTGTCATTGTCCTTGAAAATACTGATATTTGCTATACCTCTTGAATCACTTAAAGTGCCGGTTTTTTTTGAACTGGTGAAGAGAGCGACATTAAGAATGGGCTCCTGGGAGGACTCATTCAGTATTTTTATTTGTTGTGCACTGGCACTGAGTAAGTTGATAAGTATGAAAATGAGAAGGATTAGACTTTTGACTTGTGGCATTCTGATTAAATATTTATCGGATAATATCAAAAACTATTCCAAATTTCTAAGCTTTATAATGGTTGCCGGTTAATGTTAAAGTTGTTGTGATATGAGTAGCTTATTAAGAAGGATTATTTCAATTGTATTGATTGCAGGTCTGATAACAGCAATTATTTTTGGCTTATTATGGCTAAGGTTAAATAATGCGGTGAAATCAGACAGTCATGTTGCCATTCCACCGGGGTTTGTTCTTTGTCTGGAAACAAGCGATTATACCAGATTGATTTCCGGATTGCAGAATCATAGTAATATCTGGCAGGAATTTCTCCGCTATGATATGATGACTAAACTGAACAGTCAGATCCATGAAATAGACAGCCTTATCAGAAAATTCCCGGACGTTGGGAATCTTTTTACGGGGGAGGTATTAATCTCTGTTCATCGGGTGGAAGATGATTATGATTTTCTTTTTGTGCTGAATTCACCGGAAGAAAAAGCTACAGACGAGGTATTAAAGCTTATCAGCGATGAAACGGGCATTGATAAGAAAAAACATGAAAATACAACAATATATAATCTGGAGATCCCGGACAATATACCTGATCAGTTGTCATTTACTGAAACAAAGGGCCTTTTCCTGCTTTCTTCGGATGAGGAACTGTTAAAACTATCGATAGCTAATGTTAATTTGGGAGAGAATGTATTTCAGACCGGAAAATATGAAAAGATACGTTCAACGCTGGGAAGTGATGTGGAAGCTCACTTGTATTTAAATTTCAGCAAACTCGAGGATCTGGCAGCTATGATTGTTAGTAAGGAAAAGGTCCCCCGTTTATCCCGTTTTACCTCATCAGCAGCGCTGGATGTGGAAATAAAACCCGGCCAGTTGCTTTTCAATGGTTTTTCTGCACTTAATGATAGTACAATCCAGCAACTATCTTTATTTTCCGGCCAGAGTGCAGTGGAACAGGCGCTTTTTAGGGTGATCCCATCCACCGTGGTTTATTTTAAATGGCTGGGAGTATCCGATCCTGTGGCTTTTCTTAGTAATATAAGAGAAAGCGATCCCCAGCCGGCGCCTGTTAATGACTTTCGCGAAGTGTTTTTTTCTTTGTTCGGTGGGCAGGCGGTTGAATTCATCATCAGGAAAGAAATGGAAACTTTCTCCAGGTTTATTCTGATCTCCGTAAAAAGTAAAGGTCAGACTGAAAATCATCTCAGGGAATATCTTCTGAAATTATCGCAAGACGAAAAATTACATTCAAAAAGTATAAGTATTGATGAAAATACTATAATTGATGCTTTCAAGTTCCCTGTTTCCGGTATAGAAAAGACATTATTCCACAACCTCTTTCCGGAATCAGGTTATGAATGGTATTGTTTTTATGATAATAATCTGGTACTTGCCGAATCTGTTGCCGATATAAAAGAGTTTGGATATTTAAATTCTTTGGGGAAAACACTTCAAAATGATGATTATTTTCAAGGGCTTAAAGATAATTTTTCAAGCCGGTCTAATTTCTTTATCTATTTCGATCCCTCACAGTATTATTCTGAAATTCTGAAATTTCTTCAACCCTCCGCGAGTTCAGTTATTGAGAAAAATGCCGAATCATGGAAAAAGCTGAATGTTGTGGGTTTTCAAAGTACGGTTGCGGATAAGCTTCATTATTTTCGTTTTTTTATTAATTATACAGGCAAGATCAGGGAGTATGTGAATACGGTATGGGAAAGAAAGCTGGAGGGGAATTTAGCTATAAAGCCAACCGTAGTGCTTAATCATAACAATAAAGAAAAAGAGATCTTTGTTCAGGATAAGAAGAATTTCATTTACCTTATTAATAACACAGGGGGCATTTTATGGAAACAAAAGATTGATGATCATATTCTCGGGAAAGTAAGGCAAATCGATTACTATGGTAATGGGAAATTGCAATACCTTTTTAATACCACCAATAAAATTTATCTCATCGACAGAAATGGAAACAACGTCGAGAAATTTCCCGTAAGCCTCAGGCAGAAGGCCTCAGCCGGACTGGCTTTATTCGATTATGATAACAACGGTCATTACAGAATACCGGTACCCACTGTGGAAAGGGATATACTGATGTATGATAAACACGGGTCTGTTGTCTCCGGATGGAGATTCCGTCAGTCTGATCAGGTAATCAGTTCCCCGCTTCAACATCACCGCATCGGCGACAAGGACTATATCGTGGCAAAGGATGAATTTAATCTCTATATTCTCAACCGTAGAGGAAGAAACAGGGTAAAATATTCTCAACAGATCGATTTTTCCGTGAATAATCCGGTTTACTTCATGAAAGCCTATGCCGGTAAATCTGAAGGTTTAATTGTCTCGGATAAGGGTGGAGATGTATATGCTTTTTATTTTGATGGCAGCATGGAAAAGCTGATGGAACAGGAGATGGCTCCTGATCATTTCTTTATTCCTTCAGACCTGAACGGGGATAACCGGACAGAGTATATATTTCAGGACAGCACTAAAATGAAAGTCTTTGATCATAAGGCAAAGCTTATCTTCTCCGAGGTTTATCCTGAGGCTGTCACTCTTCCACCGGTGATTTATAGTTTTTCTGCCACTGACAAAAAGATAGGAGTTGTTGCAAGCAATTCCGGGCGGATTTACCTTGTAAATAACGACGGTTCTCTTTACCAGGGCTTTCCTTTACAGGGATCGTCTCTGTTTAGTATCAGCAGTTTTCCTGGTTTGAAAGACAGGTTTAACCTGCTTGTCGGAAATAAGGATAACTTTTTATACAATTATTCCGTAAAATAGGCATAAATTATGCGAAACATGAAGAAAACGAAAGATACTGGATTCCGGATACTCAGCATCACTCTCATTTCCGGGTTAATAATTCTAATGAATTCCTGTCTTGATCCGCAATGGGATTTTGAAAAATTCTCCGATGAAATTATACTGACGCCAGGAGTTGCCGCACCCATAGCTTACGGTTCCCTGTCACTCGATGAATTATTAAATGAACTTGACAGTAGTGGCTATGTTAAAATTTTTGACGACAGCCTGTTATATATTAGTTATGCCAACCGGTTGTTTTCACATCCTGCCAATGAAGTGGTAGATATTCCCAATCAGAATTTCCTTGAATTCTTTATTGAGTCGGATATCGCTCTTTCTCCGGAATGGATTGGTGCGTCGCCTGAGGATACCATCATGTTCCACAAAGATAAGGCAGGAGTTTTTAACTTTCAGAACAATGAAAAAATTGACAGTTTTCATGTCAAAACAATGGACCTTGTGATAAATGTCCAATCTTCATTCGAGCATAGCGGTGTTCTTACTATTTCTTCAGATAGCATTCTCATTAATGGAGAAGCTTTCCGCGAAGTTGTGCAGATCAGCGATGCCAGCGGTAACTTTAGTTACTCAAAAACTCTGAGTCTGGATGAACATTCGATCTATCTTGATAATACGGATCCGGATAACACAGTTTTGCCATTGTCCTTTGATCTGGCACTTATCAACTCAGGAAATCCTATACTGCCCGGACAAAGTCTGGATATTACCATGACATTTATTGATCCGGAATTTCACTCGGTTTTCGGGTACCTGGGAGATTATGAATTGATGATGTCAAATGATGTTGTTGTAATTGATATTTTTGACACGGATTCCCTTGCAGGTGGGGGATCGATATTTTTTGCCGATCCCAGGTTTAATCTTGATGTCGCAAATTCATACGGCATACCGGTAGAGGTTAATATATCACAACTGGAAGCATATTCGAAAATAAATGATCAAACTACCCAGGTGGTTTTCGAACCCGGAGTAAATCCTTTTTCTATTGCTGCACCCGGGCTTGATGCTGTTGGAGATACAGTTAATACCCCAATAGCGATTAATAAGGAAACTTCCAATATCGATGAGGTGATGAAAACATTTCCAAGGGATTTTATTTATACCGTATCTGCAGCTACCAATCCCGGGAGTGATGGCACCGCCAATAACTTTGTCACCGATACAAGTGATTTTATCGTCGATTTCGAAGTTATTTTGCCTATCTGGATAAAAGCTGAAGGTTTTGAAATGGAAGATACTCTTTCCTTTGATTTTGAAGACCGGTTCGGTGAGAGTACTAATATTATAGATTATTTACGTTTTACACTGGATGCGGCCAATGGATTACCTATGGAAATTAACATGCAGGTTTATTTTCTGGATGAGAATTACACAGTACTGGACTCTCTCTATGAAGAAGATTCTTTTCTTTTGCCTGCTACCCTGAACGAAAGTTTCATGGTTGAGGACCGGGTGGAGCAATCAAAATCTGCTGAATTCACTAAAGAAAAAATCGATGCTATCAAACCTTCGAAATATTTAAGAGTTAAAGCCAGCAGTACTACAGCCGGAGCTGAAACGGATAATTACGTTAAATTTTACAGCTATTATACAGTTGATTTTAAGTTAAAAATGAAGGCTGATCTAACGATAAACAGCAGAGAACAATAATATAAATTCACACAAAAGTCTGAAATTATGAAATTTCGCCCTGCCCTGATTATAATAACCATGCTTTTTACAGGGATCTTAAATGTACATTCTCAGGATATTAATTCTTTCTACTTTATGCGTGGAGTGCCTCAGGTTTACCAGGTTAATCCTGCATTTCAACCTGAATGCAATTTTTTCCTGGGATTACCGGGTCTTGCTCCTATGAAAATGAGGGTAAGTAATTCTTCTTTCGACTTTGGTGACCTGATCCAGTATAGCGAAAGGATCGATTCACTTGTCACCTTCCTCCATCCTGACGGTATTGGAGGAGAAGCGTTTATGGATCAGCTGGACAGTAAAAATTCATTTATTACGGAATTCTCCACCAGTTTGGCTTCCTTTGGTTTTCGCAGAGAAGATACCTATTTCACATTCGACATACGGGAGAGATTTAGTTTCCAGATGGATTACTCTGATGATTATTTACGGTTCCCGATCACAGGACCTGATGAAGGTGAATTCTTCGAGATGGATCTGGGGCTGGACATGAGCCTGATAAATGAATTTTCCATGGGAGTTTCACAGAAGTTTGGAGACGAACTCACTGTAGGAGTGAGGGGTAAGCTACTTTTTGGTCAGGCAAATATCCATACCGAAAGGTTCGATCTGAGCCTTGCCACCAGTGAAGATGTATGGAGTGTTAATAATGACATTTCCATTATTTCCAGTGCCCCTTATTTAATAGATTATCTGAATTTTGCAGTTTCGGCACCTTTGGAGTCTATTACGGGTAACCTTGAGAACTTTGATCCTGAAACACCCGATGCCGGGGAAATTACAAGGATGATCATTAATCCCAAAAATTTCGGTCTGGCCCTGGATATTGGTGTTGATTATAAATTATACGACTGGTTGCAATTGTCGGCAAGCATTGTTGATTTTGGCTCGGTGAAGTGGACCGACCGGATGGTAAATCTCAGGCATAAGGCAAGTTACGACTTTGAAGGAGTCGAGGTATATCTTTCCGAGGAGAACGATTTTGTGGACGATTTTCTTGACTCACTCGAAAACACTTACGATAATTTCTCGGCTTCAGAAACAGAATTCCGGAACTATCTTCCTGCAAAACTTTTCCTTGGCGGTGCTTTTTATCCACATCCGAAAATTGGCCTCGGCTTACTTTCCCGTACCGATTTTTATCGGGGGGATGTACGCCAGCAATTTACAGCATCAGCAAATTTCTATCCCCTAAAAATGATAAGTACAACGGTTAGCTATTCGGTAATAAATAATTCTTACAAAAATATCGGATTTGGACTGGCGCTAAAAGCTTTTCCCTTTAACCTTTATTTCTTAACAGATACGGGGCCCTCGGTTTACTTCTTCCCTAAGGATGCCAGATACTTTAATTTTAAAATTGGAATGAATATTATGATCGGTTGTAAAAAGAAAAAGATCTATGACGTGCCGCTGATAGATTAGCATGTGAATGCCTGAGTCGGAGAATACATCATTTCTTTTTTTCCAGCGTGAATCTACTCCGAAAAGTAGCCCAAAAATAAAAAACACTTTTTAGCGTGGTCTCAAGGACAATAAAGTTTCTACTCCCTTTTTGTTTTGCTAAGATTGAATAATTATCTTTGCCTTCTGGTTTAAATTATATGGCTTTGATACGATTATTATTAATACTTGCACTCATATACTTTGCTTTTCGTTTTATAGGGAAGATTATATTCCCCTCGTCCTCAAGGAATTACGAAAGAAGGAGGGCCGAAGAGGGAGAAAATGAAGGGGATATAACTATCCAGAAAAAAAATAACTCCGGGAAAAAGATCAGTAAGGATGAGGGTGACTATATCGATTATGAGGAACTGAAGTAAGGGGGTCTCTTCAGGGCTCCAGGTTCAGGGTACGCTCCGTCCAGTAATTCAATCCCCTGCAGTATATAAGTTCCGATAACCTAACCGATGTGAGATCATCCAGGACTCGTTTGATTTCATTTAAACCGTTGGAGTAGGAAACATCCATCTTTACATCCTGATTATAAATCATTTCCTGTTTTGTAATTTAAAACTTTGCAGCCAGCTTTCTGCATCTGCCACAAGGGAGGAAAATGAATCGACGGGATTTTTAAAAAATGACCTTAGGTTGGAATTTCTTTCCAGCATCATGGGCAGTGCGCCGAAAGCAAGGTGTAAGGCCATATATAGTTTTTGAAAGCCTTTGCTTATCAGGAATTCCCTTATCTCCGGATTTGCAAGTTCTGTGCTTATTGCCGAAAAAGAAGTAATTACGAGCATAGCTCTCATGAACATATTCCAGCCGTTTGTAAGGGCGTTGTACAAAGAAAATTCCTGAGGATCGGAAGTCTCCAGAAAAAGTCCTGCCAGAAAAAGTATTATTAATAATTGCACCCAAAATAAAGGTTTGAATAATTTTCCTGAGATGTTTTTATAGTATAAAAAGTTAAATATCAAATAAATGAATGTAATGCTGCTTTTAAGAACAAGATTTTGGGATTTTTCAAAAAAGAGTAAACTTAGGATGATAAATATCAGATGGAAGAACAGCAAGAGTAATGAATATTTTCCTGTGGGGGCTTTTTTATATTCGGAATGACCTGTAAATACGAAGGTTTGCGAAAGTTTTTTCTTCTTTTTGGCCCTGGATCCAATATAATAGCCGGCAATTCCGGCTAAAGCGCCCGCTATGAGGTAAACTGCTATAAGAATGTACAGAAGTTGTTCAGGAGCAAAGCCTGCAAGCTGGAGTTGATTGGCTGCATAATTTAACATATTTACATAGACCTCAATGAGATCAAAGCCGTAAATAATGAGAAGGTTTCCAATTTTATGAAGAAGAGCGCTAAGCACGGCAATTGCTCCGCCCAGGATATATCCCGCCAGGGTTCTTCCAGTAAGCATAAGGATGGCTTCTATTATCAGGGCTTCCGAGAGGATGCCGATCATCGGTCCCAGAATAACAGCACTGGGTGAAATTGATTTCATCAGTGCACAGATGATCCCGGCGCGTATAATAATTCCTCTCTGTGGCCAAATTCTCGAAAAGGAGATCAGCAAAATGACGGCAAAAAGAGTTAAAAATGTTCCTGCGAATGGTATTCTGAGATTATGAAGAAGGCTGCCCACGATAATCTCAAAACTGGCCCATAAACTACCCAGTACAGCTGCTTTAAGCCATTTATCTTCAAGAATGATTTTATTTTCGCTGATCATCGGATTATTTTTTGTTTTTCTGCTTCTTTAAGATCAGAAGGGCTATTAACATTAAAAAAAAGCTTGTCCGGGTCAAAACCAAACATCAGGGGATCAAGATATTTTATTTTTCCAACTTTAAAAAGCCGTCGAATTTTGAAATCGCCTCTTTTGATCATATCCTCAATCCTGTTCAGTATTTTTTTGTCGTAAACAGCCATCAACGGTTCCGGCATTTTATTTTTATTAATTCCCAGGCTAATTGTTTGGTTTCTTGAATTTATTATCAGGAGCTTGATGAATTCTGGGTTAATAAAGGGAATATCACAACTAAGGATCAGGGCTTTGTCATTTTTTGCTTTCCGCAGGCAGGTATATATTCCTCCTAAAGGACCAATATCCCCGGTAATGTCCGGTATTACAGGAAAATTTGTATTTTCGAATCTCTTATCGGAACTGCTTATTAGAATTTCCGGACAGAATTTTTTAAGAACAGAAAGCGGGTATTCATAGAGTTTTTTCCCTTGAAAGTCAATGAAGGCTTTGTCCTTATCCATACGTCTGCTTTTCCCCCCGGCAAGTAGAATACCTGTCATTATCTGCAATTTTTTTACAAAAGAAAGAAATATTTGTGACAGTATGATAAGGTTTGGCAAAAGACTGTTATAGACCGTTATCAGGAAAAAGACGACAGGACGTTCTTCGAAGCTTCTGCAGGGCTTATCTCATGAATATTAAAGACGACGGGTTTATTCATGCGAAAATAAGCAACGGTTTTTTTTATAAGTCTTCTGCGAACACTGATTATCAGTCCCCCCTGATGGCATGAAATGATTTTCTTAAGAGAATCGTGCCACACATATCCCTCCAGTTCAAAAGGCCCGATTTCATCTAACATGAAAATGTCACATTTTTTTTTCAAGGCCTTTGCAATAATTGTGTTACCATAATGTATAGCAATAGGATTGAAGTAAAAATCCCCATACTTTTCATAGTTGGAGCGACCATTTCGGGAAGCGAGATGTTTATTTTCTCCCGACACAAGATTATGGAGAATGAAGTCCTTATTATTATCCTTATCGATTTCTCCGATGCTTAGAAAACCACATAGGTTTTTATCCGATTTTGACAATTCCTTGTATAAATTTATCTGAAAACTGGTTTTTCCTCCTTCACGTTCACCGGTGACAATAAATGTTTTCATATTAAGAGAAACTGGGCTTAGTCTTTTTTTAATTGTTTGGCTAGACTTGTAGCAAAGACAAAATCGTTTAATTCTTTTGAACGGGTATTCATTATTTCCTTATTGGTCCCTTCCCAGAGCTTTTGTCCCTCATAAATGAAAACAACTTTATCTCCTATCTCGATCACCGAATTCATATCATGGGTATTAACAATTGTTGTAATGTTGAAATCCTCGGTGATTTCTTTTATCAGATTATCAATAAGAATTGCAGTTTTGGGATCAAGACCGGAATTCGGTTCATCGCAAAACAGGTATTTGGGATTAAGAGCTATTGCGCGGGCAATAGCCACTCTTTTCTTCATTCCACCGCTCAATTCTGCTGGCAATAGTTTATTTGCACCTTTAATATTTACTCTGTCAAGACAGAAATCCACTCTTTTTAATTTTTCCTTGTGAGACTGACTGGTAAACATATCCAGGGGGAACATAACATTTTGTTCAACAGTTGAAGAGTCGAAAAGTGCCGATCCCTGGAAGAGCATGCCCATTTCTTTTCTGATCTCTTTTTTTTCTCTGAAGGTAAGGGCAGTGAAAAGCCGGTTGTCATACCAGATCTCTCCTTCATCAATACTGATTAAACCCACAATAGATTTGAGAAGGACGGTTTTTCCCGAGCCACTTTGTCCGATGACCAGATTTGTTTTTCCTTTTTCGAATCTTACGGAAACATCATCCAGGACAATATTCTCACTGAATTTTTTGGTTATATTCTTCACATTTATCATGAAAGGATCAGTTTTGTAAGAATGAGATTGGCAAGAAGCACAAGAATGCTGCTATGAACTACTGCTCTTGTGCTTGATTTTCCTACTTCAAGCGACCCTCCTTCAGCGTAATATCCCTGGTAAGCAGAAATACTTACAATAATAAAGGCATAAAAAACTACTTTGGTTACGGCATAACTGATGTAATGAGGATAAAAGGCATACTGGATCCCGTAGATATAATCGACCGGACTTATTACCTCTGTTAAAAGGCAAAGAATATATCCTCCGAAAATTCCTACAAACATACTTAAAAGAGAAAGGATTGGAAAGAAAAACACTGCGGCTATGATTTTCGGTAAAATAAGAAAACCGGCTGAATTTACTCCCATGATCTCGAGAGCATCTATTTGTTCTGAAACTCTCATGGTCCCAATTTCAGAAGAAATGCTTGAACCCACTTTTCCTGCCAGGATAAGAGCAACCATAGTTGATGAGAATTCAAGAAGGAGCGAATCCCTGACGGTTACCCCCACCAGATATTTTGGGAGCAGGGGATTTTCGAGATTATAATTTGTCTGAATTGTAATAACTGCTCCTACAAAAAGAGAAATAATCACTACGATACCAAAAGAATTTATCCCCAGGTTTTCAATTTCTTTTATAGTTTGGTTATAGTATATTCTGTGTTTCTCGGGTTTTGCAAAAACCCTGGAAAGCAGAATGAAATATCTTCCTGCACTTTCAAAAAAATTCATAGTCTGCTCTTTGCGGTAAAATTAAGAATAATATCCTTCAAACAATGGAAATAACCAACCAAAACCTTGATCATCCCGAACAGGTTATTTATGTAAATGATTATTTTTCTCTGGTAAAAATGATTTTTATACCTTAGATTCGCTATAAATAAAAAAACAAGATAATGAAAAGTAGAGATTATTGCATAATTATGGCTGGAGGAGTCGGAAGCCGTTTCTGGCCCTTAAGCAGAACATCAAGGCCCAAACAATTTCTCGATATCCTGGGTATGGGTAAATCTCTTTTGCAACAAACCTATGAACGTTTCAGTGAGATTATTCCTGCAGAAAACATCTATATTGTTACGAATGCACTGTATTCAAACCTTGTTCAGGAACAATTGCCCGACATCCCTGTTGATAACATCTTGCTGGAGCCTTACCGGAGGAATACTGCGCCCTGTATCGCATATGCCTCTTATAAGATCAAAACCAGGGATCCACAGGCCAGGATGGTTGTGGCTCCTTCCGATCATTTAATTCTGAAAGAAGATGTTTTTAGAGAAGTTGTTGGTCAGGGCCTGGATTTTGTGGGTAAGAATGATACAATTCTCACTATCGGGATACAACCCAACCGGCCGGAAACCGGTTATGGATATATTCAGATAGACAATGAGAACAGGATAGAAAGCGAAAATGATGTTGTTTTTAATAAAGTCAAAACTTTCACTGAGAAGCCGGATGCAAAGCTGGCACAAGTATTTTTAGAGAGTGGTGAGTTTTACTGGAACTCGGGAATTTTCTTTTGGTCTGTATCGACCATTTTAAGAGCGTTCAAGGATTTTTTACCAGAGATGAATAATGCTTTTATGTCGGGTTTAAATTTTTATGGAACCCCTAAAGAGGAAGGATTCATCCAGGAGATTTATTCCAGTTGCAAGAATATTTCAATTGATTACGGAATTATGGAAAAGTCGGATAATGTTTATGTCTTGACTGCTGACTTTGGATGGTCGGATTTGGGGACCTGGGGTTCATTATTTGAGCAAAAGCAAAAGGATAATGATAATAATGTTATAATCGGTGGTAAGACCTATGTATACGATTCAAAATCGACACTAATCAGTTCAGACAATAAGCGGCTCGTGGTAATAGACGGACTGAAAGATTTTATTGTCATTGACAGTAAGGATGTGCTTTTGATTTGCAGGAAGGATCACGAGCAGAAAATAAAGAGTTATGTTAATGATGTTAAGCTGGAAGAAGGAGATGATTATATTTAGAGTCTGTTCATAATGTCCGATATACTCGGTGAGACCATGATTTTGGTTTTCAAAATCATTTAGTCGAACTGATCCCGGGCAATAGCCGAGGGATCTCATCAGCGGTATTTCCCGGAGTACCGTGGACAGGCGTGACCGCGTTCGCATAAAGCTTGCCTGAAGGCGCAGCGCGTAGCTTTCACCGGC
>CAYRTD010000083.1:0-17870 GCA_964426915.1 uncultured Bacteroidaceae bacterium | reverse complement strand
ATAAACCTACTGATTAAAAGACCTCAACTTAATATTCGTAAGAACTTTTTTAGTAAACAAAGGAAAATCCCCCTGCATCATCCAGGAATAATACCCCGGATCCTTCTCCAATACCTTGGTGACCGGTACATTTTTGTATTTCCCAAAATTAAAAACCTCAACATTGTCTTTGTTAAACACTATTCTCCCCGCAAAGTCGGCGTTCCTGTTATGAGCTGAAAATTCCGAAAGAAAGGCCATATCATTTTTCAGATTATCATAACGGTCGAGTTGTGCCTGAAGTACCTCATAGGTGGCCCGGGTATCTGCTTCAGCACTATGGGCATCTGTAAGGTTTTTATTGCAATAAAATTTATAGGCAGCTTCAAGAGTTCTTTGTTCCATTTTCATGAAAATCACCTGAACATCAATAAACTTTCTCTTCATTAAATCGATATCCACATCGGCACGAATAAACTCTTCTGCCAGCAGGGGAATATCAAAACGGTTGGAATTATAACCGGCCAGATCACATCCCTCGAATTCATTTGCCAGATTCTTTGCCACCTCCTGAAATGTCGGTGCATCCTTCACATCTTCATCACTGAACCCGTGAATTGCAGTTGATTCTGCAGGTATGGGAATGGTTGGATTGAGGATAAGGGTTTTACTGCTTTCATTACCGTTGAGGTCAATCTTAAGCCACGACATCTCTATTATTCTGTCGTTGGTAATGTTGATCCCTGTGGTTTCGAGATCAAAAAATATTATCGGATTATTCAGTTTCAGCTTCATAATTCATCGTTTTGCCAGAAAAAAGTTAACCGCAGAAATAACATTGCTTAATGCTACCCTGCGGTTAACCAGATTATTAAAAAAATTGTAATTATGCATTTATCATCATCGGCATCAGCAGCATGAGAACATCTTCGTTTTCATTTTCCGACTCAGCAGGCAATATAAGTCCTGCGCGTGTAGGGTCGGAAAGCTCCAGAAAGACATCGGTTGTCGAAAGATTTGAAAGAATTTCGATCAGAAAAGTTGATTTAAAACCAATTTCCATCTCATCTCCCTCATACTGGCAATTCAGTCTTTCATAGGCCGAAATCGAAAAATCAATATCCTGGGCCGAAACCGTGATCTGGTTCCCTTTCAACTCAAGTTTCACGAGATTACTTGCCTGATTTGAAAATACAGAAACTCTTCTCAAAGTATTATATAATTCGACCCGGTCAATTGTCAGCCGGTTTGGATTTTCAGTAGGAATTACCGAATTATAACTCGGATAATTTCCTTCAACAAGGCGGCACACAAGGGAATAATCAGTAAGTGTGAATGAAGCATTCTTATCGTCGAACTCTATCTTTACAGGATTGTCTTCTTTTGGAAGAATATTTTTTAGCAGTGAAGCCGGTTTTTTCGGAAGAATGAATGAAGATGAAGCATCCGCTTTACCATCGGCTCTCCTATACCTTACCAGCTTATGAGCATCGGAAGCTACAAAGGAAAGACTCTCTTCTGAAATTTCCATATAAATCCCATTCATTACCGGCCTGAGTTCATCATCGGCAGTTGCAAAAATAGTTTTGGAAATACCACTGAGAAGAATAGATGAATCTACATCGAGGGAAATTTTCTGATCATCTTTGATCTTGGCGATCTGCGGAAATTCTTCTCCGCTCTGTCCCATTACCGTAAACTGCCCGTTCTCAGAATTAATAACAACATTCTGGGTGTCGGTATTAATTTCGAAAGTAAGTGGTTGTTCCGGAAATTCCTTTAAAGTATCGGTCAGGATCTTTGCAGGTATAGCTATTATTCCCGACTGCGATGCATTCTGCAAATGTATTTTCGTGATCAGGGTTGTCTCCAGATCGGAGGCGGTAATTTCAAGTTCATTTCCTTCAAGTGAAAAGAGAAAATTATCCAGGATGGGAAGTGTGTTTTTTGAGCTGATAACCCTGCTTATTGATTGCAGGTGACCGAGTAATTCCGTACTGGAAACAACGAACTTCATATTTTAATTATTTAATTTAACGGGTAACTGATAGTATAATATTAATACTCAAACAAAAACAAAATGTAATCAGGTTCAAGTTTGCATGATCAATTATACGAAAAAAATATCATAGTCTGAACTTTGCCGGTAGATTTATTTAACAGTAAAATAGTCGAGGTTCTGAAAAAGAGGATCGAGATTGGCATAGTTAACCTTCAGTACAGGTTTTTTTCCGCTGAACTTCACTGCACCATAGAAAAGGTTTGGCTCTCCGTCATCCCCATAAAGGGGATAGACCCCAAATGATTTTCCTGCTTCCCCGGAAATATTGATGAAAAATTCGTAAAAAGCTTCCCCTCTGTCTATTCTCTCTATTATGCTGTCCACTGAAATCTCACTTTCAAAATATATATCATCCAGATAACTTGCATAAAGCAGGGTCCTTTCCTTATCCAGCCGATCGCTCTCCAATTCATTTCCCTGAAGGTCGAAGATCCTGAATTCATTACTATCCTTTCTCATCACAAATCCCTTACCATGTGAAGCCTTGGGAATTACTCTCAATTCCTCCAACTCCTCAGGACTCATGCTAAGCAATTCCCTGTTCCGCCAATCTCCGGGGTTATCTGAAAAAACCTTTTCCAGTTCAGCATCAGGTGCCGAAAGTATCTTTATCCGGTAAATATTTGTTGAAGCATTGTGCTGGAAAAGATAATAACCGGGTGAAGCATAAAAATTTAGTGCAAGGGATTTCTTATTCCCCTTCAGTACGATCTTCCTTGATGTCATGTCGTCGAGGTTACCACCGGTGGTGGCTCCGGCAATATCAATATTCTCAAAGGCGAAGAAAAAATTATCCAGTGCAACGGGATCAGGTTTTAACTCTTCATTCATTATCCAACCGGAATTCTGCCTTTCAATTTCTACAGTATCATTCCCGTAAATCCCGATAAATTCAATCCCGGTCCGGTTATCAATCCTGAAGCGGGAATCCCTGCCGGAATTTGCACAACCACTAATAATAACCGATAACAATAACACAGACCATGCATAAGAATTATACCGCCAAGTAAATCTCTTTTTTATAGTAAACCGCCGGATCATTTACCAATAGATTTGGTACTGAACTTTCTTTTTCTTCCAAGGTTATAAAAAAAGCCGCCAATTATCACAAGAAAAACCGGAAGAATGGTATTGAGAGCTATCCATTTGAATTTCTCTTTTTGAAGCCTTATACGATTTCTGTCAAGTAGTCTGAGCTTAAATTCCCTCGTTCTGAGCTGAATAAGACTCTTATCTCCCGTCATGTAATTGATCACATTCATAATAAAATCTTTATTTCCGAATGTTTGCCGGGTATCCCTGTCATAACCCAGTGGCTGAGGATAAGGTTCCTGATCTCTTATAAGCACCTGATTTTTTATCATATCACCGTCCCCTGCAACGAATAAAGATCCTTCACCCTCGTCTTTCAAGCTGATTCCGGAAGTTTCAACACCCGCAGGAATTCCATAATTACGGTAAAATGAAGGAAATACGCCTTCGGCAATTATAGCTACCGGAAGCCTTGATTTATTGAATTGTCTGCGGTCAGGAGCATCGGTCACCTCTTCCATTGATATATAAACAGGATTTTCTATAAGGGCAGAGGTATCGGAGGTTGTCAGCAGGACAGTTCTGTCCAGTCCCGGGATAGGAGCCGGAGTTGTATCAATTGCCGAAACATAATCAGTCTTGATATAATTCAGTCCGCTGGTTAAAAAATGGTCCTTAGGTGCGGTCAACAGGGGGGAATACCTCCAGGGGAATATTCGCGTCACCGGTTCCTGCTGATTCAAAGAGGTTTGCACGCGTTTAAAATTGCATTGCAGATCTTTTACAAGATTATAACTGATCTTCACCCCATATTTAAATAGAAGATCATAAATATTCAGTTGCCTGAAGGAGGTAAAAGTACGTCCGCGTATCAGGCTGTCTTCATTTGCCTCTACAGGATCGATAAAAAAAAGCAGATTTCCCCCATTCAGCAGGTACTGATCAAGGATAAACTTTTCTTTTTCTGAATATGCCGTCCGGGGCTGAGCGATAATAAGGGCTTTATAATCCATAACCTGGGAAAGGTCGCCGGTAAGTTTGCCACGGTCGACCTGAAAAAACAGACTCAACTCGGATGAAATATCGTATGTTTCGTAGAAATCAAGTTCTCCATGACCTTCAATAAAAGCTACCTTTTCAACCTTACCGGAGGTAATACTCTTTAAGGCACGAACGAATTCATATTCCAGGGACTCAACGGAATTTCTCAGGTTTTCCTGGTAAGGCAAAGCAGGGTTATTCTTTAAGAGGTTAACCGGGAATTCGATATTTCTGTAGCTTACAATAGCTCCCGGAAAGATAATTTTGGTACTTGTCCCTCCTTCGTCATCCCTGAGCTGAACATCGGTAATACGTAAACCCTTATCTGCAAGTTCAGTCATCATTTCATTTCTGACTTCCGTATCCTTTATATCGTAAACATTTACAAACTCATATTTAAGGAAGCGTCCGGCATAAGCCTTCAGTTCAAGCAGATGCTCTTCAATGCTGCGACGAAACCTGATCAGATCAGCCGGCAAATCGCCATCGAGGTAAACCCTGACATAGACAATGTCTTCCAGTTCCTGAAGTACTTCTTTCGTTCCGGAAGAAAGGGTATACCTGTTTTCAGAAGTCAGGTCGAGACGGAAAAATTTGATTCCGGATAAATAATAAATGAAGATCACTGCCAGAATAGTGATCAGGAGATGTAAACGCTGCTTTCGTTTCTGATTTTTTCCGTTCATATATACTACCATTTACTACTAAGTATGACGTGCCGGGTTGCATAAAGAAAAATAAAGATCACCGCGGCGAAATATATGAGATCGCGACTGTCGACTACTCCTCGCGAAATTGAAAGATAGTGATACTGTATCCCGAGTTTTTCAACGAAATGAACGTATTCCCCTCTGGCAAAAACTGAAGATAAGAGATCAAAACCCAGGTAAAAAAGAAAAGCCAGTAAAACGGCAACAATAAATGCAACGATCTGATTATCGGTAATTGAAGAACTGTAAACTCCAAGCGCGGAATATATACCCCCAAGAAATAAGAGTCCGATATATGACCCCCAGGTACCTCCGGTATCAATATTCCCCTGGGGAGCACCGAGTAGATACACCGAAATAAAATATACCAGGGTGGGAATAAGAGAAATAATAACAAGTATCCATGCAGCAAAAAATTTTGATGCTACGATCTGCCATTCGGAAACCGGCCGTGTAAAGAGCAACTCAATGGTTCCTGATCGTTTTTCTTCAGCAAACATTCGCATAGTAATGGCAGGAACCAAAAAAAGAAAGATCCAGGGAGCAAGGGTGAAAAGGGAGTCCAGTGTAGCATAACCATTTTCAAGAACGTTATATCCCCCCCTGAATATCCACATGAAAGCACTATTCAGTAATAAGAAAACGATAATAACCAGATACCCGGTCACTGAGCTGAAAAAAATATTTATCTCTTTCCGAAGTAGTGAAAACATCTGCAAATTCTTAATGTACCGGCAAATCTACGAATCTTTTGCTTATCTGAAAACTGAAGGTAATGAAGATGCCGGTAATTCATTTATATTTTTAACCTGAACATTAAAATAATAAAAATGCAATATATCCATATAGGAATATCCCTGACGGGCCATTTCCATTGCCCCCTCCTGACTGAGGCCGATCCCATGACCATATCCTTTTCCCTCAAAAATTATCTCCTCCCCTTCTGTTCTCATATTAAAAAAAGATGATCTTAATCCAAAATCTTCACGTATCTCTCTTATATTAAGGGTATCCCCGTTAATTTCAAAGAAAATCTTACGGTGATCCTGGCGTATCAGTATTTCGTCGTCAGTGAACTCTTCATGCTCAATACCTCTTGTTGAAAGATAAGACTTCCATGTTTCCACAGGTATTCGTTCAACCCATCTATGTCCCGGCTGATCAACGGAAAATGGATCTACAATTGCCATTAAATAATCATGTTCTCCCGGCCAGATCTTTTCTGCTTTCTGCGTTTCCCCCCCTGAATTACTATGGTAAGCGGCAGAGATCAGATTATAGTTTTCATCGGCTATTACGACATTATGGGTAGACATAACAGCGTTGAAAATACCAGGATTATCGTCCGCGGTTCCGTGGTAAACCTGGCAATGGGTGTCATCACAGAGGTGAAAACCCTCATCCGCATGCCTTAACCAGTTTTTAACAGCATAGGTTCGGCAAAGAATAGCCTGGACTTTAAAAAATTCTGAAGGAGCACCGGGACCTGCTTCTGCCTTAACAACCCCGGCAAGGTAATGAGAGAAACCCGTTTCATTTATAATTTCCAGTGCACCATGTTTTATACCGGCAAAAAGATCTCCCTTATAAAGACGCTGTTCAGAAACAGGTTTAACGGATTTGAGCATAAATTTCCCCTTCAATAAAAGATCCCTGAAAGTCAGGGAAGAATATTCCCCACGTATTCCCGAGTTATCACTCAATCTGATTTTATCCTCAGTCCTTTCCAGAAATAAAATACCGCCCTTTTTAACCGTGAATATCTCCCGGTTTTCAGACATGATCATATATTCCCCCCTAATGCAGTGAAATGTAAAAGCTTCTGTTAACTGATCATAAAAAATACTGATCCTCACATCCTGCGCTCCGGCTGGTAAAAACCCCACGATGGATAAGAGAAAAAACAACACTATTTTCCATTCTATTTTCATATGACTTTCAGGATCTCAACAATTCTTGCTGCAACTCTTTCCGATGACCCGGGTTCTCCCAGGGAATTAACTATTTTATTATATTCCTCTAATATATTATTACGGTATTCCTTTTCATTTAGTATGGTACTAAGTTCTTTCCTAATCTCCGATGCCAGGTTAAACTGCAACAATTCTTTCACAACCTGTTTACCGGCGATAAGGTTAACTAAAGAAAAATACCTGATACGCACAAAAGGTTTCGCTAAGATATAATTAATGATGCTTGTTTTATAAACAACCACCTGCGGAACCTTGAACATAGCTGTTTCCAATGTTGCTGTGCCAGAAGTAACAACTGCCGCTTTCGAAGTATTCAGCAGTGCATAAGTCTTATCAAAGATCAAATCCGCTCCGGATTCCCCGATTATCCTTCTGTAGACTTCCTCGTCTACTGAAGTTGTTCCTGCTATTACGAAATGATATTCCGGAAATGCACTGGCTGCCTTTAACATCTCAGGCAGGCACCGTTTTATCTCATGCTGCCTGCTGCCTGCTAAAAGAGCGATTATATTTTCATTACCCAGTTCATTATCTTCCCGGAACTTTTTTGCCGATATCCTCTTTCGTCTGAATTCTGCCAGGGAATCCATTAAAGGATTACCAAAATATTCAACCTCAAGATCTTTACTTTTAAAATAACCGGTTTCAAAAGGAAGAATGACAAAAATACGGTCTGTAAATTCCCTGAGCTTCTCAATTCTTTTCTTTCTCCATGCCCATACTTTTGGCGGGATATAATAAAAAACACGAATCCCTTCCTTTTTGGCAAATTCCGCAATTCTCAGGTTAAAACCTGCATAATCTATAAGAATGACAACATCAGGCTGAAATGAGAGTATATCCTTCCTGCAAAAGTTAAGATTTGCTGAAATTGTCCGGAGATTTGACACCACATCCACAATGCCCATAAAAGCCATTTCCCGGTAATGCTTAACCAGGGTGCCTCCTGTTTCCTTCATCAGATCTCCTCCCATGAAACGGAATTCCGCTTCCCCGTCGAATTTCAGAAGGCCTTTCATCAGGTTTGAGGCATGAAGATCTCCCGAAGCTTCGCCTGCAATTAAATAGTATCTCATTTAATTTTAGATTTCACCTAAATTACCATAGTTCCGCAATTACGAAATGCAGTAAAAATAAGGAAAATACTCTTAATAAAAGTAGCCTGTTTTTTACGTTAAAACCTTAATTTTTAAAACAAAAAAGTGAAGGTAAAACAAACACCTTACTACAAAGTAAAGAAATAAAAAAGATCTCAGAATAAAAAAACAGTTTTACCCTTGAAGCATAGTCCTCAACCAATGACATTTCTTTCATCTCCGTCATTCCCAAAGTTGCTAATCCGGAAAGTGAAATTCAGCATGACATTTGGCACCTTATGGATATAAAGGCGATATGAATAGAAAAGATCTGAGTTTATTCCCTAACCTGCATGTACCGATCATAAAGCTGTGCAATTGATTTTTTCTCACCAATAATGGTAAGGACATCGTTTTTCAGCAGGCGGGTATTCCCGTGCGGAGCAAATGTGGCCCCATCCCTTTCGACAAGAGCAACCAACACTTCAGCGGGTAGGTCTGTCTCTTTTAGTTCTTTATCAATCATTTCAGCCTGAGCAGTTCCCGGTAACAATCGAACAGTGATGTAGCGTTCGTTATGCAACAGGTATTCTTTGATTTCCCGATGGCTTTTAAGTGCCAGCATCTCATTTACAAAATTTTCACGCTCCACAATATCAATGATACGCGACAACATGCGTAACTGTTGTCGGGGTTCATCCGAAGGATTCACGAGGAAGAAAAATACATTGATATTATCCTCTGATGAAATGCCGTTCTTCATTACCGGTTTATCAATTCCGGTTTCCGATAAAATGATGTGAAGAGAAGGGTGGTCGGCTCCTGTTTGTTTGGCATATAATACCGAAACTCTAGGGATAACCAGGGCAGGATCAATGCTTGAAGTGTCATAAAACTCCTTTACCAATAACTTTTTGTTTACATGCATTTCGACGGAAAAAATGTCCGAAACCTGATTCACCACCTTATCGAAAGTTGTTTTTTTGGTGGAGTAAGTGATCCTTGCTTTTATAATGGTTTCATCAAAGGGATCACCATGTCGGAGACCTTTTTCTTTTATGATGTTCATAAATTCACTTTCCAGCTCATTGTACTGGTATTTTCCCAATAAAGCAAACCAGTGAAAGATAGCCCCTTCGCGTTTCACCCGCGTCCGGGCATAATAGATATACCATAGTACACCTATCAAAACAATTGCCATGGTAAAAAGTATGGCCATCCATCCCATGTAGGCAATCAGAACTACTGAGATAATCATTCCGGCCACCTGCATGTAGGGGTAAAACGGAGAATGATAACCGGGATCATAAGCTTCAATTTTACTTTTACGGAAGACGATGACTGAAAAATTGATGAGCATAAAAACCAAAAGCTGGAAAGTACTGGCCAGCTTGGCAATCCCTTCTTCAGAAAGGACGAGGATGAAGAAAAGGATAAAACCTGTGGTTAGCAGTATAGCTATTGTGGGTGTCCCTGTTTTACCCACATTCGAAAAACCCGGGGGAAACAATTTATCACGCCCCATCGCAAACGGATAGCGCGAGGATGAAAGCATCCCGGCATTTCCGGTAGATGCAAAAGCTGCTATAGCAGCTCCAGCCATCAGGTATGCTCCAAATTCTCCGGGCATCCAGGCAAAAAGTTTTTTTACAGCGGTAGCTGCAGGTGCCAGATCGTTTGCAAATTCGGCAGGTTCAATAACCGAAACCATGATAAACACTCCCAAAAAATAGATCAGTCCGGTAACCAGAAGCGAGAGTATCATACCTAATGGAATGTTGCGCTCAGGATTTTTAATCTCTTCGGCTACACTGGCTATTTTGGTTAACCCCAGGTACGAAACAAAAACAAAGCCTGCAGTTACAATCAAACCTTCAAATCCATTTGAAAAAAACGGCCTGAAGTTGTTGTTGGATTTGGGAGCGTCTATTTTGTCCGTAAGAAAAATAGTGTAAAGCCCATCGAAAATAAATGTTCCCAGCACTATTATCAGAAAGGTGACAAAGAATTTTTGAAGCCCGGATGATTTTTTGGCGCCAAGTAGATTCAGCGTCATAAAAAACAGCGTAGCCATAATCGCTATCGATTTAATGGGTACATCCCAGAAAATCGCTGCGTAAGCCCCTATACCGATGATGGCGAAAGCTGTTTTCAGCATCAGGGCAAAGTAGGTACCCAACCCGCCAATGGTTCCCATCAGGGGTCCCAGGCTACGATCGAGAAAGAAATAGGCACCCCCGGAACGCGGTAACGCTGTCGAAATCTCGGACATACTGAACATAGCCGGCAAAATAAGCAGGCCCGAAATAAGGTAAGCCAGAAATACAGATGGGCCTGTGTAACCGGAAGCCAACCCCGGCAAAAGGAAAAACCCTGAACTAAACATAGCCCCGGTACTGATGGCAAACACATCATAAAGACCTAATTCTTTATTTAATTTGTGCTTTTCTGCCATAGGCTCTATAAATAAATTAATTTTTATTTATAATAATTAAAGATTGTAAATATACTATCATACAACGTAATTTTCAAATGTTAAAACTCTTTTCAACCTAAATTTTGTGCTTCTTAATCATACATTGCAAAGGATAAATGAAAATCAATACACACAAAGATTATAATAATTATTTATTAAATAAATAATAATGTTACTATATTTATAGTTGTCTTATTAAAAAATTAATTATATTTGTTGCATGAAAGAATTGACAAAAGCAGAAAAACAAGTAATGCAATACATTTGGAAGCTTGAAAAAGCTTTCTTAAAAGATATTGTGGAGCAATTTCCGGAACCAAAACCTGCATATACGACAATTTCAACAGTAATCCGGGTTTTGGTAAAAAAAGGATTTATTGGCTACAATACCTATAGTAAAGTGCACGAGTATTATCCAATTATCTCAAAGGACGTCTATTTCAAGAAGCATTTTAAAGGAATTATAAAAAATTTCTTTAATGGTTCTGTCTCAAACTTTGCCTCATTCTTTACTGAGGACAAAGATTTAAGCATTTCCGAATTAGAGCAAATAAAAAAAATGGTAGAACAAAAAATCACTGAAAAGAAAAATGATGATTGACCTGTTTTTATATATGGCAAAGGTTTCTATTGCAACTGGAGTTTTATATTCTTTTTATGCTCTTTTGTTGCGAAAAACTACTTTCCATCAATTGAACAGGTTTTTACTGCTATTTATAATAGCCTTTTCGATCATTTGCCCTTTTTTGGATTTAAGTTTCACAGGAAGTTACACTTTAAAAACGAATTATTTATGGATAAATGAATTAGATAATTATTCAACCCAGGGGCCAATACAAAAAACTGAAATTCAGAATGATAGTCTTTTTCAGATAAAGAATTTTGTATCATTGGCGTATTTAATTGCTGTATTATTTCTTCTTTTAAGGTCTATCGGGCAATTTCGGGCAATTTTTCGCTTAAAACAATCTGCTTTAGTAACGTTAGAGGAAGATTCTACAGTTGTTATATATTTGGATAATATCAAAAACCCTTTTTCATTTTTCAAGTGGATATTTTTACCCATGGAATGTCTAAATAACCAGGCTAATGTTTCCGTTATTGAACATGAAAAGGTGCACGTAAAACAAATGCACTCGCTTGACTTAATTCTTTCAGAAGCTTATTGCATTATTTTCTGGTTTAATCCTTTTGTCTTTCTATTACAAAAGTCCCTTAAAAACATTCATGAATTTATTGCTGACAACCAAGTAATAAGGTCGAACAAAACGACCATAGAAGAATACCTTAGGTTGTTAGTATCCAAAACGGAAATGAATATTTCTTTTGGGATAACAAGTACCTTCAATAGTTTAACAATTAAAAAACGCATAAAGATGATAACAAATAAAAAATCTTCAAAAAAACGCAGCATTCTGTATTTTCTTATAGTTCCCATACTGGCCTTAATGATACAGTCGTTTTCACCAATCGATAAATCAAGTGATGTTCCCTCAATCCGACCTGTTAAGGGAGGTGAAATATCCAGTAAATTTGGCTACATTGGGATAAATCCTGTAACAAAAAAACAGTACACGCATGGTGGCATCGACTTTAAAATTTCTGAAGGCACTCAGGTAGTGAGCAGTGCTTCAGGAGTAGTCATTGAAGCAACAGAAAAAGAAGGTTGGGGCAAACTGGTTGTAATTAAGCATGAAGATGAGTATGAAACCTGGTATGCCCACCTTAGTAAAATTAATGTCGACATAGGCAATAAAGTGAAATTAGATCAGGAAATTGGACTTTCCGGAAATACCGGATACTCTACCGGACCACATTTGCACTATGAAATTCGTAAGAATGGAGAACGGGTAAATCCTGAAGAATACTTTGATTAATTCTATATGGCAGTAGCTGTCCTTAAAACATGCTACTGCCAGTTTTACCAATGCACTTTTGATTTACGATTAACCTTTGATTTTTAAAACCCTTGTCAGTATTGACAGATATTAAATACCTGGAGTAATTCCAGATAAATCCATTTGATATTCCGGAGCTATTGGCACAGCCGCTGTACAGCTGGCCAAACAGTCCGGGGCAGAAGTGACGGCGGTATGTAGTAAATCGAACATTGACCTGGTAAAATCTTTGGGGGCAGACCGTGTACTGGATTACAACCGCGAAGATTTTTCTAAAATTCCTGAAAAGTGGGATGTGGTTTTTGAAACTGTTAACAAGATACCAGTTGGGACGATTGCCCGTTTGGTGAAAAAAGATGGCATCCTGATCCAGGGTGCTGCCATCATTAAAGAGTCACTCCATGGCTGGCGGGTATCTATAACCCAAAAATGCAGAGTAATATCGGGAACCAATACACCCAAACGCTCCGATATGGATACGCTCCGGCAATTAATGGAATCGGGAGCTATCAAAGCGGTGATCGACCGGGTTTATCCTCTTGAGCAAATGACAGAAGTACATCGCTATGTTGACACAGGACGTAAAAAGGGGAATGTAGTGAACCTCCTACTCCACAGAAGTACTTTTCAAAGCAAAAAAAATAGTTTTATATATTATTGAATAACTGTATCTTACAATTTTATCACCTAATTACTTAGTTATTTACCTGCATTTTTAGTTGTTAAACTAAATTATTAGTTTATATTTGCATCAGTAAAGTAGAATTATGATTTCTCTTAATTGGATATTGACTTTTTCAAAAATCAAATTTTTAGATCTATAAACTGTAACAATGAAAGAACTCACCAAAGCAGAAGAACAAATAATGCATATTCTCTGGCTAAAAGAAAAGGCCTTCGTGAAAGAGATTATTGAAGAGATAGATGATCCAAAGCCGGCATATAATACGGTTTCGACCATTATCCGCATTCTCGAGACCAAAGGATTTGCAGATCATGAAGAGTTTGGAAAATCTCACCGCTACTACCCTCTTGTTAGTAAAAAGGAGTACTCAAAATTCCGCATGAATGATATGGTCAGGAATTACTTCGGAAATTCAGCCAAGCAAGTTGTTTCCTTCTTTGCAAATAATAAAAAAATAGATGTCAGTGAGGCTGATGAAATAATAAAAATGCTTGAAGATCTTAAAAAAGACAAGAAAAATGGTTGAATTGATAACATACATACTGAAAAATATAATAGCTCTGGGCCTCTTTGCCCTCGCTTACAGGCTTATATTCCTTCAGGAAGTGAATTTTAAGGCCAGAAGATTTTTCATGCTGAATGGGGTTTTTCTGTCTTTTTTACTGCCTCTGTTGAGTTATAATTTTGGGGTTTTCAGCTCATTTCAGGCTAATCCCCTGGGAAGCTTTGTACTGGATGAGATAACGATTTACAGTAGCGGAATAGATAGTATAAAAGAATCATCCGGCCTCCCTTTTTCAGAGATCCTGGTTTATAGCTACCTTCTGGTAGCCGGCATACTGGCTCTCAGGATAATTTACCAGCTAATCAACATCATTGTTAAAACCAAACGATACCATGGAAATCAAATTCATAATATAATAATATACCGCTTGCCTTTCGAAAACGTAAGCTTTTCTTTTTTCAGGTACATCTTTATCGGAAAAACACCTGAAGATGGTGACCTTAAAAAAATCCTTGCCCATGAGAAGATTCACGCCATGCAATTACACACCCTTGATGTACTGATCATGGAGCTCCTCTCAGTTATATTCTGGTTTAATCCTTTAATCTGGTGGTATAGAAATGAACTCAAAAATGTGCATGAATACCTGGCCGATGCAGGGGCATTAAAAGAAGGATTCAATGCAAAATCATACCAGATAACAATTCTTGAGCATCTTATTGGAAGCGCTTCACTCACAATAACAAACAATTTTAATTATTCACTTATTAAAAACCGAATCGCTATGATGAACAAAGCAAAAAATGGCAGAAAAAAAACCTGGAAACTTTTCTTACTCCTGCCAGTAAGTATTTTATTGGTTATTGGTTTCGCCTGCACAGAGAAGGCTGAAACTGAAGAAACAGGTTTAAATAATAGAAAAAGTGAAATCTCTTACGAATCTGCTTATACGCAGGTTGATATCATGCCCGTATACGCGGGTGGGTTTATGGAATTAAGAAAATTCGTAGCTCTAAATCTGGTATATCCAAAAGATGCTCGTGACAAAGGAATAGAAGGCAAAGTCTTTGTCCAGTTTGTCGTTGACAAAAATGGAGATATTGTAACAAATGCACAAAAGTATAAAGTGGAAGGAGATTCAAAACTTATTGATGAGGTAGTTGTAACTTCCTATGAGCCAGCTGAAGGAACACAGATAGAAGGTAATGAAGAGTATATAGAACAACTAAAAGCTGAGGCAGTTCGTGTGCTTAGCACATTGCCCCAGTTTGAATCACCAGCCATGAAAGATGGAAAACCTGTGGCAGTAGCATTTACATTTCCCATAAATTTTGTTCTTCAGTAAAGTGTATTCCCTGATTAAAACTGGCTAAATCAGTATATTTTATTATTAAACCAACACTTCATTTGCTCTTCCCAATCACTCTCAAGTTGAATGGAGAGTGTTGGGGGAGCATAAATATGAATTATTCTTAAAATACCGGCTTATATTTTTTTTATTCATACATTCTATCTTTGCTCCACCTCAAAAGAAATCACCTTACTACTAACCTGATAGATTGGTTTTCTCCACCAGTATTTAAACGGATAAAATATAATCCACTATCCAGATCTCTCACGCTGAAATCTTTCCTGTGCTCACCGGCAGTTAATTTTTCGTCAAGAATCACAGTAAGTTTTTTACCGAGAATATCGAAGACCTCCGCCTGAACATTAGCCGGATAATTCAATACAAAACGGAGAGATGAATGCTCATGAGCCGGATTTGGGAATGAAAGCAGGTAAGCAATATCATTGCCTGGAGGGGGCGGATTTATACCTGTTCCTTCATATATATAGCCTTTAAGATTTCTTTCCGAACCGTTCCCTCTTGCTGTACCTTCAAATGAGGCCAAATAATGATTAACCCAATCAGGTCGGTCAGGATTATCCTCATAATTCCAGAAATACTCTGCCCATTCTTCGTCTGTTAGACGCTGCCAGTCATTTTCAATCCTTGTATGAAAAGACATCACAGGACCGATGAAAGCTGCTGGTTTGTAATCATTGCAAGGAGAGCCTGCAAAAAAGACACCCATATTTACATTTCCGGTCCCTGCATGCAAAACTTTTCCAACTATATGGCCGAATTCATCTGTGGGTTGGGTATGAACATCAACAACGAGATAGTCCTCCTGCATTGCTTTGTATTTATCATAAAAAAGTTCATTGAACCAGCCTGTTATTGAAGGTCCACTGGCCATAGCACCGTTAATAAATGTCTTCAGGTATGTAATATCTTCTTCACTAAACTCTTCCTGAATAAGCTCTTTTTCCGCAAGAATTTTCATCTTTCTCATATGTTCCCCAAAATTCCTGTAAAATCCGATAATATCATCCTTTTTATTAAAATTCATTAAACGAAGTTCCAGATCGAAAAAATCTGCGGCATTACGGGCAAAATCATCCAAAACTTCAAAAAATTCCGGATAAGGTTCAATATACACATAGGGAAAAGAACAGGAGGTGCCTCCTGTATAGGATTGTTTTGCATATAATACATTATCATGCCGGAGTTCTGCCCATGATGACAACTGTGTATTAAGCTTCTCGAGTTGCCATTCGGTTGTTTTCATAAAATAAGGAACACCGGAAATATCATCTTGCGGATTGAGTTGCCTGATAGCATTCAGCCAGGTATTATATAATGATTGCGACCAGAAATCCGGATCGTAGGCATCGGTAAGGTATCTTAATTCTTCAAGTTTATATGCATAAGGATATTTATCAAGTTCAGGTTCAAGGAGTGGAAGCGCATTCTCATTTCCAAGGACAAACATTGCATCCAGGGGATCAGGCATCATTCGTTTAACCTCAACTCCATTGTGATAGATCCTGTCATATACCACCTCGCTGAAAACATAGGAATCAATAAGGAATTTTTGTCCCAGCATACGATAAGAAACAGGAAGTTCTGCAGGGTTTTCTTTATCTGCGTCAACAATGAAAAAATTTGACATGATTTTCTGTCCGTAATCATCACTGGATTTAATTTTCTTTTTAAAATTCTCCCATTTTGAGCTTTCTGAAATATTGCTCACTGTTACATTGAGTTCATTAACAATCTCATTCAACTCATCCGGTGTAAGATTATCATCGGGTCCGACAAAGAAACTTATGATCTTTTCATGAAGCTCAAAAAGATCTTTATTTCCTGATTTTTCCAGCAGTTGATTCACAACCATTGCTCCCCGGGACATTCTCTGAATATCTTCGTCAGTCCATTTGGGTTCTCCGGGAGCAACTGGAGGAGCTGTGAGCATAAAATCTATTCTACCCAGCCACATCATGGCTCTGAAATAGTTTTTCAGATCTCTTGTAGAATTGTTAAACCAGAATTCCTCAGTGTAGTGGCCCCGGGGTTTAAACTGGCTTATATCAACCTTGCGGGCATGCTCACTGAAAAGCCCGATTTCGAGCACTTTAGGCTGCTGGTTCATAATAGCATCCAGAATAATGTCGTAATTACCTGACTGGTTATATAGCGGCCGGACTTTTTGATCTTGAAGGAGACTTAGTGCAACCGACAGATAGAGGTCTACATCTCCTGTTACCAGATCTATCTGAGGTGCAGTATTGTTCTGCCTGTTAATCTCTCCCAGCTTATCTCTCATAGATTCCAGCAGTACCATCAGATTGGGTTCGAGAACAGCAACTTCAAGATCCCGGAGCATTACATCATAGGAAATATGCAGGGCATGCAGGAAAAAATCCGTACTGAGAAACAGAGGAAGGTCACTTGAATAAATATCTACAAAAGCATTTGCAAAGGATCTGTGCGATAATCTTTCTGTCACCATGAAATGATTATCCTTCAAAAGTTCCTTTTCATAAGGAGTAAGTGAATAGCGAATATCAATACTATCCAGGTACTGAAAGGTTTCGAGGGAGTTTTTATTCTTTCTGTCTGAATAGTAAATACTCTGTGCGGGATATTTTTCCAGGAGTTCCCGGGCAGTCATATCCTTTATTTGCTCACGATAGTTTTGAAACTGTTCAGGATCGAAACTGCTCTGTGAAAAAACCACAGAGCCAAAAAATAACATTAGCAGAGAAATGTATAATTTTTTCATGGTTAGGTCTGTTTAAGCCAAAATATAAAATTAACATTTATTCATTTAATTGTCAATAAGCTAATCAAATATCCTGAAACCGAATTTGAAACAATCAGTTCCTTTAGTATTTCTCTTAACTATCTGATTCCCGGTCATAGAATAGTGATGGAAAAAAAAGCCTTCGGGAGGAGTTAGTCGATAATGTTTTGAGCATTATCTTGTAAGTCATACCGATAAATCGGTATTGGTGAGAGTGTAAGTAGTGCCTGACAATAAAGTCGAGAGTCTGGATCATAATGTTCGAGATCAAGGCGCGCAAAAATTTTAAACCGCAGTATA
>CAYRTD010000082.1:0-17874 GCA_964426915.1 uncultured Bacteroidaceae bacterium | reverse complement strand
TAAGTTTAGGTTACTTACAAATTGAAAGCATTCCTCTGTTTGCCCCACCCAAACCTGGGGGAGGGCTTGGGTGGGGCAGGAAGGAGGAATGCTTTCAGATTGTAAGTTCTTTTAAAATGATTATTACTTTTTAGACAGCCTCCACTCGACTTTATTGACAGACTCTATTTGAAGTTGCCCATTTTTAGTTATTTTTTATTTATAGCAAACTATTTACCCGGACACTAATAAGCTTATAATTATGAAGTAATATGTTGCGTTGTAAAAAAAATTATATATTTTTGCAGTTCTAAAAAAATGCAATAACAATAAAAACTGAGATAATGTATTTAACCGCGGAAAAGAAACAGGGACTTTTTAAGAAATTTGGAAAATCTGAAAAAAACACAGGTTCTTCTGAAGGACAGATTGCTCTTTTTACAGAGAGGATCAATCACCTTACAGCCCATTTGAAAACCAATAAGAAAGATTACAGTACACAAAGAGCACTTTTGAAACTTGTTGGAAAGAGAAGGCGTTTGCTCGATTATCTAAAGGAAAGAGATATAGAAAGATACAGAAGCATCTTGAAAGAATTAAAACTCAGAAAGTAGAAATAAAAAGGCAATGTAACATTGCCTTTTTCCTTATATATGGAAAACACTAAGTAAATAAAAGAAATGTACGATTTAAAAGAAAAAAGTATTGATTTAGGTGGTGGACGGTCCATCACCATTGAAACAGGAAAATTAGCAAAGCAAGCCGATGGTTCTGTGGTAGTAAAAATGGGTAACACAATGTTACTTGCAACTGTAGTATCTGCCAGGGAGGCAAGAGAAGATGTTGATTTTATGCCACTTTCGGTTGAATATAAAGAAAAATTCGCTTCTTCCGGACGCTTTCCCGGTGGATTTATGAAAAGGGAAGCCCGTCCTTCTGATTACGAAGTTCTTATATCGAGATTGGTTGACAGAGCGCTTCGTCCTCTTTTCCCCGAGGATTATCATGCAGAAACATTTGTAACGATAAACCTTATATCAGCAGATCCTGATATTATGCCCGATGCACTTGCCGGATTGGCGGCATCAGCGGCTTTATCAATCTCCGATGTTCCGTTTAACGGGCCAATCTCGGAGGTAAGGGTAGCCAGGGTGGATGGTGAATTTATTCTTAATCCTACCTTTTCACAACTTGAGAAAGCGGATATGGATATGATGATCGGTGCTACAAAGGATAATATTCTGATGGTGGAAGGAGAGATGAGTGAGGCATCAGAAGATGAAATGATCGAAGCTATTAAGTTTGCTCACGATGCCATTAAGAAGCAATGTGAGGTTCAGATAGAACTTGCCAGGGAACTTGGTATTGAAAAAAGGGAGTACGAACATGAGGTAAATGATCCTGATCTTAAAGAAAAAATGGAGAAAGAGCTTTATGAAAAAGTACTTGAGGTGGCAAAATCACGGATCAATGATAAACACCTGAGAAGTGAAGCTTTTAATAAAGTAAAGGAAGATTATATACAAAAGCTTGAAGAGGAACTTGGTGAAGATGAAGAAGTAAATGCTTCCCTTATAGGTAAGTATTATCACGACATAGAGAAGAAGGCAGTAAGGAATTCAATTCTTGATGACGGCATTAGGCTGGATGGCAGAAAAACGGATGAAATTCGCCCCATATGGAGTGAGGTTGACTATCTGCCTGCTGCACACGGATCGGCTCTCTTTACCAGGGGAGAAACTCAGTCTCTTACCACAGTTACTCTTGGAACAAAGATGGACGAAAAGATCATTGACGAGGTACTTATAAGAGGAACGGAGAAATTTGTTCTTCACTATAATTTCCCTCCCTTTTCAACAGGAGATGCAAGACCTGCAAGAGGTACCAGTCGCAGGGAAGTAGGGCATGGAAATCTTGCTCACCGTGCTTTGAAAAAAATGGTACCCGGTGAAGATGAAATCCCCTATGCAGTCCGGGTCGTGTCTGATATCCTTGAATCGAACGGATCTTCTTCCATGGCAACTGTTTGTGCAGGAACGCTTGCTTTAATGGATGCGGGTGTAAAGCTTAAAAAACCGGTTTCGGGGATTGCCATGGGTTTAATTACAGATCTGGATAGTGGAAAATATGCAGTTTTATCCGATATTTTAGGCGATGAAGATCACCTGGGAGATATGGATTTTAAGGTTACCGGCACAAGGGATGGAATCACTGCAACACAAATGGACATTAAAGTTGATGGACTTCCTTACGAGGTTCTTGCTCAGGCTCTTTCTCAGGCCAAAATGGGTCGTTTGCACATTCTCGATGAAATGAATAAAACTCTTGCTGAGCCAAGAGAAGATTATAAGCCTCATGCTCCAAGGATTGTCAGGATCGAAATTCCCGGCGACATGATCGGTGCGGTAATCGGTCCCGGAGGGAAAGTAATCCAGGATATACAGAAAGTAACCGAAACGGTAATTGTTATTGAAGAAGTTGATGGAAGAGGTGTAGTTGATATTTCAGCATCCAATAAAGATTCCATTGACGCTGCACTGGAAAGGATTAAAACGATCACTGCTATTCCGGAGGCAGGTACGGTTTATACCGGAAAGGTAAAATCTGTTGTGCAGTTTGGTGCTTTCATAGAAATTCTTCCCGGCAAAGAAGGTTTGCTTCATATTTCCGAAATAGACTGGAAAAGAACCAGTCGTGTTGAGGATGTTCTTAAAGAAGGGGAAGAAGTGCAAGTCAAGCTTATTGAGGTGGATTCCAAGACCGGCAAACTTAAGCTTTCCCGTAAAGCTTTACTGCCCAAGCCTGAAGGTGTTGAAGAAGAGCCTCGTAGTGATGATCGCAGAGGAGGTGGCCCGAGACGTGACAACCGCAGGGACAACCGGGATAACCGCAGGGACAGACGTAACGATAATTGATATTGTTCATAGGAAAGTAATTTGAACTTTCCATAGGTTACTGATATTATAACTACCTTCAGGCTTTGGCTGGGAGGTAGTTTTTTTATTATAGGTCATGCACTACTCAAATAAAAGCGGAATGAATCTTCAGTTCTAAAGAATGTAAAATTTATTCCTGATCCTGTTTGAAAAACATATTCGCCGGAACCTGTTCATTTAGGATAAATATTAATTTTGATCCAAACTTTAAATTGTATCAAAATGAAAAAGCTCTTATTGCCCATTTTAGTTGTATTTTTTATGATTTCATGTAAACAAAATAAAATTGAATATCCGGAAACACGCAAAGACGATGTTGTTGATGTCTATCATGGTACTGAGGTTCCCGATCCCTATCGCTGGCTGGAGGACGATATGTCGAAAGAAACAGCCGAATGGGTTCGTGCTCAGAATGCAGTGACATTTAACTATCTCGACCAAATTCCATTCAGGGATAAAATAAGAAACAGGCTTGAGGAGCTTTGGAATTATGAGCGAATGGGAGTGCCTGATAAAGAAGGCGATTATTATTTCTATTCCTATAATGATGGATTGCAGGATCAGAATGTGGTTTATATTACGAAAGATGTTAAGGAGAAAGGGGAAGTTTTTCTCGATCCCAATAAATTCTCCGATGAAGGAACCATCGCTCTAACGAACTTTTCAGTTTCTCACGACGGGAAATATGCAGGATACGGGATATCAAGGGCTGGATCCGACTGGAATGAATTTTTTGTTAAAGAGATTGAAAGCATGAAACAACTTGATGATCATCTCAAGTGGATTAAATTCAGTTCTATATCATGGTATAAGGATGGTTTCTTCTACAGTCGTTATGATAAACCGGAAGGTTCAGAATTGAGCGGGGTGAATGAAAACAAAAAAATATATTATCATAAGGCAGGGACTCCCCAGGAGGAAGATGAACTCATTTATGAAGATCCCGAGAATCCGGTCTGGAGCTTTAACGCTGAGGTTACTTCTGATGAAAAATTTCTTGTAATAACAGCATATGAGTCCACAACCGGAAATGGTATTTATTATGTGGATCTCACCGATATAAAAAGAAATGTTGTGAAGATCATCGAAAATTTTGATAATGACTATATGCTTGTGGGAAATGAAGGAAATATGCTGTACTTTCTGACAAATCATAATGCTCCTATGTATCGTGTTATAGGAATCGACCTTGATAGTCCGGATGAAAGCAAGTGGAACAATATAATAGCTGAAAACCCTGACCAGGTGTTAAAATCCTGTAAACTTGCAGGAGGAAAATTTATTGCAGAATATGAAAAAGATGCTCACAGTTTGATTCAACTGCATTCCCCTGAAGGAGAGAAACTCCATGAAATTGAGTTACCTGAATTGGGCACGATTACCGGCATAACTGCACGGAAGAACAGTAGTGAAGCCTTTTATGCGTTCACCTCCTTTACGGTGCCAACTGAAATATACAGATATGATACGGAGAGCAATACCTCCGAATTGGTTTTCAGGCCTGAAGTTGAAGTAGATGCAGAAAGTTACACCACCCGGCAGGTCTTTTATGAAAGTAAGGATGGGACTAAAGTCCCTATGTTTATTGTTCACAAGGAAGGCCTTGATCTCGATGGCGAGCGTCCGACATTACTATATGGTTACGGAGGATTCAATGTCACATATACACCTTCATTTAATGTAAGGAATATGATCTGGCTAGAGAATAACGGGGTTTATGTCCTGGCAAATATCAGAGGAGGAGGTGAATATGGAGAAAAATGGCACCAGGCTGGAACGATTTTCAATAAACAAAATGTTTTTGATGATTTTATCGCGGCGGGTGAATATCTCATTGAAAATGATTATACCTCTTCCGACAGGCTTGCCATATTCGGGGGATCCAATGGCGGACTACTTGTTGGAGCTGTCATAAATCAGAGACCTGAGCTTTTTGCCGTAGCTCTGCCTGCAGTTGGAGTGATGGATATGCTCCGATTCCATAAATTTACTATTGGAAAATACTGGGTGACAGATTATGGTTCAAGTGATCAGCCTGATCAGTTTGAGTATATTTACAAGTATTCACCTTTACATAATATCCGGGCAGATGCAGATTATCCTGCTGTTCTCGTTACCACAGCCGATCATGATGACCGGGTTGTTCCAGCTCATTCTTTTAAATATATTGCAAGATTGCAGGAAGTATATGAGGGTGAGAATCCGGTTATGATAAGGATCGAAACCGATGCCGGACACGGAGCTGGTAAACCGGTTTCTAAAATTATTGATGAGTATGCCGATAAATGGGCTTTTGCTTTTTATAATATGGATTTTGTTCCGGATTATTAATACCAAATATTTCAGAACCGTTTGAATTATTTAGTAATCGAAGGAAATATAGGAGCCGGTAAGACTTCACTGGTAGAAAAACTGTCATCAGATCTGGGGGCAAAGGCTGTCTATGAACAATTTGCGGATAACCCCTTTTTGCCGAAATTTTATGCCAATCCGGAAAGATTTTCTTTTCCGCTTGAACTTTCTTTCCTGGCTGATCGTTATAAGCAACACAAGGAAGAGCTGGTGGACAGGGATATGTTTACACCTTTGAGCATTGCCGATTATTATTTTTCTAAATCGCTGATATTCGCAGGCATTACATTGGCTGCGGATGAGTACAGGTTATACCGGCAATTATTTAATATCATTCATCAGAACCTTCCGAAGCCTGATTTGTATGTATATTTACATACTGGTATCGATCAGTTAATGGAAAATATTAAAATTCGAGGAAGGGAATATGAAAAAAGTATCTCAGCTGATTACCTTCGCAGAGTGCAGGAAGGATACTTTAATTATCTCAAAAGCGTTTCCGGCCTGAAAATTTTAATTCTGGATATAAGAAATTTATGTTTTCTTGATGATAAAAATGATTATGATTCAGTAAAAAATTATATTTTTGACAGGGAATATAATTATGGAATAACAAGAATTTCTAACCACAATCATTATTGAAATGCCTGTCGGGGCTTGTTTTTAACAAAAAACATTGTTAAGTTTGTACGATATATTAAAATGTTAACAAATTTTAAATCAATAACTAATAACCAGTGCATTATGAAAAAATTAAATTACTTAGCGCTTTTTGCTGTTACCGCATTTTTCTTAAGTAGTTGTGGTGGTCTCAATAAAATGCAGGAAAACGCTGGAGATGTTTCCTACCAGGTCACCCCTGACCCTCTTGAGGTACATGCTGATGAAGTTGATGTCAAGATTGATGTGAAATATCCCGAGAAATATTTCAATAAAAATGCGATCCTTACATTAACACCCGTTCTAAAGTATGAAGGTGGAGAAACAACCTATGAAGCAAAAACAGTGCAGGGTGAAAAAGTTGAAGCTAATAATCAGGTGATTAGTACAGATGGCGGCTCCGTAAGTTACACCGGTACTGTTCCTTACAGCAAGGATATGATGATGTCTGACCTGGTTGTAAGGGTAGAGGCTGAATTAAAAGGGAATTCAATGATCTTTGATGATTACAAATTGGCTGATGGTATTGTTGCCACCTCCAAACTTGTTGTAGTTGACCCCAAACCAGTAATGGTAGGGGATAAATTCGAGAGAATCACTCCGGATTCATACAAGGCCGATATTCATTATATTATAAATAGAAGTAACGTAAGGAATTCAGAGGTTACAAAAGAGGATATGGAAGGACTTTCTGAATATATTAAGAAGTCGGAGGAGAATGAAAGGGTTAATCTGAAAGGAATGAAATTGCATGCCTATGCTTCTCCTGACGGACCTTACGATTTTAATGAAAAACTTTCTGAAGACAGGCAGGAATCTGCAAAAAGATATTTTGACAGGGAATCACGCAGATCTGAACTTGAATCGGCTGCAAAAGAAGGTTTCCTTGCAATGGATTATACTCCTGAAGACTGGGAAGGTTTTAAAGAGGAACTTCAGGAAGCTGATGTTCAGGATAAAGAACTTATACTCCGCGTTCTTTCCATGTATTCAGATCCCCAGGTAAGAGAGCAGGAGATAAGAAATCTTTCGGCTGCTTTTGAAGAACTTGCAGATAAAGTTCTTCCTGAACTCAGAAGATCAAGGTTTTTCGTAGAAGCGGAAAAAATTGGGTTATCGGATGAAGAAATTAAAGATGTATGGTCAAGTGATCCCGATAGTCTGAATCTTGAAGAGATTCTTTACGCGGCAAACCTTTATGATGATATGGAAACAAAACTTGCAATTTACAAGAAAGCAAGTGAAAATCATCCCAAATGCTTCAGAGCTGTCAATAATATTGGATATGTTTATGTGAAAATGGGAGATGCGGAAGAAGCTGAAAAAGCATTCAATAAGGCAAAAGAGATGATGGACAATGATGTAGTGAATAACAATCTTGGAGTTGTTGCGCTTATGCAGAATGATGTTGAGAAAGCTGAAGAACTTTTCCAGGCTTCCATGGGTGCTGGTGATGTTGTAAATTATAATCTTGGTATTGTGAAAATTATACAGGGTGAATATGATGCCGCAGAAAATTATTTCGGTAATACCAATTCTGTAAATGCTGCACTCGCAAAGTTGTTACAGGATGATTATGACGCAGCCCTGACAACTATTAATAATACAGAATCTGATATAGCAAAGAAATATTATGTAAAAGCAGTTATTGCTGCAAGGCAGGATAAGGATGAGCTGGTATTTGAAAGTCTTGGAATGGCATTCGACAGAGATGGTGAACTGAAAGAACGTGCAAAAAAGGATATAGTTTTTGCAGAGTATTTTGAGAATGACAGCTTTAAAAGTCTGGTAGAATAGTTATTGAAGTTTCTATATATAAAAAAGCCATCTCTTTAAGGGATGGCTTTTTTTTATCTGTTGATGATGCGAATAAAAATCCCGCGCGCATTTTATCCTGTTATGCCTTATTCCTGATTTTCCGGAATACTTCCCAAATAACAATCCCAGCGCTCACAGAAATATTTAAGGAATGCTTGGTTCCGTACTGTGGAATCTCCAGACAGGCATCACTTATGTCAATGACAGACTGATCTACTCCACGCACTTCATGACCAAATACCAGGGTATATTTATTTTCACCGCTTAACTGAAGTTTTTCAAGCGAGGTGCTGTTTTCGACCTGTTCAACAGAAAGGATCCGGTAGTCCGATGATTTTAATTTTGTGATAAGTTCAACCGTATCTTTGAAATATTCCCATTCGACTGACTCTGTGGCTCCCAGTGCCGTCTTATGAATGTCCTTGTGGGGCGGGGTAGCTGTAATGCCACAAAGATAGATCTTTTCAATCCTGAAAGCATCACAGGTTCTGAATACCGAACCTATGTTATTTAGACTTCTTACGTTATCGAGTATTACACTTACAGGAATTTTATCTGCTTTCCTGAACTCTTCTATACTGATCCGGTTTAGTTCCTCTATTCTTAATTTTTTCATAATACATTGCTAAACTGAAGCGCTAAAATATCTATTATTCTCTTAGTTAAATGAAAAAAAATGGATATTTTCGTTGTTTGAAAATGTTAAAGCTTAAAATATGAATATCCACGAATATCAGGCTAAATCTATACTTAAAAATCACGGAGTCCCTGTTCCAATGGGATTTGTTGCAGACTCACCCGAATCTGCTGTTAATGCTGCAAAAAAGATACAGGCCCAGACTCAGGCAGATACATGGGCTGTGAAGGCACAAATCCATGCCGGTGGAAGGGGTAAAGGGGGTGGTGTGAAAATTGCCAAATCCCTGGATGAGGTGAAAAATTATGCAAAGGAAATTCTTGGAATGACGCTAATTACCCATCAGACCGGTCCGGAAGGAAAGAAAGTTAATAAGATACTGGTTGAGCAGGGTATTTTTTATCCCGGGGAAAATGAGATAAATGAATTTTACATGAGCGTCCTTCTTAACCGTGATACCGGAAAAAATATTATCATGTATTCCACAGAAGGAGGAATGGACATCGAAACTGTTGCTGAAAACACCCCACACCTCATTTTTAAGGAGGAAATTGATCCCGGGAGCGGTCTCCTTTCCTTTCAGGCCCGAAGAATTGCTTTTAATCTTGGACTATCCGGTAAGGCATTTAAGCAGATGATTAAATTCGTTACAGCCTTATATAAGGCCTATACCTCATCAGATGCCTCATTGTTCGAGATCAACCCTGTATTTAAAACTTCCGATGATCTCGTCCTTGCAGCCGATGCTAAAGTTAGTCTCGATGAAAATGCCCTTTTCAGACATGGTGATTATGCCGAGATGCGGGATCTGTCCGAAGAAGAGCCTTCAGAGGTGGAAGCTACCAAACATGATCTTAATTTTATCAAACTTGATGGTAATGTAGGATGTATGGTTAACGGTGCTGGTCTGGCTATGGCAACCATGGACATTATTAAATTATCAGGCGGTGATCCTGCCAATTTCCTGGACGTTGGTGGTACAGCCAATGCAGAAACCGTGGAAGCCGGATTTCGGATCATTCTAAAGGATCCCAATGTAAAAGCTATTCTTATCAATATTTTCGGTGGTATTGTTCGCTGCGACCGAGTAGCTCAGGGGGTAGTGGATGCTTACCAGTCAATTGGGGATATTAACGTCCCGGTAATTGTAAGACTTCAGGGAACCAATGCCGAAGAGGGTAAAAGGCTTATTGATGATTCAGGCCTCAAGGTATATTCTGCAATTACACTACAGGAAGCTGCAAACAGGGTTAAAGAGCTTGTCTGATTTCATTTATTCGTTTCTTAACTGATCTGCAGGATTTGCCAGTGATGCTCTGTAAGATTGTATGCTCACAGTGAGGAATGATATAATCAATGAAAGTATTGTAGCTGTAACAAAAGCCCAGGCATTGACCTCAACCCTGTAAGCAAAATTATTTAACCAGTTTTTCATCAGGTACCAGGCGGCAGGCCAGGCTATCATGTTGGAAATCAGCACCAAAAACATAAAACCGGATGATAGCTTCAGGACAATGTTTTTTGAGCTTGCGCCCAGCACTTTCCTTATGCTGATTTCTCTGTTTCTCTGTTCTGTAATAAATGAGGAAAGACCGAATAAACCTAAAAGTGCAATGATGATAGCGAGCAGTGAGAACGAGAAATAGATCCTTCCCAAACGTTTTTCTTCATTATACAATTCCTCAAAAGTAGTGTCGAGAAAAAAATAATCAAAAGGCCTTTCCGGATCTATTGATTCCCATTCTTTTGTTAGCTTATCTAGAGTTTCCGACAGGTTTATATTTTCCAGTTTGATGTTTAAATAATTAAATCGATTGGGATCATGTGAAATAATCAATGGTTCTATATTTTTATGAAGAGAACCAAAATGAAAATCCCCAACAATACCGATAATTTCTTTCTTAACAGAATCGGGTCCCCATAAAAATTCCCCAACAGGATTTTCCAGTCCCGAATGAGCAACAGCCACCTCATTCATAAGTGCAGCTTCTTTATCAGTTCCGAAATCCTCCGAAAAGTTTCTGCCCTCTTTGATTTTCATTTCAAAGAGGTCGAGATATTTATCATCCACATCTATAAAGTTCATCAGGATATTTTCATTCGGTGCCATGCCTTTAAAGCGATATGCATTCCCGCTAAATTCATTACCCGGGAAATTTTGGGAAGCTGCACTTTCTATAACACCAGGAATCTTTTCAATTCTTTCTTTAACCGATTTGTAATCTCTTGTGAGATCCTTATTCCTTAAGGGGACGATGATCACACTTTCAGGCTTAAAACCTAGATCCTTGTTGTTAATGTATGAAATTTGCTGAAAAACGATTATGGTGCCAATGATCAGAACAACGGAAATAGTAAATTGAACCACTACCAGTATATTTCTGAAGAAAGCTCCGGATTTCCCTCTGGTCACTTCTCCTTTTAATACTTTGATTGCTTTGAAATTCGAAAGATAAAAAGCAGGATAGAGTCCTGCCGCGATGCCAATAAGTATGCTTATGGCAAGAAAAATCAAGAAATAATTTGTATTTTGAGTAATAGAAAAGTATAATTCCCGATTCATTAACCTGCTGAACCCTGGTAGCAGAAAATCAGTTAGCATTAATGCCAGAATCAAAGCCATAAGTGAATAAATAACAGATTCACTGATGAACTGAATAATTAGCATAGACTTCCTTGCGCCGTTAACTTTTCTTATTCCCACTTCTCTTGCTCTGTTTGCTGATCTCGCAGTTGAGAGGTTCATAAAATTTATAGCAGCAATGACGAGGATAACAAAAGCAATGACAATGAAAATATAAACGTGGGTTATATCACCATGAGGCTGAATATCATGCTCATAATCTGATTTTAGATGGATGTCGGTTATTGTTTGCAGGTGAGCATATAGGGTAAAACCATAATCTTCAAATGCCTGGCCTGCTTTTTCTATAACAGTTTCATTCATTTTTTTCTCAAGTTCAACCGGAGATGTGCCGGGTCTTGCCTTTATATAGCTGAAGTAATTAATATTACCAATCCAACTGTCCATCCATTGCGCCTGGCTTCCTTCATAAAATGTGGAAAATGAGAGTATGGCATTAAAACTGAAATGGGAATTACTGGGAGGATCCTCGAGGATCCCCATGATTTCATATTCATGCTTGTTATTAATACTAAGGGTTTTCCCTACGGGGTCTTCATTATCAAAATATTTTTTTGCCATCGATTGAGTAAGGACCATTGTGTAGGGTCGAGTCAGAAAAATGTCCGGATCTCCTTGTAATATCTTGAAATCGAAAGTTTTAAAAAAACCCGAATCTGCATAGATCAATTTTTTTTCATAGAATTTTTGATCTTCTCTGGAAACCAGTATGGAATTCCAGGGTCGATGGATTCTGGTGAAAGAAGTTATTTCCGGGTATTTTCTGTTTATTTCGGGAGCTAGGGGTGTTTGAGCAAGGGCAAAGGTTTGATCATTACCCGCCATATTAATATCTGTTACTATACGATAAATGCTTTCAGGTTCTTTATGAAAGCGGTCGTAGCTGAATTCATGAAACACATAAATCAGAATGATTATTACGGCAGTTAGTCCTATAGTTAGTCCGAATAAATTTATTAACGAATAGCTCCACTGCCTGAGGAAATTGCGAATATTGATCAGAAAGTAATTTCTTAGCATGTTTTTACAGATATTTTATCTGTCAGACGATTTACCGGGGATATAGTTACAGGATTTGAGTATTTTCCTTTCGGTGAGTTTTTTCAGTTTACCTCTTTTCTTCTTAGCGGCATGGTCATACATCTTGCACCTCCGCCTCCACGGGAGAGCTCAGATCCATCAATGGTAATAACATATTTTTTATAATTCTCAGGATTGATCTTCCCGGAAAGAACATCTTTTGCCTGAATAATTTCATAGCCATTTTTATTTGCATCTTCAAGGGTATATACATTTCTGCTGTATGCAATGACTTTACCGGGAGCGATTGCAAAAAAGTTAGCCCCACTATGCCATTGTTCTCTTTCCTGGATAATGGAATCATTGCGCCCACCGCAATAACTTATTTCAAGGGGCATTCCAAGTTCTTCGAGAACATCGGGTATATTCTTTTTACTCTGAATAGAGGTTACTTTTCCGTTATCCAGGGTGATATGGACAGTTTCGTAACGATTTGGTTTAAGGATAAGAGGTTCGTAAACCATACAACTGTTTCTGTCAAGAAAAGTAAAAACCATATCCAGATGAATGAAAGATTCGGGCTTGTGAGGAAGTTCCTGTACAATAATATTCTGTTTATGTTTATTCTCCTTAAGCCTGTTCAAGAGAAAATCAACGCCCTGGGGACTGGTTCGGGCTCCGATCCCCATTAGTATTATATCATCACGTCCTATCATGATATCTCCTCCTTCCATGCTAATGCTATTACCGGAAACAGTATAGCCGGAATTGCTCATGGTTGTAACTTTAAAAACAGGGTGATGGTCAAAAATCGTATGCATGATAAGGGCTTCACGTTCCCTGACCCTGCTGGCCATACTGGAAATCAGCACTCTATCGTAAACCGAAACTGCACTGTCTCTTGTGAAAAAGAAATTATGAAGCGGCCGCAGGGAGTAATTGTTATTGCTCAGATAATTGGTAAGACTGTCTTTTTTTATAGGCACCCCTTCAATTAACTGCCTTGCCAGTTCATCAGTATCTAGTTCAAGGAGTTGATCTGTAATGTCATTTACGCATTCGTTTTTGCAGATCTTCCGGATAAGTTTATCTTTTACACTGTTCTCTTTAAGAACTTCTTTCAACAGGTTTCCGACATAAAATGTTTCGGCATACCTTGACAGAATACCGCTTAGCTGTGAGTATTCTTTTCTGGCAACAGACAGGTTAAGAATATCGCTGTAAAGTGCCCGCTCAGCGTTCAAGGGTGTCATGTTTTCTACTTCCGGACCCGGATTATGAAGTATAACAGTCTCCAGTTCACCAATTTCCGAATGAACGGATATGTTTGTTCTATTATTCATATTGCATGTATTGAAGCACAAAGATAATTTACTATTTTCACAATACCTTATTGATGATTGTTATATTGATATAAGTTAATAGAGTGAGTTGTGCCAGTAAAAATTGGGGTGTCTGAACAGTTTATTGCCTTTTAAACATTGAGGCCACTCCGAAAGAATGTTATCACCCCTAAATCCCCTAAAGGGGGACTTTGCTAAATCGCTTATTTTTAGCTACTCCCCCTTTAGGGCATATGCGTCAACTTAAGATAATACTTTGATGTAGGATCCTAATATTATTTTGAATCACAGAGTACACAGGGTTATTTTCACAGGGTACACGGGGGGAATATTTAATAGCATGACGTTAGGTCACAGGGGAAAAATGAGTTTAAAGCAACCTGAATAGATAAGAAATTTTTAAAATGATATTTCTCTACCCCTTAAAATTAGCGGTTCCATGAGTGCCGTCACAGAATGGCTTATTATCCGATTTTCCGCACCGGCAAAGATAAACCGGACTTTGAATGTCAATTCTTTTTCCGTCTTTACCTGAAATTTTAAAATCGCCACGGACTTCGAGGGGACCGTTTTTAATTACTTTACACATTGTAGTCATAATGATTGCTTTTTTTATTCATCACTAAATCCGGCAATTCTGTGTGTACCGTCACAAAATGGCTGACTTTTTGAATTTCCGCACCGGCAAAAGGATGACATGACCATGGTTTTGATGACTTCACCATCAGAACCTGTAACTTTAAAATCACCTTCAATAAGGATCGGGCCGTTGGGCATAATTTGCAGGCTTGCTTCAGCTTCTTTTTCCTTGCCTTTTTCCTCATGGAGCGTTTCCGGATTTACCTCTTCTTCTACACCCTGACCCTTGTAATTTCCTGCTTTCTCTTCTTCAGTAAGATCCTTGTTATATTTCCAGTAGATGGCCTGGGTTGGGCATTTATCCGTCACCTCAATAATTTTCTCAGTTGAGGCTCCATCCATATTTATCCAGGGGCGTTTCCTGGGGTTAAAAACATCCAGTAGCTCCCGGAAACAGGTAGTTGCGTGGATACATTTGGAAGGTTTCCAGAATACTGTTATTTCACCGTTTGTGTATTGTCTGTCGTTTGGATTACTCATATATATTGTTTTTTGTCATAAAGAAAAAAAGGATGGATTCTCAAACCATCTGCAACATTGTCGAAATTGTAAGATAAAGTATTTTTCTGTAAGATCAACATGCTGCCACAATCACAAATCTAACAATAAAAAATCTTAAAATGTTCATGCCCTAAGGCTTCTGGGAGAGATTAAATTAATGTTATGGGTGTTAATAAAAATTTAAGCTATGACTAAGGTATAAATAATACATACATTACACATAGCTAATATTCCTTAGGTTTATTTGTAACGGATTAATGATAGAAGAATTGCAAAAACAAAAATTAAAAACTGTTTAAAATGAAAAGAAATTTTATCTTATCGCTTTTTTTATTCTCAGTTGCACAACTGGGATTTTCTCAGAATGTTGTAACCGTTACAGATGCTGATCTGAACAGTTCGACAACATGGTATTCCGATACCGTTTATATGCTTGATGGTTTTGTTTTCCTTGAAGAAGGTACATTAACAATTGAAGCTGGCACGGTGATTAAAGGAAAAGAGGTTCCATCTACCGGAGACAATGCATCTGCACTCATTATTACGAAAGGTGCAATGATACATGCTGTGGGAACTCCCATTAAACCCATAATTTTTACTGCTGAAATCGATGATGTGAGTGATCCTTCAGATCTCTTAACTTCAGACAGGGGGCTGTGGGGTGGTGTCATCCTCCTTGGAAATGGTATACTGGGTGCTGATACCGAGATCAAAGCTATTGAAGGAATACCTGAAGGAGAAGCAAGAGCCGAATTTGGCGGGAATGACAATAGTGAAAGTTCCGGTACCATGAAATATGTATCCATCCGTCATGGTGGTGCTGAATTAGGCCCAGGAAATGAAATCAACGGACTTACCTTCGGTGGTGTTGGAAGTGGAACAGTTATCGAACATGTTGAAGTTATTGCTAACGATGATGATGGCTTTGAATGGTTTGGAGGTGCTGTTGGCGGAAAATGGTTAGTTTCTGCATTTAATAAAGATGATGCCTTTGATTATGATTTTGGATGGGTAGGTAAAGGTCAGTTCTGGTTTGTAATCCAGGGTACTGATGAAGCAGACAATGGTGGTGAGCATGATGGATCCAAGCCTGACGATGCAGCTCCTTTTTCAAAGCCCACAATTTATAACGTTACCTATATTGGTTCAGGTACGGGTGCGGCTGCCAAGAATTCCACAGCTTTGCATTTCCGTGACAATGCCGGTGGCATGTATGCTAACTCAATATTTACTGATTTTGCGAATCATGCAATTGAGGTTGAAGACCTTCCTGCTGCCTCCGGTACGGACAGCCGTCAGAGAATGGAAGCCGGGGATCTGGTATTGAAGAATAACATCTGGTTTGGTTTTGGTTCCGGTGATCAGCTTGATGCAGGTGCTAACGGTATTCTTCGTTCAACAACAGATGCAGAAGATGCAAATGCACAATTCCTTATCGATCATTTGACAAATAATAATAACAGCATTGCAGATCCTATGCTGAGAGGCATCAGCCGGAGCCCTGATCAGGGACTTGATCCAAGACCTAAAGCAGGCTCACCTGCACTCTCAGGTACTGCTGATCTTCCTTCTGATGACGGCTTCTTTACCCCGGCAGATTTCCGTGGTGCATTTGGATATGCTAACTGGGCTGCTCAGTGGACAGCTGTTGATGCTTACGGTTTCTTTGGAAATATTGAAGGTGGATTTGGATCTGAGGTAGTATTTGTTTCCGATGCAGACCTGACTGGGAATACTGAATGGACCAATGATAAAACTTACATTCTGGATGGATTTGTTTTTCTTGAGGAGGGAACACTTAAAATCCAGCCTGGTACAGTTATTAAGGGTAAAGAAGTTCCGACTTCAGGTGACAATGCTTCAGCTCTTATAATTACAAAAGGTGCTCAAATTGATGCAGAAGGATCAGCTGAATTCCCAATTATCTTCACAGCAGAAATTGATGATGTGAATGATCCTGATGATCTGACTACTTCTGACCGTGGCCTATGGGGTGGAATTATCCTTCTTGGAAACGGAATACTCGGTACCGATACAGAGACCAAAGCTATTGAAGGAATTCCTGAAGGAGAAGCAAGAGCCGAATTTGGTGGGAATGACAATGCTGAAAGTTCCGGTACAATGAAATATGTCTCTATCCGTCATGGTGGGGCTGAACTGGGCCCGGGGAATGAAATTAACGGCTTGACTATGGGAGGCGTTGGAAGTGGAACAGTAATTGAACATGTTGAAGTGATCGCTAATGATGATGATGGTTTTGAATGGTTTGGGGGTGCAGCAAATGCCAAGTGGTTAGTTTCTGCATTCAATAAGGACGATGCGTTCGACTATGATTTCGGATGGGTAGGTAATGGCCAGTTCTGGTTTGCGATCCAGGGTACTGATGAAGCGGATAACGGTGGTGAGCATGATGGTTCCAAGCCTGACGATGCAGCTCCTTTTTCAAAACCAACTATTTACAATGCAACATATATCGGTTCTGGAGTTGATGCTACGGCTAAAAATTCAACTGCACTTCACTTCCGCGACAATGCCGGTGGCATGTATGCTAACTCTATATTTACAGATTTTGCGAATCATGCACTTGAGGTTGAAGACCTTCCTGCTGCCTCCGGTACGGACAGCCGTCAGAGAATGGAAGCCGGGGATCTGGTATTGAAGAATAACATCTGGTTTGGTTTTGGTTCCGGTGATCAGCTTGACGCGGGTGAAAACGGTATTCTTCGTGCAACAACAGATGCAGAAGATGCAAATGCACAATTCCTTATCGATCATCTGACAGATAATAATAACACAATAGAAGATCCCGAATTAGCAGGTATTAGCCGTTCAACTGATGAAGGCCTTGACCCAAGACCAAACAGTGAATCACCTGCATGGGAAAACGTGGCTCCAACTCCGGAACTTGCTTTCTTCCTGAGTGCAAACTATAAAGGTGCATTCGGAGAAACAAACTGGGCAACTGGCTGGACAGCTGTCGATTTCTACGGATATTTCGGAAATATTCTGAGCGGAGTTGAGATCTACAAATCAGAAAGCGGTCTTAAACTTTCACAGAACTATCCTAACCCGTTTAATTACAGCACCATGATAACTTACTCACTGCCTGAGGCCATGGAAGTTGAATTGGTAGTATTCGATATTACAGGTAAGGTAGTTCAAAGGGTAGTTAACCGGGAATATCAATTTGAAGGTGAACATACAGTTACTATATCAGGACTTAATGAAGGAATGTATTTCTACAGACTTTCTGCAGGTAATGACCAGGTAACAAGAAAAATGATTGTCACTAAATAGTGTCTGTCCATAATGTCCAATATCTGCGTTGCTGCAAAAATTTTAAAT
>CAYRTD010000081.1:0-17906 GCA_964426915.1 uncultured Bacteroidaceae bacterium | reverse complement strand
AGAAAACTTCTCTTTTGAATAACACTAAATCAAGGTTTCGAACACTCAAAGGTTATCACCCATGGCAATTCTAGTTTGACCTCTCTCGGGGTCAGTTACTCCGTCGCATTACACCGGTCACACCGATTACTGATTACCGACATACCGATTACCTCTCCCCCTCACTCTCAACCTCCGGCTCCTCCGACGCATCCCTGAAAACCGACAAATAATACTTCTTCCCATAATAGCTCACAATTGTGGATGTTACCAGTACCGGCACCTTCTTATTGTCTTTGGTGGTAAGAGTACTTTTGATATTTGTGTGCTCACTGCCCTCAGGGATATTTTCAATGTCTTCAGCTACTTTTTTTCGAAGAGCTTCATCGGGATAGATGGTGTTAAGAAAGATCTGATCCTTATTCTCATTGGCTTCTGCGCGGGTATACCCTGTTAACTCTTCAAGTTTGGGATTGAAAACAAGGAAATAACCATTTTCATCACTTACGGAGACACCTTCTCCCATATTTTTTACAATAGCGGTGTAAAGCTTGCTGGGTATGTGCTCCTTCATAAGCAGAATATTTTTCTCCCTTTCTTTTTCAAGTTCATCCTTAAGGGACTGGTTATCTGTATTCAGTTGATCCAGGCTCTGTTGTAACTCCATACGCAATCTGTCCTGCTCTTTAGTTTTTTCATCGTACTCCTTGCTCCTTTCCCTGTATTTAATTCTCCAGTAAACCCATGTCATGATTATCCCGATCAGGAAGGCAACAATTAATAAAATTGAAATCTGAAGAATGGCACTTAATTTTTCCATGGCATTTATTTTTCTTTAATAATTATTTCAACACGGCGGTTTTGTTTGCGGTTGTTTTCACTGGTATTTGGAACTGCGGGCTCTTTTTCACCATAGGAGACGGTACTGATGGCGTTCCGGGCAATTCCCTGTTCTATTAAAGCCCTTTTAACCCGGTTCGCTCTTCGCTGACCCAGGTCCATATTATAGCTTTCAGTACCAATATCACAACAGTGACCTTCCAGAATAAGGAGTTCCGGGGAGAGGGTATTTACATCCTGTGTGAGTTTTTGCAATTCGTCTTCATTTATTACGTAGGAAGAGTCGAATGTAAAATAAATAACGGTTTGTTCAATGGAGCGGACCAGGGCATTTTCTTCTTTTTCATCTTCCTCAGTTGCGCCCATTTCTGCAATTGTATCCGTCATGGTATGCGATTCATTCATTTCTATAACGGAGGTCACTTCATCGCCACAGAGGTTCCTGATCTTACACACATACCAGTAATTGCTGAAAATGGCCCATCCAATGAAAACTGCGATTCCTATCCAAATGGTTTTCATAAGCTTGGAGATATTGATTTTGTATAAATTTATGAAATCTGTGAGAACTGAGGGTCATTTATGTAATTATTTTATGTGCTGTGGGACTTTAAATTCTTACATGTAACTCTTTATTTAAAGGTGCCAATTCTCCAGTTATTTTTTGTTTATCTCAAACTCATTTGCTGGGGACTAAGAAATATTTTGAATTTGTTTATTCATTGTTTTCAATGAGTTTTTTTTCATAACCGGCAGTGGATTTTGTGTACATATTTTCAAGAGAAACCTGCGGTACATCTAATCATAAAGCCGGTATCTCATTTTTCATGTTTTCTCATCTTCTTTTTCAGTGTTTCCCTGATCCCGGAAATATCTTTATCTCCACTAAGGCTTAATCCGGGATAGTACAGGTCGAGGCTTTGTAATTTTTTCAGAACGATATCGCTCACAAGATAGCGCATGAACCATTTACGGTCTGCAGGGATAATATGCCATGGTGCATGAGCTGTTGTGGTATGATTAATGGCTTTTTCATATACCTCCAGGTATTTATTCCGCAACAACTGTTCTTCAATGTCTTTTTCTGAGAACTTCCAGTGCTTGTCAGCTCTTCTCAGTCGTTTAAGAAATCTTTTGCTCTGTTTGGCTTCCGATACATTGAGGAAGAATTTCAGAATGACAGTTCCGTTTTCAACCAGCATTTTTTCAAAATCATTGATTTGGCGATATCTCTTACTCCAGAAACTGTCCTTAATATCATCAATTGTTTCGATCCCGGGAAGTTTCTGTTCCAGTATATATTCCGGATGGACCCTTGTAGCCGTTACATCCTCGTAATATGACCTGTGAAAAATACTGATCATTCTTCTTTCAGGAGTCCTTTTATGTATTCTCCACAAATAATCATGCCGGTTTTCATCTTTTGAAGGCGGAAGAAAATCAAGGAATTCGATTCCCTGGGGTCTCACTTTTTTAAAGACATGTTTTACAGTACTATCTTTTCCGGCCGCATCCAATGCCTGAAAGATCAGCAACATTGAGTAGCGGTCATGGGCATAGAATTTATCCTGGATCTCAGCGATTTTATTTCTGTTTTTCTTCATCTTGCTTTTTCCTGCGACTTTTAATAATCCCGGTTCAAGATAAGAAGTATTATAATCCCGGAGTCCGATCGATTTTCCCGGAGTTGTGATATATTTATTTTCCATATTAGTCATATATAAAAATGATCATGATCTTTTATAGTCTAACAACTCAAACTCAGAATTGATCCGGGTCTCAGTTTATTTCTGCATGAAACAATTATGAACTCCCTGTTTCACCTGATGAAAATCGCCCCATCAATGTGCGTTATGTCCACACTTGAAAAAAAATGACGAAAGAAAGATATTTCCTCTTAGGTGCAGATAATAAGACACTTAGTTCGGAAATGGCCTGAAAAAATATTGTGAATAAGATTTTAATCAATATTGGTTTAATTGTTGAACCATCTGAAGGAGAAAATAGATATATTAAATAAGAGAATCGGGAGGAAGAATAGATGCGAAGAAAAGAAATTATCAGAACGGAAGGAGAATTAAAATCTAAAGTTGAGAAGTTCCTTCGCCGTGACAACCGGATCCAAAGCACCGATATTGTTGTGAATGTTAAAGGGACAAGTGTCATACTCGAAGGAACAGTAAAAAGCTATGATGCTTTTCGTGCTGCTGAAAATGATGCTTATATGGTAATGGGAGTAAAATCTGTAAGCAATCAGCTACAGGTAGATCGCCCGGAAAGTTATCAGCAGCCTGACGATCTTGAGATTGAAGAAAGTGTGAGATCCTTTTTGATATGGAATACTGAGGTTAATTCCAATGATATTAATGTCTCTGTTCATAAGGGTGTAGTTGAACTAAACGGGTCAGTTTACTCCTTTCACGAATTAAAACTGGCCGAAGATATTGCCTCTAAGGTAAACGGGGTTAATGAAGTAAGAAATAATCTCATTGTCAATACCCGTCATGATATTAATGACGAAATGATCGCTGACAATGTGTTCGATGCTCTGGATGCAGATCCTCTGGTAAATGTAGACGATATTGATGTGTCTATCGATCAAGGTCTTGTAACTATTTCAGGGAATGTTCAGGATTATGTTTCGGCAAATGCTGCTCACGATGCTTTATTGTATATTCCCGGTATCAGGGGTATTGTTAATAATATTACTATAGGATAAATAGTGCCTGTCCATAATGTTCAAGATCAAGGCGCGCAACCGCGTGTCGCTGAAGCTTTAGCCGCCTACGCTAAAGCTTCAGCGACAGCGTGCGGAGGCACAAAATTTTAAACCGCAGTATACTAATGTATTCGAGGATTTAAAATTTTTGCAGCAACGCAGAACCGAGTGATAACGAGCTTCGCAACCGCTAAAGCTTTACGCGAACGCGGTCACGAATACCGCTAAAAATTAACACGGAATGAGTATATTGGACATTATGGACAGACACTAAATAGACAACATATTCAATTAATATAAAAACAGTTCATTATGTTATCTCCTGAAACGAAAATAAAAGATATAATACCTGTCATTGGATTGGGTACCTGGAAGATGTCCGGTAACAGCTGCATTAAGAGTGTTATGGATGGAATTAATATGGGTTACCGGCATCTGGATACGGCACAGAATTATGGGAATGAAAGTGAAGTTGGAAAAGGCATAAAAGAAAGTAATGCTAACCGGGAGGATATTTTTGTAACCACAAAGATTGATCCCGGTAATCTGACCCCTTCAGGAATTAAATCCTCTTTTGATGAGAGTCTGAAGAAGCTTGATACCGGTTACATTGACTTGTTGCTTATTCACTGGCCTGTCTCCTCAATGGATCTTAAGGCTTGCCTGGATACAATGTTTGAACTTGCCGACAATGATAAAGTAAAGTATGTAGGAGTAAGTAATTTTAGTCCGGATTTATTCCGAGAAGCCCGCAATATAGGTCCGGTTGCCAATAATCAGGTAAAGTTCAGTCCATATAATCCGGCATTTGAAACACTGGAAGTTATTAAAGAAACCGGAAAAACCCTTACAGCCTACAGTCCGCTTGAACAGGGTAAAGTAAGCCAGGATGATATATTTAGTGAAACCGCCCGGAAATATGATAAGACAGTTTCCCAGATTACATTACGGTGGCTTATACAGCTTGGAAATATTTCTGTAATACCAAAAGCTTCAGGTGAAGATCACAGAAAAGAAAACCTGGATATTTTTGATTTTGAGATCCCGGATGAAGAGATGAACAAATTAACTGAAGTGGTGAAGCAGATGAAGTAAGAAATGTTTTCTTGCCACAATTTCCGGGATGTTATAATAACACCGGTTTTATAAAATTTGAAAAAAATGTATCTATTCAGGTCGCTAAGAACTCATGAATGAAACAAGAAATATGGTTACAGATTATTACTCACAGCCGAAGATTTTGATTTATCTGTGGTAGCTTTCTTTTTCATTAGGATGCAATTATAAAGAATTATTCACTATCTGTGAGGTTACGGAAAAATAAATGTAAAAAAAATATAAAATATAATAGTTATGAAAATAAGTACGATCAGTATCGGGATAGTAGCTCTGATGTTTTCTTTGCTGACATCCTGCTATCCGGATGAGTCTGATAACATAGCAGATCTTGATATTGTACAGACTCAGTATGATGTGAATTTTGATTTTGGCACTAAGGATTTTTTCCTTTTACCAGATACTGTAGCTCTGGTAACCCCGAGGGGAGATTCTGTTAAATCTGAAGATGAGATACAGTTAGATAATGCGATTATTAATGAAATTGCTTTTCAGATGGAAAATGCGGGTTATTCCCGACTTAGTCCTGCTGATACCGCAGATGAAAACAAAATGAACAATGCTGTTATTGTCCTAACCTCAAGAGGAACCCGGTCATATACCAATTATTATTATGATTACTATAATTACGGTGACAGGTATTGGGGTGGCTATTATGGCCTGAACTATTATTATCCCGGTTATCGCTGGAATTCCTATTATCCATGGGGATATCCGGTTTCCTACACTTATGCTGTAGGGACGGTAATAATTGAAATGATCGATCCTGCCGAACCTCATAGTGTTGATGTAGAAAACGGAGAAGTTTCTTACACTGTGAGGTGGATGGCTGTTTTAAACGGGCTTGCCGAAATGTCATATAGCAATACAGAAGAGCGGGTCAGAGACGGCATAGAACAGGCCTTTGATCAATCGTCTTATTTATATGAATAACAGGTCATTATTGAGGAATCAAGAGAGTCTAGATATCAACTTAATTTATTAAAATCTTAGAGATATGAAAGTTTTTTTAGTTAAAATACAAACGGGTATTTTTATTTTACTCTTAACAATATCAGGCTTTTACGGTCAAATGGTGTCCGGTCAGAATCATATTCAGCTCAGCTATGATTATTCATTTCCCACTGGAGAAACTGCGGATTATATGGGTGTCAGTAGTTTTCGTGGCGGAAGTTTTGAATTTGGTCATCATTTAACAGACCGGATGTCTGTTGGCTTAAAAGTAGGATTGCATACTTTTTACGAAGAACTTGAAAAGGATACATATACTGACGGTAATGTCACGATTTACGGGAAACAGTTCAGATATATGAATTCATTTCCGGCACTTGCTATTTTTCAGTATAACTTAATGGGAGAAGAAAGCCGGGTAATTCCATATGGAAAACTTGGAATTGGTGCTTATTATTTTCAGAAACGCACTGATCTCGGATTATATACTTTTACAAATAAGTATCAATGGAGTTTTGGACTTCAGCCCGAGGCAGGAGTTCTTATTCCATTAACTGAAAATATACGAATTAATTTTAATTCCCGGTATAACTATATTTTTGAAAATAAGGAAATAGGAACCCAGGGATATGTTAGTATCAGTCTTGGGATAATGTTTTATAATCTGGGAAACCAGGGCGGATAAAGATGTTCCCGACTAAAAAAAAAATTATGGCTTTTAATCTAACAACACCTGCATTTGAACAGGGATCTTCGATCCCGGATGTACATTCCTGCAAAGGAGATGACACATCCCCTTTATTGCGATGGGATGATGAACCCAAAGGCACGGAAACATTTGCACTCATTATGGAAGATCCGGATGCGCCGGGTGGAACATTCACACACTGGATTGTTTATAATCTTCCTAAGGATTGTCATGAATTGGAACAAGTGATTCCCATAGAGAAAAATCTTGAAAATGGGGCTATCCAGGCAAAAAACGATTTTGGTAAAATAGGCTACAGAGGACCTTGTCCTCCGAAAGGAGAGGAGCATAGATATTTTTTCAGGCTAATTGCGTTAAAAAGTAAACTACCGCCGGAATCTATTCACAACGGAGAGGATTTCTATAACGCCATAAACGGCCAGATCCTGGGTAAAGCTGAATATATGGGAAAGTTCAGGATCTGAAATATCAACAGGTAGCCGGAAGTAAGCAGTTTTTCATTCTGAACGGATCATCTATTCATATTGTTTTTCAGCAATGATCCTGACCTTATGTTTTTTGCACCGTCAAGTTTATAAATCAGAAAAATAGTTTTTCTGCAAATGAAGTGGAAGTGAAGAAATCGTTTTTCTCATTTTCAGATATATCTTTCCGGGTTAGCTTTATAGTGAATCAATAAAATTCCTGATCTTATCCTTTTCATCGGAAGAGTTGAGGTTGAGCGTAAGGACCTTATGTTTAATTTCTTTGCAACATTTTTTTTAATTGACTCCAGGTGTGGGTATTTAGTACATCCGTTTTTTCCAGCCATCCCCTTCTGGCCTGGGCAACACCGTATTTCATGTTTTCAAGATTAGCTTTTGAGTGTGCGTCTGTTGAAATGGCTAATTTCAAACCAATATCTTTTGCTATTTTTATATAGGTATCCTTTAAATCCAGGCGATCGGGGTGTGCATTAATTTCCAGAAAGCAATTTTTTTTCTTTGCTTCTTTCATAATTTTCTTCAGGTCCAGCTCTATCTCATCTCTTTCTCCGATTCTTCGGCCGGTGGGGTGTGCAAGTATATTAAAGTATGGGTTATCCATTGCTTTCAATATTCTCTTTGTTTGTTTTTCTTTTGAAAGATTTAAATTGTAATGAACGGAGCAAATAACAATATCCAGATCTTTCAGTACATTATCGGAAAGATCCAGTTTGCCATCTTCAAGAATATCTACTTCAATGGATTTCAATATTTTAATATTATTAAGCTGATCATTGAGTATATCAATTTCATTCATTTGTTTTCTCAATCTTTTTTCATCAAGACCATTTGCCATAGATACTCTTTTTGAGTGATCTGTGACGGCATAATAACTGTACCCTAATTCCTTGGCTTTATCAACCATATCCTTCAGACTGTATTTACCATCTGAGGCATTCGTATGACTCTGTAAATCCCCTTTAATATCCGATAACTTTATCAGATCCGGCAGTTTATTTTCAGCTGCTGCTTCAATTTCACCTTTTTTTTCTCTTAATTCAGGTTCAATATATTTTAACCCCAACTCTTTATATATTTTTTTTTCTGTTTTTCCTGCCAGTCTTTTCTTTCCTCTAAAAATTCCATATTCACTAAGCTTAAGTCCTCGTTCCCTGGCTATCTTCCTTAATTCGAGTGTATGACTTCTGGACCCGGTAGAATAAAGTATTGCTCCTCCCAGTGAACGTTTATTAACAAGTCGTAAGTCAACCTGCAGTCCACCGTTAAGTTTAACCGAGGATTTGGTTTCTCCTTTTGCCAGCACTTCTTTAACGTCTTCGAATTCGCTAAAATATTTCATTATTTTTTCCGGCTTATTACTTGTTGCCACCAGATCAATGTCTCCTACCGTTTCTTTCCTTCTTCTTGTACTTCCTGCAAGGGTAAGATTTTCAACTTTTTTTTCCAGATACTCAATCAAAGAAGCTGCATATTTATCCGCATCACTCAATTTAAACCGTTGGGACCCTCCTTTCTCAGAATATTCCTGTATTTCTTTGAGGATCTTTTCCCTGGTTTTCTTTCCGAACCCCTTTATTTCTTCAATTTTCCCTGCTTCTGCTGCTTCCTTCAGATCATTAATGGATTCTATATTCAATTTTTCATGAAGTATCTTTGTCTTTTCAGGTCCCATCTGTTCCAGGTTCATGATCTCAGTTAAGGAAGGCGGGATTTCTTTTTTGAGTTCTTCAAGTTGTTTCAAATTTCCTGTTTTGGCAATTTCTCTGATCTTTTCCGCCATGCTTTCTCCAATCCCCGGAAGAGAAGAGATGTCCTCTCCCTTTCTGGCCATCTTTGTTATATCCTCCGAACCTTCACTAACAGTCCTGGCAGCATTCCGGTAAGAACGTATACGGAATTCATTTTCACCCTTGAGATCGAGGAGATCCGCTATTTCGAATAAGATATCAGCAATATCTTTGTTATGGACAGGCATAAAAGGGGTTTTTAGGATGGGCAATTGAGCCGGCTCAAAAAAGGGATAATTATGACCAGTCAGATTTATCACCAGACAGCCTTTTTGGTTTTTTGGCTCAGCTTTACCATGAGCGGTCTGCGTTTCGTCGAAGCTTTAGCGCAGGCAAAAGCTATTCTGCTTAGGCGCTAGCGCAGGCATAGAAAAAGAGTAACTAATAATAACGCAATAAGTATATTAAATATATCCAATATAACTAAAAACAAATTATCCGGCAGAATCATTAAATATCCAGCCGGATAACAATGTTTTTCTTCTAATGATCACTTTGAAAGAAATCCTTAAAATCAGCTTTTTTCAAGCTCAAAAGAAATTTTTGCATTAACTGCATAAGAAACGATCTCATTGTTTTCAACGTTTGCGTTCATTTCTTTAACATACACAGATTTAATATTTTTAACTGTTTTGGCGGCTTCCCTTACGGCTACCTGGGTGGCTTCTGTAAATCCTTTATCAGATGCTGCTATTACTTCAATTACTTTAATCATTTTTTTCATAATATTCAAGTTTTAAACGTTTAACTGATATAAAGAAGGACAATTTCATGCCAAAAAAAAGATTAAAAGTTGCTGTAAAATTAATAACTGACGCATAGGTGTTTACAGATAAAAAGAGAAAGTGATCATAGTAATAATGCAGATGTATTGTTGCTTATTTCCACATATTGTTATAAACATTCTACATAAGATTTCATTTGAATTTTTATCTGAATTTATAGATAGTGCATTCTTGTTGAAAAAACGGTATTTAAAGAATTTTAAAATATGCTGGCATGATTTTATTGCTTTTCAGGTTAAATAAACACAAGTAAAAACATCTAAGCATGCCTGAATTACCAGACGTTGAAGTTTTCAGAAAAACAATTGAGAAGAACAGTGTTGGAAAAACTATCGATGATTATACACTGCATAAAAAGGAACTTCTTGAGAATTCTAAAAGAAAACTAAATGAAATTATAGGAAAGAAAATTGAATCAACTTTACGAAGGGGGAAATATTGTTTTATTGAGCTTGGGAATTCCGGATGGCTTGCCCTGCATTTCGGTATGACGGGTACTGTTTCATTTTTCAAGGAAGAGGAAGAAGAACCCGAATATTCTGCATTTTCCCTTCATTTTAAAAATGGCAATCTGAGTATTATTAGCAAACGGAAACTTGGCAAGATTGAAATTTGCGATTCACCTGACGATTTCGCCGAGGAAAATGACATAGGAAAGGATGCTCTTGAACTTAATCAGAACGAGTTTTTAGATTTAATGAAACAAAAACGTGGAGGCGTTAAGAGTGCTCTGATGGATCAGAGTTTGTTTTCAGGAATAGGAAATATCTATTCTGATGAAATACTTTTTCAGAGCAGATTTCATCCAAAGGCTGATTTGAGCGGGATTGACGAAAAAAAGCTAAAAGAGTTATACAGAAAGATAACCGAGGTATTAAAGAAGGCAATAGAAGCAGAAGCAGATCCGGAAAAGCTTCCCAAAAATTACCTTATTCCGGTTCGAAAAGAAGGTGAGAAATGCCCCTATTGTGAGGGCAAGGTAAAGAAGATAAAAGTTTCAGGAAGAGGTTGTTATTATTGCCCCTCCTGTCAGGAAAAATCTTAAAAAAAAGTATTATGGCATATTACATCGGGTGCTCCGGATATCATTATGATGACTGGAAAGGAAAATTCTATCCTGAAGATCTGGAAAAGAAAAAATGGCTGGAGTATTATTCAGAGCATTTCAATACAGTGGAAATCAACAATACTTTTTACCAGATCCCTGAAAAAAAAACCTTAAAGGAATGGGTTTCAATTACACCCGACGATTTCAGGTTTGCTGTAAAGGGCAGCAGATATATTACTCACATGAAAAAATTAAAAGATCCCGGAGAACATCTGAAAAAATTTTATGATGGCATAAAGCCACTGAGAAAGAAGACAGATGTTATACTATGGCAATTGCCTGGTAATCTTCATAAAAACAAGGAGAAGCTTGAAAATTTCTGTAAAATACTTGATAAAGATTTCAGAAATGTAATTGAGTTTCGCCATACTTCCTGGTTTAATGATGAGATTTATGATTTGCTTGCAGAGTATGATGTTATGACCTGCAGTCTTTCTGCTCCCGGAGATCTTCCTGAAGTCCTGGTTGATCGCACGAAAAGTGTTTATTTACGATTCCATGGTAAAGAGGAGTGGTACAAGTATGATTATAGTAGGGAGGAACTGAAAAAATGGGTGGAGCGATTGAAAAAATCCAAAGCTAAAGATTATTATGTTTATTTTAATAATGATCATGAAGCTCATTCAACTGAAAACGCTATGACCCTTAAAGAGTTATCTTAAAATGGATGCAGGTTTTATTCTTACCGGTGAGAGAACGGTTTAAGCCGGAATCCCGCTTATTATTCTACTTTCCTCACCTGATTTGCAGTTAATCTGTTCACTACAAGAATTTCATCACTGCCATTTTGACAAAAATGCACTTCATATACATTACGGAAAGATTTTTGTATTCCTTATCAGATATGAATCGACTGGATTATTCATAAAAAATGAATCACATATTATAATTGGCAGCATATAAATACAACTAATATGCAATTAAGAAACAAACTCATTCATTTTTTTTATAAGAGCGATATTTTCATGGCATTTGCATCATTGCGAAACCTGTCATAACAGAATACTATATTTTCAGGTTCCGGCCTGACCTCTCTGCTCTGAATTTGACGCTTGAGTAGTACAGAATTGACAACGAATTTTCGATATTAAGGATAATATAATGACATATAAAGAATTAACAGAGGAGTACAGAAAGATTAATGAACTCGTTGATGAAAGGAGAATAACGGAAGCCTTTGAGGTCATGGAGAATCTTATAATGCTCTCTCAAAACGCAGATTTTACTAACAGGTTCAGTAATTTCCGTGAAACCTACAGAAATATCCTGGCATATACATTTGAAAAGGGGGATGACCCTGAAAAAGAGCAGGTTTTTAACAGGCTCATAAAGTCGGTACTTGAACTTGCTGATGAGGTAAAAGAGGAGATCATTATGCAGAATGGAATGCTTGCACATTATAAGATAATGGAAAGGCAGAAAAGAGAATCGGAAATTAAAACCGAAGAGCTTTCGTTATGGATTGAAACTTTAGTGGTTGGGAGAGAAGTTGAATCAGAGGAAGAATCAATTGATACTGGAATATCGGAAGACAAGGAAAGAGAGGAAGGTGATACACGTTCCCGGCTTTCCGATTTTTTCAAGGTATTCTGGTTAAATAACAGGCTTACCGAATCACATCTCAAGCTTATTGGGAAAGTCAGGAACAGTCCCGGTTTCCCCTGGTATTACAGGTCTTTGCTGGTAAGTGCATTAACCCTTTCAGTCTTAAGGTATTTTGACATTGAAAAAATCAGGATTTTGTTTGACATATATGAAGATCAGGAGCACAGAGTTTGGCAGCGTGCACTGGTTGGTATCCTTATTGGTTTTTATGTTCACGATAACAGGCTTAATCTATATCCGGAAATCGAACAAAGGATAAAAATATTACAGGGAAACCGTCAGTGGAATAAGGCTATTGAGAGCGTGGTAATTCAACTTCTCAGGGCAAAAGAAACGGAAAAAGTTACGGAGAAGATCAGAAATGAGATCATGCCGGAACTTTGGAAGATGCGGTCTACTCTGGAGGATAAGCTAAACATTGAAGATCTGTTGAAGGACAAGATGTTGGAAGATAAAAACCCGGAATGGGAAAGAGTATTTGAAGATACCCCGGATCTGTATGACAAGATGGAAGAATTTTCAAATCTACAAATGGAAGGTTCCGATGTATTTCTTTCAGCATTTGCGATGTTAAAGAACTTTGAATTTTTCAATGACATTAATAATTGGTTTTTACCTTTTTACAAGGAAAATTATTATTTCGCCGATACATTTAGCGAGGTGAAAGAGGGCTTTGATAGCGGTGCTTTTCTGGAAGGTTTGGAACGAACAGGTTTTCTATGCAATTCAGATAAATATTCATTTTGTCTGAATGTTAAGCACATGCCCGATATGCAGAAAACGATGATGGTTGAATTATTCAATATGGAGATGCAGGCGATGAATGAGATGGCGAGTGAGGATGAGCTTTTAAAGAAAGATGTGCATGACAGGTCGGTTATTGTCCAATACATTCAGGATTTGTATCGTTTTTTCCGGCTTCATCCGCTTAAAAAGGAGTTTAAGGATATTTTTGAATTGCCGCTTGATTTTCATAACAGGGCTTTTTTCAGGAAAATGGTAGATGATGAAGAGATCATACGAAATATTGCGGAGTTTTATTTTGAAAAGGATCATTATGAAGAGGCTTTGAACATTTTTCTTTCATTGGAAGATAAGGATACTGAACACGAATTACTGGAAAAGGTTGCCTACTCCTATCAGTGTCTTGGTAAATTTGAAGATGCTCTCGATTATTATAAAAGAGCGGAGATAGTTACGAAACCTCGAACCTGGTTATATAACAAGATTGCCTTCTGTTACCGGCGGTTAGGGAAATTTGATTTGGCCATTAAATATTATGAGGAGTCAGAAAAGATCGATGCGGAGAATCTTTACATTCAGACCTCTTTAGGTCAGGCAAACATGGAAAAGGAAGATTACGAGACTGCTTTACAATATTTCTTCAAAGTTGAGTATCTGGCTCCGGATAACATAAAAGTTCACCGGCCAATAGCGTGGTGTTCATTTGTACTGGGAAAAACAGAAAATGCCAAAAAGTATTTTGAGAAGATAGTCCAAAAGGAAGGGAACAAATATGATTACATGAATCTTGGGCATGTATACTGGAGTTTGGGTGATAAGGCAGGAGCCATTGAGAATTACAGGATAAGTCTGGAGAAAGCAAAGATTGACCACGAGTGGTTTCGGGAAGTGATGAAGGAGGATAGCATGCATCTAATGAAATATCAGCTATCTGAATTCGATATTTCTTTGATGATTGATTATATAAAGCTGACTGTGGTTGGGGGAGGGTGATGCGGTTATTTTGACAGACCCTAAGGGTTACAACCCTTAGGGTGTCAAGAGTCTTCGTGGTGAATAAATTGCACATAATCAGCGTGTTGAAAAATCGACCCTTTTCTTCTTTTACATAATTTTCAAGATAAATCGTTTAAATCTTCAAGATGAATTAGTTCGACCATTTGCTTATGCATTGCTTCGAAATTTGTTTTTTGATCAAACCAGTCGAAGACCTGCGTTTTTTTTATCCTCGAAGGTTTTTTGGATAAAAAATCAATAAAGCTGGTCCAGGGGTAATTAAGAGGATGGTCACAGAATTTGTGTCTGACCGGATTTGTGTGGATATATAGGATCAGTTGCAGAAAGTAGGCTTTTCCTTCAACGCATTTTCTGTGAAATGGATGTTCAAATAAGCTTCCTGATCTCTCAAATTTCTTATTAAATGATTTTGTATATGCATTGAACAGATTTGAGAATTGCTGATAGACTCTTCCTTCAGCTGTCATTTTGGTGAGTCTTGCTATTTTCTGATATTTTAAGATCTTACTCTTGCTTTTGATTTTTACCATTATATGAAAATGATTCCCCAGTAAAGCCCAGGCATAGCACTCAGCAACGGGAATAATATATCTGTCAAACAATCGAAGGAAATGTTCGTAATTTTCATTTTCCCTGAATAAATTACAGGAATTTGTACCCCGATTATGGATATGATAATACTTGCCGCATTGAAGTATTTCGTACTTTGTTTTTTTCATGATTATAATTATTTTTTTTCTTCTGAGAGACAGACCCTAAGGGTTGCAACCCTTAGGGTCTGTCTCTCGATTAACCAGTCTAATACTAAGATAATCAGCAAACTAAAAAATGAACCCTTATCCCTTTTTTAGATAAACAATGAATTTTGAATCATTCTGATTTCGCATAAAGCAAACCAGATTTTTTTTTTTAGGGGGTGAAAAGCGAAGAGAGAATTCGTGATAAAAAAATACTTCTTCATGCTTTCAGCAGATGTCTGTATTTTTTTTTGATTATTATTTTTTTAATACCTTTTTCTCCAATGACATATTTCTGTCCATTGCCTCGGCCAGGTAGTTTGTTCGTTCGTTCCTGTTTTTCATGGCACCCTAAAGTATGACTGTAAAATATAGTTTACTTAAAAGGTGTGATGCTCTTTATCCGGATTCCGGATCATCCTTTATGATTCTCTCCCCTGCAAATATTTTTGCATATACCTTAACTCTGAATAAGTATATTCATCGCCGAGAACTTCTTTTGCATCTGTTAATTTACTGGATTCGGCTTTCATGAAATACACTTTCATTTTATTGATCTTTTCTTTCTCTATGAAATCATGAATGTCCAGCAATCCTTCACCAACCTTATCAGCCAAATGTGATTCAATGGTACCTACAACAAGACCTCTTGCTTCTGCAATATCCTTTATACTTAGGCCGGAAGTGTACATTTCATAACTTATATCGGCAGTCGGGGTCTTTTCTTTCTTGTTTTTCTGCTCTGACCGTTTAATAGTATTTAGTTCATGTTCCTCCAGCTTGTTCTCAGCTCCCGACGAACGGATAATCTCAATCAGTTCTTCACCGTATTTTTCCAGTTTTTTCTTACCCAGGCCCTTGATCATCTTCAATTCTTTAAAGTCTGAAGGTGCATAATTGCTTAATGTTATAATCGTTTTTAAATGTATTATCATGTAATGAGGTATTGCTTTTTCTTCGGCAAGCCTGTTTCTCCATTTTATAAGTTTTTCATAAAGCCCGGGATTTCTTATATCTCCAATTTCACTTTCCTTGATTTTGGATGTAGTCTTTTTCTTTGGCACCTCTTCAAGCTGTGCTTTTGCCTTTACTTCCAGATATTTTGACAAATTAAATTCATTAACGCAGGCTTCGAGACATAAATTCTTAAATATTACTAAATCCAGAATATTACTCAGGGAGTTACTTAAAAGTTTTTGCACTTCTTTATTATCTGTCTCAAATCCAAAATTCTCCAATTTTTCAATTAAGATGTCCTTATTTTTTGCTAAAAAATATTGTGAAGCACCTGAAATCTTATCCTGTAATCTCAGGTTCTTATCCAAATCCATGTTTTCCCTGAGCATCTCTTTTATCTTGGGTAGAAACCGTTCCGATATTGACAGTATTTCTTTTTTGAATAAAGGGAAAAGTTCATTTAAAATCGGACTTAGGTTTCCTGCTATGATCCGGGAATGAGCTTCCAGATCTTTAGTGAGTTTTGTAAGGACATAATCGAGTTGGCGGTAACTGAAGAGATCAATTAATAAGTTCTCTTCAAAACTTCTTTTTGCTTCTGTAAATTTCTGTTCATCCGGCGGATTTTCCTCTGCGTTTTGGGTAAATCCAGAAACCTGAGAATTGTGAATGAAGCATGAAGGATCAAGCGGACTGTTTAGTACCATGCCTTCCAGAGTCTTGCAACGGCTCAGGGCCACATAGACCTGACCATGAGCAAAAGAGGCTCCTGCATCAATAATTGCTTTTTCAAACGTCAGTCCCTGACTTTTATGTATGGTTATTGCCCAGGCATGCTTTAAAGGCAACTGCACAAAGGTTCCCGTGACTTCTTCTCTTATATCTCTGGTTTCCTCATCAATTCCGTACTTAATGTTTTCCCATTCAACCGGATTGACGTCTATAATATCCTCTTCACCCTCGCATCTTATAAAAACTGTATCTTCCTCAATATCTTCTATAATTCCTATTTTACCATTGAAGTATCTTTTTGCTTTCGAGATATCATTTTTAACGAACATTACCTGTGCTCCGGTTTTTAACTCAAGTTGTGGTTCTGTAGGGTAGGAGTGTTCGGGGAAATTACCATTTACCTCAGCCTTAAAGGTCCTGCTGTTTTCCGGAAGTAATTCAAGCCTGGACTGATTGATTTTTCTGGCCTGGGCATTATGTGTGGTAAGTATTATGTATCCTTCATTGTCTTCTTCAATGAAGCCGGGAATAAATCTGCTGTTTAGTTTCTGAAGTGATTCCTGATCAAGATTCTTGTTCCTCACCCGGTTAAGTAGGTCAAGAAACTCCTGATCACTTTGCCGGTACACATGTTCAAGCACAATACTGATAAAATTAGTTTTCTTTAGAGCTCTGCTGCTAAAAAAGAAAGCATTTTCATAATAATCCCGGAGAAACATCCATTCATCATCTTTAACAATTGGAGCCAGTTGTTCAAGATCGCCGATCATTAATAACTGTACTCCTCCGAAAGCTTTATCCCTGTCCCTGTATCTGCGTAAAATTTCATCAATACCATCGAGAATATCGGCTCTCACCATGCTGATCTCATCTATAATAAGTAGATCCATGCTTTTTATGATATTGATTTTTTCTTTACTGAACCTTCGCTGGAAATGAGATTTGTTATGGCGGGATGAATTTCTCTGTGAGCCGGGAATTATCGGGCCGAAAGGCATTTGAAAGAAGGAATGTATTGTTACTCCTCCGGCATTTATAGCGGCAACGCCCGTAGGTGCCACAACTACGACCCTTTTCAGGCCCTCCCTTTTTATGTCATGCAGAAATGTTGTTTTCCCTGTTCCCGCCTTCCCGGTAAGGAATATGTTTTCTCCCGTAAAGTTTACAAAACGATGAGCCAGTTCAAGCCTGGAGTTTTCCATATTATATAATTTAATTCAGGATCATAAACCGTATTCTAATTTACCTTATTTTATCCTCGCCTGGTCTTTTCCCTTCAAAAATAAGGTTCAATAAAAGTATTTTCTATTTTTTTATGCAAAAAAGCTCAAAATATCAGCCTTTTTTTTAAAAATATTTTTCAACACACATAAAAACAGCTACTTAAGATATAATATATTAATCTGTTTGAATACCCTGCTGTAATAGAACTATTCCTGAAATAGGATAATTACTCTAAATAGTGTCCGTCAAGAGAGTCGAGAGTCTGTTCCGATAGCTATCGGAACAGAATGCTCGAGATCAAGGCGCGCAACCGCGTATCGCTAAAGCTTTCCGCGAGCGTTGAAGCTACTCTGCGGAGGCGCCTACGCTAGCGTCTCCGCAGAGCTTCTACGCTCGCGGAAAGCTTCAGCG